>DASYZD010000112.1:0-5619 GCA_035946655.1 Allostellaceae bacterium | reverse complement strand
GACCCCGGTGCCGAGGATCGCGCCGAACACGGTGCCGCAGCCGGCCGCCGCGCCATCGATCGCCTCCGACAGGGCAAAGCAATTGGCGTCATTGGCAAAGCGGACCGGGCGGCCCAGCGCGGCCTCGACATCGCAGCCGAGCGGTCGGTGGTTGAGCCAGGTCGAATTGCTGTTCTTGACGAGCCCGGTTTCGGCGACGATCGTGCCCGGCATGCCGACCCCGACCGAAGCGGTGGCGCCGATCGCCCGCTCGATCGCCGCGACGAGGCCGGCCAGCGCGGCGATCGTGCCGTCATAATCGCCGGTCGGCGTGGCGATTCGCCGGCGCAGCACAATCCGGCCTTTCGCGTCGATCGCCGCCGCCTCGATCTTGGTGCCGCCGAGATCGATACCGATGCGCAAGGTCACATTCCCGGTCTGGTGCCCGCAGGCTGCCTCAATGCGCCCGGTGAGGCTGCCGTTCAAGCCATTCGGTGGGGCCGAGCCTCGGCGCTGGTCGGAGTGGGCGTTGCACGGCCCTCTGCCGCTTTCGGGCCGGGTAGTTACCAATTGTTAAACCACGCCCGGTAGAACGATAGCGGTGTGATCGCGCGGAGCCTGTGGCCGGCTGGCCCGACGGTGTGATTTTGCGGATTGGGGGGCGCGCTAGAATGACTTTCGAAGTGATGAGCCGGGAAACCAGTCCTGACCTGCGACCCCAGAAAACGGTGCTGATTGTCGAGGACAACGACCTAAACATGAAGCTTTTCAACGATCTGCTCGAAGCACATGGCTATTTCACGTTGCGAACGAGCGATGGCGTGGAGGCGCTACGGATGGCGCGGCTGCACCGGCCGGACCTCATTTTGATGGACATTCAGCTGCCCGAAGTATCCGGGCTCGAAGTTACCAAATGGCTCAAGGAGGACGATCAACTGCGGACCATCCCGATCATCGCCGTGACCGCCTTTGCGATGAAGGGCGATGAGGAGAAGATTCGCAACGGCGGCTGCCAAGCCTACATAGCCAAGCCGATCTCGGTGACCGGTTTCATGCGTACCATCGAGCGTTTTCTCCCCTGATCAGGGGGTAATCGTGCCATGACCGCCCGCGTCCTAGTCGTCGATGACGTCGAGCTCAATGTCAGGCTGCTCGCGGCCAAGCTCGCCAGCGAATATTTCGAGGTGATCAGCGCCGACAACGGCAAGCGCGCGCTGGCCCTTGCCGAAGCTGAGCTGCCCGACATCATCCTCCTCGATGTGATGATGCCGCGGATGGACGGCTTTGAGGTGTGCGGTCGGCTGAAGGCGAACCCGCGCACGGCAGACATCCCGGTCGTGATGGTCACCGCACTCTCGGACGTCGCCGACCGGCTGCGCGGCCTGGAAGCAGGTGCCGACGATTTCTTGACGAAGCCCGTCAACGATGTCGCCTTGTTCGCGCGGGTGCGCTCGCTGGTGCGCCTGAAGCGGATGATGGACGAGCTGCGCTTGCGCGAGCAGGTGTGCCGCCAGTTCGGCACCGCCGATACGGGCGGTGAATGGGCGGCCGATGTCAGTGCGGCGCGGATCCTGCTCGTCGCCGAACAGGGGATCACCGCATCGCGGATCATTGACACGCTGGGGCCGGTCGCCGCCTCGGTGTTGCACGCATCCTCCTGTGAGGAGGCACAGGGTCTCTTGGACGATTCGGTCGAACTGGTCATCGCCAGCCTATCCCTGCCCGATGGCGACCCGCTGCGTCTGGTTTCGCAATGGCGGGCGAACGAGAGTTCGCGCCGGTTGCCGATCCTATTAATGGCCGATGACAGTGAGCTGCCGCGGCTCGCCAAGGGTCTCGATCTGGGCGCCAACGATTATCTGGTCCGTCCAGTCGACCGCAACGAGCTCCTCGCCCGGGTGCGCACCCAGATCCGCCGCAAGCGCCTTGAGGACCGGCTGGGCGACAACTATCGCCGCAGCCTGTCGATGGCGTTGACCGACGAACTGACCGGACTCTACAACCGCCGCTACGTCTTAGCGCATCTGAACGAGCTGCTCGACCGGCTCCCCGACAGCGCTGCCAGCACCGCGCTGATGCTATTCGACGTCGATCATTTCAAAAAGGTCAATGACCGCTATGGCCACCCGGCCGGTGATGAGGTCCTGCGCGAGCTGGCCGAGCGCGCGGTGCGCCAGGTGCGCAGCGTCGACCTGGTTGGCCGCCTGGGCGGCGAGGAATTTGTCGTGGTAATGCCCGAGACCACTCTAAGCGACGCGCTGCTCGTCGCCGAGCGCCTGCGCGTCGCGGTGGCCGACGAGCCGTTCATCGTGGAAGGCAGCGGTGACCGGCTGCCGGTCACCGTCAGCGTCGGCGTCGCGATGACCGGCGAGGGGACTGACGTGATGGAGACATTGCTGAAGCGCGCCGATGATGCGCTCTACGCCGCTAAAAAGGCCGGCCGCAATTGTCTCGTCACCCTTCCCGCCCGGCAGCCGCCACTTTTAGAGCCGGTGCCGATCGCCGTCGCGTCCTGAGCAATTGCCTCGAGCGCGAGGTTGAGCTAGCCGAGGCGCAGGCGGGCTATTTTATCTTGGCTTCCTTGAAGATGACGTGTTTGCGCGCGACCGGGTCGAACTTCTTGAGTTCGAGCTTGTTGGTCTTCGTCCGCGGATTCTTCTTTGTGACGTAGAAAAATCCTGTATCGGCACTGCTGACGAGCTTGATGAGGACGGTGCTGGTCTTCGCCATGGGCGGCCTCGCGAGGTGGGAATTTAGTGTGGCCGCGAAGATAGCGCACGGTTGAGGTCTGTCAAGGCGGGCGCGCCCCCGCTTGGGTGGGGCGCCCGGGTGAGTGCATGCTGCGCCGCGCGGTAGAGCTTGGGGTCGGCAAGGAGGCGCGCGGCCAGCTTGAGATCGATGGCGGGACTGGTACGGCGCCCGGGGCACGCACGACGCAGCTGCGACCAGGCATGCTCGTCGAGAGCAGCCCGCGGAGCCGCCGGCGGTCCGCCAGCCGCACCGGCGTCGACCTGCTGCAACCCGAGTTCCAGCGCCTGCTCGCCATCGTTCAGATCCGCGGTGCACAGCGTCGGCACCACCCCGTGCGTCTGCAGGTAATAGCCCGATGGCGTAATGAGCCGAGCCCAGGTCAGTGTCAGCTCGCCATCGTTGGGTAGGCGCAGCACGGTTTGCACGGTGCCCTTGCCATAGGACGAGCTGCCGATGACGACAGCGCGTCCGACATCCTGCAACGCGGCAGCCAGGATCTCGGCGGCCGAGGCGGAGCCGCCGTTGATCAGCACCGCGAGCGGTGTCTCCAGGGCGATGCCGGCGCCCGAGGCGGCGAAATATTGGTGGCTGGCCGGATGACGACCGACGGTCGAGACGATCGGCCCGTCATCGATGAACAGATCGGCGAGGCTGACCGCCTGGTCGAGCAGCCCGCCAGGGCTGTTGCGCAGGTCGAGGACGATTCCGGTGAGGTGCCCACCCTCCTGCCTTCGGATTTGCGCCAATCCGTCGGCGATCCGCTGGGTCGTGCTGCGGTTGAAGCCGCCAATATGGAATACGGCGATGTCGCCGTCGCGCGATACGGTGACGGTCGGGGCGATGACCAAGGTTCTGCTCAGCCGGAGGTCGCCGGGCTGCGCCGCGCCGGGGCGCAAAACGCTCAGCGCCACCGCACTGCCGACTGGTCCGCGCAGCTGGCGGGCCACCTCCTCGTACGAACGACCCGACGTGGCGACGCCGTCGATCGCCACGATCTGATCCTGCGGGCGGATGCCGGCGCGATCGGCTGGGCCCTGCGACATGACCGCGGTGACCCGGAAGATGTCGCTCTTTGCCTCGAGCGTGACGCCGATCCCGCCGAAGCCGTCGCGCGCTGCGCGCTGCGCGCGCGCCAGCTTGGGAGGGGAATAATGAGAGAAACGATCCAGCGGGGCGGTCATGCCGTCAAACACGGCCTCGTCGATCGCGTCCTGCGGCAATACAGCGAGGCCGGGCGAGGCGTCCTTGGCGGCCGTGATCACGGCTGCGAGCAAATTGCCCCACTCCCGGCCGTTCGTCTCGTCCGGCATGGTGAAGACACCGATCCCGCGCCCGTCATAGCTGAGCACGAGCGCGCCAGCGACGCGGTTATCGCTGACGCCGAGATCGCCGTCGAGCCGGGTCAGCCGCGCTAATGCCGAGAGGGCAAGCTGGCGGTTCGACACCGGGTCGATATAAAGATCGTCGATCTCGTCGAGCCCGCGGGCGAAGAGCTGGCCCTCGCCATCGGCCGGAAGCAGCCCCGGTGCGGCGCACCCGGCGAGGACCAGCACGAGGCCCGCCCATACGGCAACAACGGCCGGCCGCAGATACGACAGCGCGCGGATCGACAACTCCCTAGGCTCCCCGGACCCTTTATAGGGTAAAGCGCCAGGCAACCGCGATCAACATGCCAGCTGTCGGCATGTTGCTGCGGGACCAGTCAGCGCCGGCGGCGGTACAGACCCCGCCGCGGCCGCAATGCGTCGGGTCTTGCCGAAAGGGGGGCCCCGGTAAACCTCTCACCCTCGATCCGGAACATCAGCCTGCCGCCGATCGCGTCGGCTTCCGCCAGGGTAACCGTTACCGCGTCGCCGAGCGCGAAAATGCGGTTCGAGCGGCGGCCGACCAGCCGGTGGCGCGCGGCTTCGTGATCGTAATAATCCGGCGGCAGGCTCGAGATCGGAACCAGCCCGTCGGCGCCGCTCTCCGGCAGCGTTACGAACATCCCGAACGGCGCAACTCCGCTCACCCGCCCGGCGAAGACCGTGCCGATCGCGCCGCCGAGGAGCAATGCGCGATAGCGGTCGAGCGCCGCGCGTTCGGCCGAAGCGGCGCGCCGCTCGGTCGTCGAGATATGCTCGGCGATGGCGCCGAGAGCTTCGCCAGCCTCGCGCGCCGGGGTCGGTCCGGCGATCAGCGCGCGATGTACGACAAGGTCGGCATAGCGCCGGATCGGCGAGGTGAAATGGGCGTAACGCGGCAGGGCGAGCCCGAAATGGCCGATGTTGTTCGGGCTGTAGACGGCCTGGGCCTGGGCGCGCAGCACCAACTCGTTGATCATCGCGGCTTCCGGCCGTGTCGCGGCGCGGGCGAGGACCCGGTTGAACAATTCCGGCCGGATCACCTGGCCTCTCGCCAGGGCGAGGCCGGGAATTCCCATCTCGTCGAGGAAATCGCGCAAGGCGGCGAGCTTTTCGGGGTCGGGCTGGTCATGCACGCGATAGAGGCAGGCCTGATGCCGCGCTTCGAGATCCTCGGCCGCGGCGATGTTGGCGAGGATCATGAATTCCTCGATCAGCCGATGGCTGTCGAGCCGGGTTCGCGGGACGACCGCGATCGGGCGCCGGTCGCCATCGAGGACGACGCGGTGCTCGGTGAGGTCGAGCATCAGTGCGCCCCGCGCACGCCGCACCCGCTCAAGCGTCGCGAAGGCGCCGTAAAGCGCGGCGAGCCGTTCGGGGGCGAGCGGGAAGGGTTCGCCCGGGAGCTCGTCATATGCCGCCTGGACCCGGTCGTAGGTCAGCCGCGCCGCCGAGCGCATGACCCCGCGCTCAAAGCGGTGCCGCCGCTTGCGCCCCGCCTCGTCGACCCACAGATGCACGGCGAGGCACGGCCGCTCGGCGCCCG
>DASYZD010000111.1:0-13846 GCA_035946655.1 Allostellaceae bacterium | reverse complement strand
TATCCGCACTCCGATTTCGTCCATGTCGATTGCGGGCCGGTGCGTACCTGGTAGGGCCCGCCGCGTCGCGCCATCTGCGGGCTGATCCCGCGCACCTGGAACCGGTCGTTGTCGCGCTGCGTTCGTAGCTGCAATTGCCAGCTATATCGAGTGCGCAATGGGCACCATTCTTCTCGTCATCCTGATTCTGATTCTGATCGGTGCACTGCCGACTTGGCCCTATAGCAGCGGCTGGGGCTATTACCCGAGCGGCGGGTCCGGCCTCATCGTCATCATTCTGATCGTCCTCCTGCTGACCGGCCGCGTGTAGCCGCAGCAGCGTCGCGGGCTCAGGCCTGCCGGCGGCGTCGCATGCCCTCGAGCCGCAGCGGCAAGGGGCTTCCGAGCCACAGCGCGTGGATCGCGTGGTCATCGTAAGGATCGTCGGTCTGCGGGTGGACGAGGATGTCGAGCCCGCCGCGGTTCAGCATCAGCCAGGGTAAGAGGCGCGGGAATTCGCCGACGGCAAAGGCCACCTGGTACATCGAGACGGGGTGCGGTCCGACCGGCTCATCATGCCAGCGCCCGAGTTCGACGGTAAACCCTTTGCCGATCGCCTCGCGCAGTCGCTCCGCCACCGGCTTTGTCGCCGCATCGTAATAGATATGCGCGTGATAGGAACGGATCCGGCCCGGGTCTGTAAACTCTTCCGCCATGCCGCTCTCCCCAGTGCCGCGTTATCGACAAATGCATGAGATATATAGGCGATAAACGGGGGTCGCCAACAGACCGGTACGGTGGTAGACGGCGTCTTCAGCGGGTCGGCGCACCCCCGGCTGGGCCCGGCAGCAGCGTGATGGTGGCGTTTGCGTTCAGGTTCCTGGGGCCGGTCATATCACCGCCGTAATTGGTGTTCAGGTTGACGTTGGCCTGACTGATCACGCATTTTTTGTTGAATGCTTTCCCTATAGCCTCGCAGTCTTTCTGAAAGCGCTCGAAAATCCTTGTGAAAATCGGTGCGGTGTCGGCGTCGGCGGGGACCATTTCATGATACTGCAGGGTTATTTGGGGCTGTGGCAGCTCCTGGGCGGTTGTCGCAACGGGCACCAGCACCACGAGGGCCAGGGTTGCGGCGGCGAAAACTCGATAGAGTGGCATTCCGGTCCCCGATCGTCGCCCGCGGTGGGTCGCGGAGCCTACGCGGCTTCGCCCTAACCGCCGGTTAATGGCGGCGCGCCATCGGGAAGGCTCGTCGCGCCCGGACCCAGCGCGCGTTGCATCAGCACGATATCGATCCACCGGCCGAATTTGAAACCCACCGCGGGCAGGATTCCGGCATGGCTAAAACCGAGGGCTTCATGCAGCCGGATCGACGGGATCGTCTCCCGCCCGCCGACCACGGCGACCATCTGGCGATAGCCGAGTTCGCTCGCGCGCAACAGGAGCGGCTCCAAGAGCGCCCGGCCGATGCCGCGCCCGACTTCGGCGGCGTCGACATAGATCGAATCTTCGAGCGTGTAGCGATAGGCCGCACGCGGCCGGAATAGGCCGGCATAGCAATACCCGACGACCCTGCGGTCGCGCTCGGCGACGAGGTACGGCAGCCCGCGCGAGACGATCTCGGTGCGGCGGCGGGCGATCTCGTCAACCGTCGGCACGACCTCCTCAAACGAGGCAACCCCATGCATCACGTGGTAGCCATAGATCGCCGCGATCGCGCCGACGTCCTCGTCGCGCGACGGGCGGATCAATGGCGCCTCATCGCTCATCGCTCATCGCCCCACGACCCATCCGATCGCCGCGCTCAGATCGTCCGGACCGGCTTGCCGTCGAGAAAGCCAAGTACGTCTTCGACGATCTGCGGGTAGGAGCTGTGATAATTCTCGTCGGTGACGTAGCCGATATGCGGCGTCAGGATGACGTTCGGCGCCTGGCGCAGCGGATGGTCGATCGGCAGCGGCTCCTGGTCATAGACGTCGAAGCCGGCATACGCGAGCCGCCCCGTCTTCAGCGCGTCGATGACCGCGGCGGTATCGCAGATCGGCCCGCGCGAGGTGTTGACGAGGATCGCGCTCGGTTTCATCAGCCCGATCTCGCGTCTGCCGACAAGCCCGCGCGAGCGCTCGCTCAGCACGAGATGCACCGAGAGAATGTCGGCGCGGCGGAAGAGTTCGTCTTTCTCGACCCGCTCGACGCCCTGCTGGGCGGCCTTCTCCGCGGTCAGGTTCTGGCTCCACGCGATCGCCTTCATGCCGAAGGCGAGCCCGACCCGGGCGACCGCGCTGCCGAGCCGGCCGAGGCCCAAAAGCCCGATCGTCTTGCCGGCGACGCGATGGCCGATGCGGGTCTGCCAGCCGCCCTGGCGCATCAAGGCGTGGTCCTCGGCGATGCGCCGCGCGGCGCCGAGAATGAGGCCCCAGGCCAGTTCGGCGGTATCCTCGTTGCCGCCGCCCCCTGGAGCGCCAATGGGGCCGCCAGTGCCGCAGACGGTGACCCCGCGCTCCTTCAGCGCCGCCATGTCGAAGGAGGCGTTGCGCATGCCGGTGGTGATCAGGAGCTTCAGCTTCGGCAGGCGGTCGACGACGCGTTTGGGGAAGGGTGTGCGCTCGCGCATCGCGCAGACGATTTCGGAATCGGCGAGCGAGCGCACCACATCGTCCTCATCGGCGAACGGAAAGCGCTCGACCGCGATCTCGATGCCGCGGCCCCTGACCGGCGACCAGTCCGCCATGTCGAGGGCGACCCCCTGGTAATCATCCAAAATGCTGAGCCGCATCGCTCTTCTCCATACTCCCGATCGGATGTTTCCAGGATGTCATTGCGAGCGGAGCGACGCAATCTCGCGCGCGGCGGCCGAAGGCTGGCACATCTCTCCCGGTGCCGTGCTAAGCAGCGGGTTTCCGAGATGATCAGCCGGCAATCGCCGGTCGCCCGATGAGCCGCTCCGTTCCCGATCCCGCAGCAGCGACGCCGCTTCGCGGCGGCCTATCCGCGGCCGAGGCGACGCGCCGGCTGGCGCAATTTGGCCCCAATGCAGGGGTCGACGAGCGGGTGCACCCCGCCCTTCAGGTGCTGCGCCATTTTTGGGCGCCGGTCCCGTGGATGCTCGAAATTGCCATCGCGCTCCAGATTGCGATCGGCGAGCGCGTCGAGGCGCTGATGATCGCGACCCTCCTCATTGCCAATGTCGCTCTCGGGGTGTTTCAGGAAAGCCGCGCCAGCGCCGCGCTCGCGCTGTTGAAGGAGCGCCTGTCGCTCAAGGTGCGGGTGAAGCGCGACGGCGCATGGCGGGACGCCCCGGCGGCTGAGTTGGTGCCGGGCGATGTCGTGCAGTTGTCGCTTGGCACGATTGTCCCGGCCGATCTTCGCATCACCGTGGGTTCGCTGCTGCTCGACCAGTCGATGCTGACCGGCGAATCGCTGCCGGTGGAGAGGGGCGCGGGCGACACCGCCTTCGCCGGCGCGCTCGTTCGCCGCGGCGAGGCGATCGGCGAAGTTGTCACCACCGGCACGCGCACCTATTTCGGCCGCACTGCCGAACTGGTGCGCATCGCGCATGTTGAAAGCAGCGAGCAGAAGACCGTGCTCGGCGTGGTTCGTAACCTGACGATCGTCAATGTCGCGATCGTCGTCGCGATGGTGGCCTACGCCCACAGCCTGGCGATGACGGTTCCGCAGATCATCCCGCTGGTGCTGACGGCGCTGCTTGCCGCGGTGCCGGTCGCGCTGCCGGCGACCTTCAGTTTGGCCGCCACCTTGGGCGCCAAGACGCTGGCCTCGCAGGGGGTCTTGTTGACCCGCCTGACGGCGTTGCAAGAGGCGGCCACGATCGATGTCCTGTGCGTCGACAAGACTGGAACATTGACCTTGAACGCGCTGGCGGTGAGCGCTGTCCGCCCGGTTGCCGACGGCTATACCGAGGACGATGTGCTCGCTGCCGCAGCGCTCGCCAGCTCGGCGGAGGGGCAGGATCCGGTCGATGCGGCGATCCGCGCGATGGCGCAACGGCGCGACGCGTCGGGCAAACCGCTTCGGCTCTTGCGCTTCAGCCCGTTCGATCCGGCCATCAAGACCGCCGAGGCGGTGGCGCTCGACGGCGGCGGCAACGAAATTCGCATCGTCAAGGGAGCACCGGCGGCAGTTGCCGCGGTGGCGCCCTTTGCCGACCAGGTCGACGCCGAGGTGAAGCGGCTCGCCGGCGCCGGGCATCGGACGCTGGCCGTTGCCGCGGGGCCTCCCGGCGGACTGAGCGTCATCGGCCTCATCGCCTTTGACGACCCTCCGCGACCCGATTCCGCGGCGCTCCTCACCGAGTTGCGCTCGCTCGGCGTGCGCCCGATCATGATCACCGGCGATAACGCGGCGACCGCGGCGACGATCGCCCGAGCCATCGGCCTCGAAGGCGCGGTGTGCCCGCCGGGCAAGATCCCCGATCGCGTCAGCCCCGCAGACTTCGCGATCTACGCCGGTGTTTTCCCGGAAGACAAATTCCGCCTGGTCAAGGCGCTGCAACGGGGCGGCCATGCGGTCGGGATGTGCGGCGACGGCGCCAACGACGCGCCGGCGCTGCGCCAGGCGCAGATGGGGATCGCGGTCGCGACGGCGACCGATGTCGCCAAGAGCGCGGCCGGCATCGTCCTGACCACGCCCGGCCTCGGCGGGATCGTCGCCTCGATCAGGGAAGGCCGGTCGGGCTTCCAGCGGGTCCTGACCTATACCTTGAGCCTCCTCGTCAACAAATCGGCGATGCTGGTGGTGTTGGGGGCGGGGCTGGTGATGACCGGGCACGCGGTCTTGACCCCGGCGTTGCAGGCGCTGGCCATGCTGGCGGGCGATCTGGTGACGATGTCGCGTGCCGCCGACCGGGCAGAGCCGACCCCCTATCCCAATACCTGGCGCATCCGCAACCTCACCCTTGCCGCGATACCGCTCGGCCTTTTCAAGCTCTTCTATTGTATTGCCGTGCTCGCCGCCGGATGGTTTGTCCTGCGCTTCAATCCCGGCGCGATGCGCACGCTGACCCTTCTGACGTTCGTCATGGCCGGGCAGGCGAGCGTCTACGGACTGCGCGAGCGCCTCCCGCTGTGGCGGTCGCGGCCGGCGCCGGTGATGTTGTTCGCCACCATCGTCGACCTCGTCATCGTGACCTCGCTGGCGATCGGCGGCGTTTTGATGGTCCCGCTCGCCCCGGCGATTCCCGGCACGCTGCTCGCCGCAACGCTCGGATTTGCGTTCGCCTTCGACGGCGTCAAGCGGGTTGTGTTTGCGCGGCTGCAGGTCGATTGACGCCAACCGTCGGCTGCTCGAGGCGGCCGGTTGGCACCATGGCCTCGGCGACAAGCAGCGGCGTCGCATCGCCCTCGATCGCCGGCATCGCTCCCCGCCTCGGCGTCGCGGTCTGCAAGGTCAAGGTGCCCGAGGCGAAGGCGATGCCCTTTTCGGCGAACACCCGATACATCGTCTTCAGATATTCGCGCTGGATCCAGCTCGGCTTGACCGGGCGGGCGGTGAACTTGAAGCGGAATACGACGGCGTTGTCGGCGACCTCGGCGATCCCCTGCATCTTCAAGGGCAGCATCACCTCGGCCGCGATCTCGGGTATTTCCTGCATGTCGAGGCCGATCCGCTTGGCGGTCTTGCGGACCAATTCGACATCGGTGCCGGGTTCGAGCCGCAGATTGAATTTGATCGTGGCGAAGTCGCGGCTCTGATTGGTGACGGCGCCGAGCTGGCCGTAGGGGATCGTGTGCAAGGGGCCGTTGTGGTGGCGCAGCTTGACCGACCGCATGCCGAGCGCCTCGACCGTGCCCTTGAGGCGTCCGGTGTCGATGTATTCGCCGACGCGGAACGCGTCGTCCCACAGGTAGAAGAGGCCGGAAATGATGTCGCGCACCAGGGATTGCGCGCCGAACGAGATCGCCAGCCCGAAGACGCCGGCGCCGGCGATCAGCGGCGCAGTGTCGATGCCGAGGCGCGACAACACGATCAGCGTCACCACGACGGCGATCAGGATCCCGAAGGCGGCGCGCGCCATCGGCAGGATGGTTTGCAGTCGCGAACCCGGTGCCGCCTCGTCCTCGACGTCGCTGCCCGGCAGTTTTGGCCCGCCCCCGACATTTTGCAGATGGCGGTCGATTCCCAGCCGGATCAGCTCCCAGGCGATATAGGCGACAAACAATGTGCTGAGCGCCGAAACGCTTGCATGCGTCGCACTGGCGGCCGCGGCATCCGGCAGGTTGACCGCATCGATCCAGACGCAGGCCAGCGTGATCGCCGCTGCGACGAGCGCAATTGCCCGCAGGATGCGGTGGAAGCCCTGTGCCACCAGCCGGTCGACCGAGCCCGCGGCCCGGCCGATTGTCGGATCGGCCTCATGCCAGCCCCGCTCCATCAGCCGCTCGAGCACGATCAGGACCATCAGCACTCCGAGCGTCGTGACGATCGCCTGGAAATAGGACAACAGGCCGAGCGACAGCCCGAATACAAACAGCACGAAGAGCCCAATGACGATCGTCATGCCGATCGCCAGCCAGGCTTGCGCGACGGCAGCGCGCAGCGCGCCGATGACGCCGCCGCTGCGGCCGCGGATCAGTGCTTCCATCGCGCTGCGCGTCCGCAAGACATTGAGCGCGTTGAGGGCGCAGGCCATCACGGCGCCGACCAGCGAGATGATATGGGGCGCACCACTGTCTTCGTCGGCAAGGCCATAGCGGCCGAAGCCGATTACCAGCACGATCGCCAGCACGGTAATGGACAGAAAGCGCAAGAGGCTGCGCGCCTCCTCGTCGGCAATGTCGATGAGGCGGGCGACCGGCTCCTTCGGGCGCAGCACGATGCGCGGGATCACCAAAATGAGGCGCCAGCGGATCAGCCAATTGGCGGCCAATGCGATCACATTGGTGGTGACGCCGAGAGCCATCAGCCAGTGGCGGCTATAGACGAAGACACCGGCAAATACCGCCACCCCGATGAGATCGCAGATCAGCAGTAAGAGGAGGCGGACCAGGGTCAGCTCCTCGGAACGCGCCCGCATCATGCGGCGCAGACGGCGGCTGAGCCCGCGCGCGACGGCCCGCTCGGCCAGGAGCGCGATGCAGGCGGCGAGCGCGATCCAGCCGAGATTGAAGAGCGCCCCGAGCGAGGAGCCATTCCTGTCGAAGGAGCGCCATTCGCGCACGAGCGCGGCCGAAGTGTCCGGCAGCATGCTGACATCCGACATCGCCTCGCTTTCGAGCTTCATGGCGATGTGCTCGACCCAGCCGGCCGAACTCATCTCGCCGCCCATCGCCGGCGTGGCCGGCGCGTCCGCCGCCCAGCCCCCCGCGGCGGAGCCCAGAAACGACGCCAGGATGATCGCGAGCCACACGAGGCGCCGTCCCGATCGAAACGCGTCTCCGCCATCTGTAGACCGCAGCCGCATGGCCTCCTGCCTCCCGCAGGATGATGCCCTATTCACCCGACCCAGCTCAAATCGCCCGCAAGGTCGGACGGTGCGAGCGCGTCGTCAACTGCCGATGCGCCAGCCGGCTTCGCTCGCGAGGCTCTCGAAAAAGTCGACATCGTAGGCTCGTTCCGGCGAGCGGCGCACCAGTTCGTCGATCCGTTCGGCGTCCGCTCCGACCAGAATGCGCCAACGCTCGGCCTTGACCCCGTCGAGAATGATTGTCGCCGCGGCCGCCGCGCTCGTCGGTGCCTCCTCGCGGAAGCGCCGTTCGCGCTCGGCCGCGATTTTCTGAAGATCCTCATCCGACATCGCCGAAACGTCGCGGCCCATCGCGGCAATGCGGACCCGCGCCTCGGCAATCTGCCGCGCATCCATCAAGTCTGAATCATTGCCGCTGTGGATCTTGCGGGAGTTGGAGGCGATCGAAGTCCCGATATGGCCCGGCATCACGACCGAGCATTTGATATGGGGGGCATGAATACGCAGATCGGTAATCAGCGCCTCGGTAAAGCCCTTCACTGCGAATTTCGCCGCACTATAGGCGGTGTGGGGCCTTTGCGGTCCGAGCGACGCCCACAAACCGTTGATGCTGCTGGTGTTGACGATGTGGCCCGCGTCGGCCTTCTGCAGCATCGGGAGGAAGGCGCGCGTGGCGTTATAAACGCCGCCCCAGCACACATTGAACGTCCGTTCCCACTCGTCGCGGTCGCCGACGATCATGCTGCCGCCGCCGCCGATGCCGGCGTTGTTGAACAAGAGATGGATCTTGTCGGTGTCGTGCTGCGCGGCGACCTCGTCGCGAAACCGCTCGACCTGCGCCCGGTCGGAGACATCGGCGATATGCGTCGTGATGCACACGCCCTGCGGCACCCGCTCCGCCTCGCAGAGGCGTCTGGTTTCGGCCATCGCAGGCTGAGAGAGGTCGCACATCGCGACATTGCAGCCTTCCGCGACCAGCTGGCGCACCAGCTCTCGCCCCATCCCCGTGCCGCCGCCGGTGACGACCGCGATCCGGCCCGCGAAATCCTGCATCTGCCATGCCTCCCCTGGGGCTCGAATTCGGCCTTTGCCGAGCGCGCCGACGCAGCCGGATCGTAAGCGATTTGTGCGTTTCGGACGCGGTCTTTTTGGCCCGGATCAGCGAATGGCGGCGCGGGAGGCGGGCGCTCACTAAAACGGCCAAGGCGAACGCGGAACCGGGCGCGCGCTCTACTCGTTGATTGGCGTGAAGGGTGGTTCCCGAAGGAGGGAAACCGATGTCCAAGAAAACGATGATCGCAGCTTTTGTGGTGATGACGGCGGCGGCAATGCCAATGGCCAGCGCGCAAATCGCGGCGGTGGCACCGGATTCGCCTTTGGTGCGCGCCGCGATGACCGCGAACCATCTGCTGCCGGGCCAGATCCGCGTCAGCGACATGAAAGGCGCCGCCGTCTATGACACGCATCACCAGAACATCGGCCAGATCAAGGACATCGTCCTGGGTGAGGACGGGCGCGTCGCCGCGGTGATCCTCCAGGTCGGCGGTACCCTCGGGGTGGGCGGGAGATATGTCGCCGTCGGCATCGACGATTTGAAGATCGCCGCCGCCAACGTCAAACCGCGGTTCACGGTCGACATGTTGAAGGACCAGCTGACGACGGCGCAGACCTACAACCTCGACGACCCGACCGAGACCGGGACATCGACCCCGCCGGGCGATCGCTAGCGTCCGAGCGTCATCGCGCTGCGCGAGAGGATTGACTACCCCATCGTCGAGTTGAACGCGCCGCCGTCCAGAAGCAGGTTCTGGCCGACGATGAAGCCCGAGGAGGCGGCGCACAGAAAGGCGCAGGCGGCGCCGAACTCAGCGGGGTCGCCGACCCGGCCGGTCGGGTTGGTGGCCGAGCGCTTGGCCAGCATTTCCTCGAACGAGATATTCTGGCGGCGCGCCTCGAACTCGATTCCGGAGCGCAGCCGGTCGGTGAGGAACGGGCCCGGCAACAGGCCGTTGATCGTCACGTTGTGGCGCGCCACCTGACGCGCCAGCCCGGCGCAAAACCCGGTCAACCCGGCGCGCGCGCCATTGCTCATGCCCAGATTGGGGATCGGCGACTTGACCGAGCCCGAGGTGATGTTGACGATGCGCCCGAATTTGCGCGCGCACATCCCGTCGACCGTCGCCTTGATCAGCATGATCGGGGTCAGCATGTTGCCGTTGACCGCCTTTTGCCAGTCTTCGATCCCCCAATCGTGGAAATCGCCATGCGGCGGCCCGCCGGCATTGTTGATGAGGATGTCCGGCTCCGGACAGGCGGCGAGCGCCGCGGCGCGCCCGGCCTCGGTGGTGATGTCGCCGGCCACCGCCGTCACCTTGGCGCCGGTAGCGGTACGGATTTCCGCGGCGGTCTCTTCCAGCGTCGCGGCGGTGCGCGCGGTGATCGTCACCTCGACGCCGGCCCGCGCCAGCGCCGTTGCACAAGCCCGCCCCAACCCCTTGCTCGCCGCGCAGACGATCGCCTTGCGGCCGGCTATACCCAGGTCCAGCATCTCTCCTCCGATCCTTGTCGGTTGCTCGCGTGTTCGCCGGGGTCCTTATAGCGGAGATCGTGCGCTACGGCACGGGCTCCGCCGGCACGCCGCGCTCACGGCAGCGACGATTTCGCGCACCTGCCCGGCGAGAAATTCGCTTGCCGATTGACGCGTCCCTGTTAGCGTTGCGAACGCTTATCAATTGCAAATGGTCCATGATGTACCGAGCTGTCGTTCCCGCGCTCTTGCTGATCTGGGCGGTTCCGGCTTATGCCGAGGAACCGACGGTCGCGATCACCCTGCGCGATCACCAATTTGTGCCTGCGGAAGTGCCGGTGCCGGCCGGGGTCAAGATCAGGCTGATCATCCGCAACGAGCAGGCGACAAATGCGGAATTCGAGAGTACCAGCTTGCACCGTGAGAAGATCGTCGACCCCGGGGGAGAAATCACCGTTTTCGTAGGGCCGCTGGATCCGGGGTCCTACGAATTCTTCGATGACTTCCACGGCGAGACCCGCGGGCATCTGGTGACAACGCCCGATCCGTGGACTAAGGGACCTGCGAAATAGGATGCTGCCCACCGCAATCATCGTCTTCCGCGAGGTCCTCGAGGCCGCGCTGATCGTCGGCATCGTGATGGCGGCGAGCCGCGGCGCACCCGGGCGCGACTTATGGGTCCTCGGCGGCATCGTTGCTGGGGTTCTCGGCGCGCTCGGCGTCGCCGCCGGCGCCGGGGCGATTTCTGCGGCCGCCGCCGGGATCGGGCAGGAGCTGTTCGACGCGACGATCCTGTTCGCTGCGGTCGGGATGCTCGGTTGGCACAATATCTGGATGAGCGCTCACGGTCGCGATCTCGCCGCGCATGCGGTCCAGCTCGGCGCGGCGGTACGCTCCGGCGCCGAGCCCTTATGGGCGCTCGCCTTTGCGGTTGCACTCGCGGTATTGCGCGAAGGCTCGGAGGCGGTGCTGTTTCTCTACGGCATCGCGCTGGCTGGCCAAGGCGGCGCGGTGGCGATGGCGATCGGCGGCGCGGTTGGGCTGGCGCTCGGCGTGGCCGCCGGCACGGCGATCTATTGGGGTCTCGTCAGCATCCCGATGCGCCACCTGTTCACGGTGACGAGCTGGCTGGTGCTGCTGTTGGCCGCGGGCCTCGCCTCGCAAGGCGCCGCCTTCCTGATGCAGGCGGACCTGCTGCCGCCGCTCGGCAGCAATCTCTGGGATACCTCTTTCCTGTTGTCGGATCACAGCCTCCCAGGGCGGGTTCTCCACACGCTGATCGGCTACACGGCCCAGCCCGCCGGCATCCAACTGGTGTTCTACCTGGCGACGTTGTTGATCATCGGCGGGCTGATGCGCCTGACCGCCCCCCAGGATTCGGTCGCTCCGCGGAACTCCCCCAGCCCGCAACGGCGCGCCGCTGAGTAGGGCTTGGGACCGGGCGAAAATTTTTTTAAGGGCAATTTGCAAATGAGTATCGTTCGTATTTGTAGCTCCCTGCCGGCCGTGCTGGCGCTGATCGCCGGGATCGGATTGGCACCCACCGCCCGCGCCGATTTCAAGGTGAAGATGCCGGACGCCGAGCCCGGGGAACTCGAGCTCGAGACCATCGGCAATTACGGCCAGAGCGGTAATCCAGCCATCGACAGCGAACAAAACTTCGTCCACGAGCTCGAATACGGCGTCAACAATTTCTGGCGAACCGCGCTTGAATTCGAGACCAACCGTCCTGGCGGACCGGGTCAACACCTCAAATTTGACCAGCTGACCTGGGAGAATTTCTTGCAGCTTACCGAGCGCGGCCAGTATTGGCTGGATGCCGGCTTGTTCTTTGAATACGGCCGAGCGATGATCCACGGCGCGCCCGACGAGACCACCTTCGGACCGATGTTGCGCAAAGAGATCGGGCCGACGATCAACACGGTGAACCTGTTCCTCGAAAAGGATCTCGGCCGGTTTTCCGGGGGCCGGCCCAATTTCATCTATGCCTGGGAGACCCGGCTCGCGCTCGGCGGGATTGTCGATCCGGGATTTCAGGCCTACGGGCAACCCGGGGCGTTCGGCCATTTTCTGCCGATCGGCGCGCAGGACCATCGGATCGGGCCGCAGCTATTCGGCGAAATCCACCAGCTCGGCCCGGGCACGCTGAAATGGAACGGCGGCATCCTCATTGGCCTGACCCCGGTGACGCCGCGCCGGACGCTGCGCTGGCAGCTCGAATACGAGATCCATTTCTGATCGGCCAGGGCGATTGATTGCGGATGATCGACATTCGAACGGGCCGGGACACTGCCCGCCCGCCTGTTCGCGCGTCGCTCAGGGCTGATCGGGAACCAGCGGTTGGCCGCCGACCTCGTCCCAGATGCGGATCCGATGCGTCGGCTCGCGCAGAAAACCGAGGCTGACGACGACGCCAACCGCGGCGACCGCCATCGGGTAAAAGAGCCCGGCCAGCGCAATGCCGGTCGCGCCGGTGAGCAGCGTGCCGATGAACGGAACGCCCCCGCCGAACCAGCCGTTGCCGATGTGATAGGGCATCGACATCGAGCTGTAGCGGATGCGGGCCGGAAACAGCTCGACGAGAAACGCCGCAATCGGGCCATAAACCATCGTGACCAGGATCACCAGGTAGAAAACCAACAGCGTCAAGACGACCGGGTTGTTCTTGAATGCGGTAAACGCTGAAAATACCGGCCAATAGGTGATCACAGCCAGCGCAAAGCCGGCGCACATGATGTATCGCCGTCCGATCTTGTCGGATAGCCAGCCGAAAAAGAGGAACCCGAGCGAGCCGACGGTCAGCGCCACCATCATAATCGTGTAGATGGTCGGGTAATTGGCGGCGCCGAGGACGCCGGTCAGATAGACCAGCGCATAGAATTGGCCGGTGTACCAGACCACGCCCTCGGGCGCGGTGGCGCCGAACAGCGCGAAGGCCATCAGCCCCCAATTGCGTCCGGTACTGTAGGTCTCCTTGACCGGGTTGGACGACGCCTTGCCCTGCTCCTTGAGCCGGGCGTAGAGCGGCGATTCGGCGAGCTTCAGTCGGATATACCCGGCCAGCACGACGAGGATCGCCGACAGCCAGAACGGAATGCGCCAGCCCCAGTCGCTGAACGCCTGCGGGCTCATCGACTGGCGGCAGATCAAGACGATGAGGAGCGCGAGCACGATCCCCATCGTCGCGGTCGTCTGGATCCATGAGGTATAGAGCCCGCGCCTGCCGTCCGGCGCGTGCTCGGCGATATACGTGGCCGCCCCGCCGTATTCGCCGCCGAGGGCGAGCCCCTGAACCGCTCGCATCAGGATGATCAGCACCGGCGCGAGGAGGCCCCAGGTGGCATAGCTCGGTATGCAGCCGACGAGGAACGTCGCCGCCCCCATCATGATCAACGTCAGCATGAAGGTGAATTTGCGGCCGATCAGATCGCCGAGATGGCCGAAGAGGATGGCGCCGAACGGCCGCAGGATGAACCCGAACCAGAACACCGCCCAGGTCGCCAGCGTCGCAAAGAAGGCGTTACCGGCCGGAAAGAAATGGGTCGCGAAAACCGCTGCAAGGACGCCGTAAATATAGAAATCGTACCACTCGATCAGCGTGCCGACCGATGAGGCGCCGATGATGAACCGCAGGCCCTGGCGTGGCGCCGCCGCGGTCGGCGCTTGCATGGACTTTGCCATCCGGTTGTTCCTCCCCCCTCAGGCGAGCCGTGCACTCCAGCTCGTTAAGGCGGGCGAGGCTATCGCAGCACGCAAAAAAACAAAACGTCGGTGTAGGCTCTGCCTAATTGCTCGGCAAATCGTGGCAATAATGCAAAAACTTGAGAGATCGCCGGGCCGTAATCTTCACCCCTGGCATCGAATCAGTGCTTCAGGAGGGCAAGCAGGCGCTCTGGAACCGGCTCGTCGAGAACATG
>DASYZD010000110.1:0-13561 GCA_035946655.1 Allostellaceae bacterium | reverse complement strand
CAGCCGGCCATCACCGCGTTGATCGCGATCTTCTCGACGCTCGCCGGGCCAAGCGCCGGCGGCACCAGCCCCAAAACCTCCTGCGGGTCGCGCGAGGAACCGTCGAGCATACGCAGCACGCGCTCCTCGGTCGGCGGCACCAGCGGCAGCCCATCCGACCAGCCGCGCGCGAACATCGCTTCCTCGACGTCCTCGTCCTCGCCCAATTCGATGCGGCGCGATTTGAGCCCGGTCTCGTTGAAGCGCACCTTGAGGCGTTCGATGACCCCCGGCTCGACATTTTTGGCGCCGCAGCCGGGCTGCGATTCCGGTAGGCCGCTTCCGAGCCCGGCAAGCCCGGACAGGCGCTCCCATTCGCCGCGGTCCCAGCCATAGGTGCGCGCTACCTCGCGACCATTTTCCAGCCGAATCAACGTGGGTACGATCTCGATCTTCAAGTGATGCGAGATATCGAGCGCGGTATCGTCGATCCGCTCCGGCACGGTTTCTGGGAAGCTTGGATCGTCCTGGGTATAGACCTGCAGCCCGCGCTGCCGCACCAATTCACCGAGCACCGGCGCCGCCATGACGCAGGTCTCGCAGTCGCGCTTGACGATGGCAATGAGACCGTTTTCCGGCAGCGTCCTCATCGCGGTCCCCCGCTCAGCTTGATGCCCGATCATGAACCCGAGGCTGGCAGCCGGCAAGGTCCACCTCATGTTCCTCGTCGGTGCCGGGTGCGAGCCGCGTGCTTCTCTTTCAGTGCGGGAATGACTTCCGCGGCGATCTTCTCGAACACCGGCAGCTGCTCGTCGCGGACCGGATACCAGATCCCGACTTCCGAGATTCCAAGATCGATCAACCGTTGCATCATATCGGCGAAGACTTCTGCCGACTCGTAACAGCCGAACATCCCACCGCGTAGACGCTCTCGGACGGACATCAAGCAGGAACGCCGCAACGAGGCTGGGTCCCGTCCAATCACCGCGCAGTGCTCGTCGACCAGACGGATGCGATCGCGCGTCTCCACCAGCGCGGCATCAAAAGTGCTGGCGCCAGAGAGACCACTATTCCAAGTGTCGGCAAATCGCGCTGCGCATTTCAGCATAACGGGCCCCATGGCGCCGATGATGATTGGCGGACGCGGTTGTTGCACCGGCCGCGGGTCGATTACCGCGCCGTCGACCTCATAAAACTTCCCCTTGTAGGTCGTAACTTCGTTGGACATCAGCCGATCAACGATCTCGACATATTCCTTGAAGCGAGCGACCCGTTCCTTGGCGTTCCAGTTGGGGATTCCCATCATCTCGCACGACGGATCGGTGGTTAGCCCGATGCCGAGGCCCAATTCGAGGCGGCCATCGGATATATGATCAACGGTAAGCGCTTGACGGGCGAGCAGCGCCGGGTTGCGTAGCGGGAATTGGGTCACCCATGTCGCCAGCCTGACCGTCGTGGTTTCTCGTGCAACCGCTGCCAACAGGGTCCACGCCTCGAACCAAGGGCCTGGCGCGCCGGTCCAGTCGACAAAATGATCGGCGACCCCGGCGAGATCGAATCCGAGCGCCTCAATGTGCTGGTAACGCCTCAGCAATTCACTCCACGGCCGGTTGGGTAAATCCATCGCGAGAAACCGCAGCTCATGGGCCATCGCCGACACCCCCCGCAATTGGATCGTGGACGCTTGCGCCCGCGACCGCACCGGATCACCCTGCGGCCACGCTACCATAGCGGAGACCGGACATGCGGCTCGGCATTCACTTGCCCCATATCGGACAGAAGGCGGGCGCCGACGCGATCCGCCGCGCCGCGATCCAGGCCGAAGAGCTCGGCTTTGCCGATGTCTGGGTCAGCGAACACATCATCGTGCCCAAGGACCGCGCCTACCCGCCCTCGGCGATCTTCTGGGACCCGGTGCTGACGCTGACTTGGGCGGCCGCCTATACCAAGCGCGTGCGCCTCGGCACCAGCGTCCTCGTCCTCCCGATGCGCCACCCGCTGCCCCTCGCCAAGGAGTTGGCGACGCTGCAGAATTTGTCGGAGGGGCGGCTCATCCTCGGGGCCGGGGTCGGCTGGCTCGAAAGTGAGTTCGAGGCCTTGGGTGTACCGTTTCGCGAACGCGGGCGGCGCATGGACGAGGGCATCCTGATGATGCGCGCGGTGTGGAGCGAGGACCCGGTCAGCTTCCGGGCGACGACCATTCCGGCGGTCATCGACGACATGCGCATGCTGCCGAAGCCGGAACAGCCGATCCCGATCTGGATCGGCGGCACCTCGGAGCCGGCACTGAAGCGCGCCGCGCGGCTCGACGGCTGGCACGGCTCGCGTGCCACGCCCGAGCAGGCGGCGCCGATCGTCGCGCGGCTGCGCGCGGAGCGCCCCGACCCAGGCTTCGCCGTCTCATTGCGCTATGGCTGGAACGGCCGCGACGCCGGGGAACTGCGCGCCCGGCTCGAAGGCTATCAGGCGGTCGGGGTCGAGCATGTCCTGGTCGAGCCGGCCGAACGCGAGCTCTCCGACTGGCTCGCCGCGGTCGAGCGGATCGCCCACGCCGGCGAAGGGATGCTGGCATGAAACTCTCGACCACGATCAAATTCTCGCAGGGTCATGCCGGGATCGACATGGACCATGTGCTGGAGGCCGAGCGGCTCGGCTTCGACGCGGTGTGGGCGGGCGAAGCTTATGGCAGCGACGCGGTCAGCCCGGTCGCCTGGGTGCTGGCGCAAACCCGCCGGATCAAGGCCGGCACCAGCATCATGCAGATGCCGGCCCGCACCCCGACCTGTGCCGCGATGACCGCGATGACGCTGCAGGCCTTGTCCGGCAACCGGTTTCTCTGCGGCATCGGCCCGTCGGGGCCGCAAGTCGTCGAGGGCTGGCACGGCGTGCCGTTCGGCAAGCCTCTGGCGCGCACCCGCGAATACGTCGCGATCATCCGCCAGGTGCTGGAGAGGAAGGCGCCGCTCGAACACCACGGCGAGCATTACGACATCCCCAATACCGGGCCGGGCACGACCGGGCTGGGGAAGCCGTTGCGCAGCATCCTGCACGGCGACCCGTCCTTGAAAATCTACACCGCCTCGATCACCCCGGCCGGGTTGCGCACCGCGGGCGAGGTCGCCGACGGCAACCTGCCGATATTCATGTCGCCGGAAAAGGCCGAGGCGACCGTCGGGCCGGTCATCGAAGGCCGGGCGCGCGCCGGGAAATCGCGCGACCTCGCCGACTTCGACAACGCGCCCTATGTCCGGGTCTCAATGGGTGAGGATCTGGCCGCCTGCCGCGACGCGCTGCGGCCTGGCCTTGCCCTCTACATCGGCGGGATGGGTGCGCGCAGCGCCAATTTCTACAACGATCTGACGAAGCGGATCGGCTATGAGGCGGCCGCCGCCCAGATCCAGGATCTGTTCCTCGACGGCAAGCGCAGGGAGGCCGCGGCTGCGGTGCCGGACGCCCTCATCGACGAAATCTCGCTGATCGGCCCGCCCGATCGCATCAAGGGCCGCCTCCAGGCCTGGCAGGACATCGCCAAGAAGAACTGGATCGGCTCCCTGGTGCTGGCCGGCGCCGACGTGGCTGCGCTGCGGGTCATCGCCGAGGCGGTGTTGTAGCCGCCCGGCGGCCGGACGCCACCCCTGTCTCATCGCGGGCACTGGCGTCACCGTATCGGTCGTGGTGGCGCAGCCAGTCGTGCATATTGTGGTAGGGGCCGGTTTCGTTGCGGCCCTTCGGCGTCAGGTCGAAATACCGGTAGGTGCCGAGCAGATCTTCGCCGCCGCGCCCAAACGACGAATAGGTGTGGAAGATCTCGCCATCCGCGTCTTTGTAGAAGATGCTGCGCCCGGATAAGTCTTCCATCGGTACGCTGCCGGATCGGTAATTGTAATAGGCCGCGCCTTTGGCGATCTGGTCGGGCGTGAACGAGACATGAAAATCGTAGTTGAAGTCGCTGCCGAATGAGGACACCCACCGGAAGCGCCAACCCATGCGTCGCTTAACCGCCTCAATTTCCGGCAGCGGGGCGCGCGCGACGGCAACATAGGCGACGTCGTTGTGCTCGAGATGCACGAGGATGCCGTCCAAATGGTCGACCTCGAACGAACAACCGACGCAGGGGCTCGTCTGTCCGGGCGCCAGCATGAAATGCTTGACGATCAATTGGCTTCGTCCGTCGAACAGGTCGGCGAGCGTCTGTTTTCCGTCCGGAGCGTCGAAGAGGTAAGTCTTGTCTATTCTAACCCAGGGAAGATCCCGGCGCTCCGCCGCCAATTGATCGCGCAGCCGGGTGAATTCCTTTTCCTTCAGCAAAAGCTGCCGGCGCGCGGCGAGCCATTCGCCTTGCGAAACGATCCGATGTCGCATCGTTGGAACTCCTTTGCTCGTGAAATCAGATGCTCAATTCAGTTCTTGATCAGGTGTTCTGCGAGCCGATCGAGGCAGCTCGCCCAGCCGGCCCGATGCAAATCGCACGACCGGCGGGACGCGAACCCGACCTGGTGCAAGGTCAACCTGGTCTTGCCGCAGATATCGGCGAAGATCACGGTTACCAGCGTCTCGCGGCCGGGATTGCCGGAGGCGTCCTCGTCGGCGTAGGTGAAGACGAGCCGCTCCGGCTCGACGATCTCGCGGTAGACACCGCGCTTCCACAGTTCGGTCCCATCAGGCGCACGCAGGCAGCGGCGCCACGCGCCGCCGGGCCGGACGTCCGCCTCGCAGGCGACCAAGGCGAAACCCTGCGGCCCCCACCAACGGGCTGCGCGCTCGGGCTCCGTCCATGCCTTGAAAACGAGATCGCGCGGCGCATCGAACACGCAGGTGATGACGAGTTCTTGCTCGCCGGCAGCGGCGGCGGCGGCGCTAGGGTTTGTCGCCATCCCGGTCCTCTCCCACCTTCAGGTCGCGCAGATAGCCCTCCAGCCGGTCGAAGCTCTCCTCCCAGAAGCGGCGATAGCGCTCGACCCACTCGGCGACCTCCTTCAGCGCTGCCGCTTCAAGGCGGCACGGCCGCCATTGCGCCTCGCGACCGCGCACAATTAGCCCCGCGTGTTGCAACACTTTTATGTGCTTGGAGATGGCGGGCAGGCTCATGTCGAACGGCTCGGCCAACTCGGTGACGGTAGCCTCGCCGGACGCAAGCCGCGCCAGGATCGCGCGCCGAGTCGGATCGGCGAGAGCCGAGAAGGTGGTGTTGAGCCGATCTGGCATTCGAATTTTACCATGTGGATAAATAACCGTTAGGTTAAATATAGGCAACAAGATTCCATGTCAAGACCGCCCCAAATCCCATCCGACCGGATTCGATTTGTTATGTCCGGTGCCTATGACCGTTGCCGGCATCCGGTGCAAAGCCGCGCATCGCCGCCCGCATTCGGCGCTGCGGGCGGTGCTGCGACGCACGGGGAACCTCCGGTTGCACATCTGCTGCCGAAGCAGAAAGCGCGGGCGCGGTGCCCGGCTTGGCTTTTTCACTGCAAATAACAGCGAGAACAGCGAGGCCGGGGTATAAGCCTGCACATCCGTGCGCAGGAGGATCGATTGGCGGATTTTGATTGGACCGGCGGCCCATTGCCGACCTTCGTCACGCACCTGGAGTGCAGCCTAACCGGCGAGCGCTATCCGGCCGACCAATTGCACGGCCTGTCGAAGGCCGGCAGGCCGCTGCTCGTCCACTACGATCTCGATGGCGTTCGTCGCGCCCTGCCGCGCGCGGCGCTCGCTGCCCGCCCGCAAACGCTGTGGCGCTACCGGGAATTGCTGCCGGTGCGCCGGCCTGAAAACGTCGTCTCGCTGGGCGAGGTGGTGACGCCGCTGATCGCCCTGCCCCGTCTTGCAAAAACCGGCGAGCTCCTGGTCAAGGATGAGGGGCGGCTGCCGACCGGCTCGTTCAAGGCGCGGGGATTGGCGCTCGCCGTCTCGATGGCGAAGGAGCTCGGCGTCACCGCGATGGCGATGCCGACCAACGGCAATGCCGGGGCGGCGATGGCGGCCTATTGCGCGCGCGCCGGCATCATGGCGACGGTGTTCTGCCCCGACGACACGCCGGATGTAAATGTCCGCGAGATCGCGATGCAGGGCGCCGCGGTCTATCTCGTCGACGGCCTCATCGACGATTGCGGCAAGCTCGTCGCCGAGGGCGAGCAGGCGCTCGGCGGGTTCAACTGCTCGACCTTGCGCGAGCCGTCCCGGATCGAGGGCAAGAAGACGATGGGCATCGAAGTGGCCGAGCAGCTCGGCTGGGAGATCCCCGATGTGATCTTTTATCCGACCGGCGGGGGCACCGGCATCATCGGCATGTGGAAGGCGTTTGCCGAACTGGAGGCATTGGGCTGGATCGGGCCGAAGCGCCCGCGCATGGTCGCCGTCCAGGCGGCGGGCTGTGCGCCGATGGTCAAGGCCTGGGAGGACGGCGTCGAGCACGCCCCACGATGGCAGGACGCGCACACCTTCGCCGCCGGGATCCGGGTGCCGCAGGCGGTCGGCGATTTCCTGATCCTGCGCGCGGTGCGCGAATCGGGCGGGTTCGCGATCGCCGTCGATGACGATCAGATCATGCGGGCCTGGCGCGAGGTGGCGGCCGCAGAGGGGCTCCTCCTCTGCCCGGAGGGTGCGGCGACCTATGCCGCCTATAAGGAAGCGGTGGCCGATGGCCGCGTGCGGCCCGGCGAGCGCGCCGTCCTCTTCAACTGCGCGACCGGGCTCAAATATCCGATGCCGGAAGCCGGAACCCGATTGAAGCTCGGCGAACCGGTCGACTGGGGCCGAATGCGCAATGCGGCAAGATAGCACAAGGCGGTTCCCTGCGGAGGCAGGGACCCATACAGCGACGGATCCGCGACCAATTGCAGGAATCGCATCGCCTTGGAATACCGCATTCGAGGAGCGGCGGAATGGGTCCCTGCCTCCGCAGGGATCGAGCCAAAATTAAGTCATTGAAAAAGACCCAGCGTCAGAGGCGCAGCTTTTGTTCGAGGAGGTCGGGCAGGTCGTTCTCGATCAGCACAATGTCGGGCCCGGCGAGATTGCGGTCGAGCCAGCCTTGGGCGTCGGCAAAACTCGGGCACGACACGATCTCGCGCCCCGGCGCAGCCTCGGCAAAGGCTTGGGCGAGCGGCGCCACGCGGTGCGGGGCGACGGCGAGGAGCACATCGACATGGCCAGCGGCGAGACGGCCGATCCGCGTATGCTCGGCCTCATCCTCGCTGCCGAGTTCGGCCATCCCGGGGGTGACGAGGATGCGGCGCCCCCCCGGCTGGCGCAGCGTGTCGAGCAGCGCCAGGGCCGAGGCAAAACCGACCGGGTTCGAATTGTACGCATCGTCGATCACGATCGCGCCGCCGTTCTGCCGCTTCACCTCCAGGCGGTGGGCGATCTGTGGCGTCGTCTTGAGGCTGGCGACGACATCCTCCGGCGCCATCCCGAGGGTGCAGGCGGCGGCGAAGGCGAGCGCGATGTTGCCTCCCTGGTGCAGACCGAAGAGCGGAGCGAAGAGCTCGTATCCCTGGCCGCGCCACGATATAGCGGCGACGATCCCGTCCACCTCCTGGCGCAGCGATCGGATGGTTAGGTCCGCGGTGCCAACGGCGCCGACGGTCACCACCTGGTCGCGGTGACTTTCGACGAACGCGCGCGGCCCGGCAAACTCCATGACGTCCGCGGCGACGACGACCGTGCCGCCATTCTCCCGCACCGCCTCGGCCAATTCGAACTTGGCACGGGCCACCGCGTCCAATGATTTGAAGCGCTCGTAATGGGCCTTGCCGATCGCGCTGATGATGCCGAGCTTGGGCGGGGTCAGCGCACACAGGCGCGCGATCGAGCCGATGCCGTAGGCCCCCATCTCGACGACGAAATAGCGCTGATGCGCCCCGAGGCGTTCGCGGATCACCCGCGCGATCCCCATCGCCGTGTTGACGCTGCCCGGCGTGATCAGGGTCGGGCCGGCGGTTTCGAGGACATGCCCGAGGATGTGCTTGACCGAGGTCTTGCCATAGGAGCCGGTGACCGCGATTACGATCGGATCGACCCGCTGCAACGCCGCGCGCGCCTCCTGCCAATAGCGGGCCTGCACCCGCGATTCAAATGGCGCGAGCAGTAGATTCGCCCCCACAAGCGCGATCGGTACGAGCTGCACCGCGACGATCCACGCAAGCGGGAGATCACTCGTCAGCGCCGCAACGACACCGACGGTCGCGATCAGGACCAGCGCGATCGCATAGATGCGCTTGGCGCGGGTGGTCATCACCAAAGCCTTCTTCGCGGTTCGGCGCGGATCGCGCTCGACGGCGGCGGTGGCGAGACAAGCCACGCCGACGAGTGCCGCGAAAACCACGGACGGTGCGGCACGCAGGATCAATTGTCCTGCGAATATCGCGAGCAGAGCCAAAGACAGCCGGCGATCCCAGGCCCGGTTGTCGATTACCCAAGCAAGAAAACGTCTCCCGTCATATTCCTCCTGCTGAAAGAGGTGCAGGTAGGTCAATAGCCGGCGCGCCGCGAAAACGAGGAAACCGAATAGCGCCGGGAGCGCACTCACCCTATTTGCTCCATAAGTTCGCCGAGGCGTTGGATGATCTGGTGGCGTCCCTCGGTCAAGACATTCCAGTGGTCGAAGCCGCGCAGCACAACGAGCCGCGCCTGCGGCATGAGCCCATTAAGGCGCACGCCGAGTTCGGGCGGGGTCTCGCTGTCGCGGTCGCCATAGACCAGCACCGCCGGAAGGTGGACCGAGCGGGCGACCGCGGTGAGGTCCTCGCCGACCGCCTTCACCAGGATCGGCCGCAATTCCCCGGCCGCACGATAATCGGCGCTGCCGAAGCGGGCGCGCAGCCGGTCTCGTGCCGGCCCCTCGGAGGTCAATTGCCGCGCCAGCCGGAACGCCCAGCGCCGCGCCATTACCCGCAGTCGCGCGTGAGGCGTGCGCTGCGGCGGCAGACCGGCCGCGGCAATCAGGAAAAGGCCGGCGAGCGTCCCCGGGTGGCGCGCGGCGAGTTGCAGCCCGACCCGGCAGCCGAACGAATGGCCGATCCAGATGCGCGGTACCGGGGCACGGCCGCCGAGCCATTCCGCGATCGCATCGGCGTAATCCGCCGTTCCCCAGGGCGCGGGCGGCAGGGGCGAGGCGCCGAAGCCGGGGAGATCGACGAGGGTCGATCGCGCCGAGCGCCGCATCGCTTGTGCGAGCGGCAGCAGCGCCGCGTGCGACTGGCCCCAGCCATGCGCCCAGATCAGCTCCACCGGCGCGGTCGGCGAAGCGCCGTCGAGGTGAAACACCGCAAGCTCAGCGCCGCGGGCCCGCACGATCTCGGATTTCACGCCACGACCGCGCTCTTGGCCGGGCTTGTTCCAGCCATCCACGTCGCTCCCGGCGCCATAATGTCGGCGCGATTGTACCGGTCGCGGCGTGGAGGATAGCTTTCGGACGGGTCCATAGCCTGGCCGGCGGGTTCCACGATTGGGGTACAGGATGGCGAAGGGGAATGAAACCCGTGTTGCGGTTTTCCTTGGCGGGCGCTCGCCCGAGCATGACGTCAGCGTGATCACCGGGCTGCAGGCGCTCAAGGCAATCGACCAGGAGCGCTTTGTCGCGTTTCCGGTCTACGTCAATCCACGAGGTGCGTGGTTCATTGGCGAGGCGCTCGCCGAGCGGCGCAATTACCTCCCCGATTCGCGCATCGCCAGCGAATTGACCGAGGTGAGCCTGGCGCTCGGTGAACCCGGTCGCGGCATCCTGGTGCCAAAGCGCACCGGATTTTTCAGCCGGCCCGCGGCGACCCAATTCGATGTCGCCCTCCTGGCGTTTCATGGCCTGGGCGGCGAGGACGGACAGATGCAGGGCCTCTTCGAGACCGCCAACCTGCCCTACACCGGGATGCGCACACTGGCCGCCGCCGTGTTCATGGACAAGGCCGCGACCAAGCGCCTCTTGCGCGGCCTCGACATTCCGCTCCTGCCCTATGTCGTCATAACTCGCGGCGCTTCCGGACTTCCGTCCGCCGATGCGCTCGGAGCGCTGATCGGCAATATGGGCTTCCCGTGCATCGTAAAGCCCGCGCATCTCGGCAGCAGCATCGGGGTCGGCAAGGCCGAGGATGTGGAAGAGGTGCGGGCCTTGCTGCCGGCGATCTTCCGGCTCGACCGCCAGGCGATCATCGAGCCCTTCGTCCCCAACCTCGTCGAATACAATCTCGCCGTGATGCGGGTCGGCGGGACGGTGCGTACCTCGGCAATCGAACAGCCGAAACGAGCGGACGAACTCTTGGACTTCCGCCAGAAATACCTCTCGGGCGGCGACGGCAAAAGCGGCATCAAAGGCGATTCCGGGAACAGCCAGGGGATGCTGTCCTTAACCCGCGAGATCAACCCGGATCTTCCCGCCGGACTTGCCGCCGGTTTGCGGCGCTGGGCGACCCTCGCGTTCGAAGCGGTGGACGGAACCGGCGCGCCGCGCGTCGATTTCTACTGCAACGAGGAGACCGGCGAGACCTGGCTCAACGAGGTCAACCCGTGCCCCGGCTCGTTCGGCTACTTCCTGTGGGAAGCGGCCGATCCGCCGATCCGCTTCACCGCGCTCTTGTCGGAGCTGATCGACGAAGCGCTGGCGCGCCACCGCGACTCGCAACTGCCCGACGATCCGGTACCGCCGGACGCGCGCCTGTTGCGGCGGCCGTAGTCGCGCTAATTGCGATGATAGGGATGCCCGGCTTGGATCTGCTGCGCCCGGTAGAGCTGCTCCAGCAGCATGCTGCGGGCAAAGAGGTGGGGCCACGTCATCGGGCCCAGCGAAATGACCGCATCGGCCTCTCCGATGACCGCGGACCCCAGCCCTTCGGCGCCGCCGATCGCGAAGGCGATTGCCGCAGCGCCGCCGTCGCGCCAGGCAGCGAGGCGGTCGGCGAAATCGCGGCTGGTCCAGGCAGCGCCCGTCCGGTCGAGCGCGACGAGCCGGGCACCGGCGGGCCGGGCGGCGAGGATCAGCTCGGCTTCGCGCAACTTCAGCGTGGCGGGCGGCAGGGGGCGCTTTTCCTCCAGCTCGATGATCGTCACCGGCGGCGCGAGGCGCCCGGCATAGAGCGCCTGCACATCATGGAGCGGCCCGCGCCGCAGCCGGCCGATGGCGAGGAGGTAGAGGCGAATTGTTGTGCGCCTATCAGAGGGCGGCCTCGGCCTCGCTCTCCCCATCGGGTAGCGCCTCGCCCCACATCTTTTCAAGGTTGTAATAGGCGCGGATTTCCGGCCGGAAGATGTGGACGATGACGTCGCCGGCGTCGATCAGCACCCAATCGCCTTGGGCCTTCCCCTCGATCGCAACGCGGCCCGGAAGGTTTTGTTCGAGGTGATCGCTGAGCGAAACCACCTGCCGGGTCGAGCGGCCTGAGGCGACCACCATATAGTCGGCGATCGTCGTTTTGCCGGCGAGGTCGATCGTTACGATCGCCTCGGCCTTGCCGTCTTCGAGGCTGTCGATGATGCAGCGGAGGAGCTCCGGCGCGGCGAGCGCCTTCCGGCGGCGGGGCGCCAGCGTGGCGATAGCGATGGCTTCGGCGGTCACTTCGGGTTTGTTCTCCTTCCTGGGTGGCGGCGATCGCTCGGCCCTGATGCGGGTGGCCGAGTGCGGGTCGAGCCTGGTGTGGAAAAACGCCCAGGCGGGCGGCGGCATCAATGCCAGACGGCGCGCCGCCAGGACCGGCACGCGCGCCCGGGCGAAACGGCGCGCGGCAATTCCCGCGAGCGCGGTCAACCTGGTGCCGGGGCGATAGAAAACGGCGATCGGAACGGTGTGGAAGATGTCCTGCCACCGCTTCCAATGGGGTATCTGGACGAGGTTGTCGCCACCCATCAGCCAGACAAAGCGGGTGTGCGGATAGCGCCGGCGCAGCAGCTTCAACGTGTCGGCGGTGTAGGTCGAACCGAGGCGCGCTTCGATGTCGCGGACCCGGATGCGCCGGTCGGCGACTGCGACCTCGGCCGCTGTTGCGAGGCGCTCGGCGAACGGGGCCATGCCGGCAACCGGTTTCAACGGGTTTTGCGGCGAGACCAGCCACCACACCGCGTCGAGGTCTAGCCGGGTTAGCGCCAACCGGCTGATGTGCAGATGGCCGCCGTGAGCCGGGTTGAACGAGCCGCCGAGGAGGCCGATGTGGCGATGCCCCGACCCCCACCCCGACCCTCCCCCGCTCGCGGGGGTGGGAGTGACCGGCGCCGGCGTCTTCGCCCTCCTGTGCAAGCGGGGGAGGGTTGGGTGGGGGCTGGACGCCTTGACCTTTATCAGGGCCTCACCTGCCCGTTCCCGCGGACGAGGTATTTGTAGGTGGTCAGTTCCGCTGCGCCGACCGGCCCGCGCGGCGGCAGGCGTTGCGTTGAGATGCCGATCTCGGCGCCCATCCCGAATTCGCCGCCATCGGCAAACTGGGTCGAGGCGTTGACGAGGACGATCGCGCTGTCGACTTCGCGCAGGAAACGCTCGGCGACCGCCTCATCCTCGGTAACGATGGCATCGGTATGGTGTGAGCCATAGCGGGTGACGTGCTCGATCGCCTGGGTGACCCCGTCGACGACCCGCACCGCAAGGATGGCGTCGAGATATTCGGTGCGCCAATCCTCTTCGCTCGCCGGCACCGCTTCGGGTGCGATTGCCACGGTGTCCGGGTCACCGCGCACCTCGCACCCGGCGGCCCGCAGATCGGCGAGGATCGGCGGCAGCATCTTGGCGGCAACCACGCGATCGACGAGCAGCGTCTCGGTGGCGCCGCAGATCGACACCCGCCGCATCTTGGCGTTGAGCACGATCGCGCGCGCCTTGGCGGGGTCGGCGGCGCGGTGGATATAGGTATGGCACAGCCCTTCGAGATGGGCGATGACTGGGATGCGGCTCTCGCGCTGTACCCGCTCGATCAATGAGGCTCCGCCGCGCGGCACGATGACGTCGATGACCCCGCTCATCTTCAGCATCATGCCGACCGCTTCCCGATCGCGGGTCGGCACCAGCTGGATTGCATCTTCCGGCAGACCGGCCACACGAAGCCCCCCGCGGAGCGCGGCGACGAGGGCGCGCGAAGAATGAAAGCTTTCCGAGCCGCCGCGCAGGATCGCGGCATTGCCCGATTTGAGCGCGATCCCGCCGGCGTCGGCGGTCACGTTCGGACGGCTCTCGTAAATGATGCCGATGACCCCGAGCGGCACGCTGACCCGCGAGATCTTGAGCCCGTTCGGGCGGGTCCAGTCGGCCAGCACGCGGCCGATCGGATCGGGCAGCGCGGCGATGTCTTCAAGGCTGCACGCGACAGCTTCGAGCCGTTTTGGGTCGAGCGCGAGGCGATCGACGAGGGCGCCGCGGGTCCCGGCGTCCCTGGCCGCGGCGACATCCTGGGCATTGGCCTCGAGAATTTGATCGGCTTGCGAGCGCACCGCGGCGGCGGCGGCCCGCAGCCCGCTCGCCCGTGCCTCGCCCGAGGCCAGCGCCAGCGCGGCAGCGGCATCACGGGCGCGCCGCCCGATCTCGGCCATCGTCGCGGCGAGGTCGTTCTCGGCCTTAGTCCGGGTCAGCGTGTCGCTCATCGTCGTGCGGTTACCGCCAGATCGTCGC
>DASYZD010000109.1:0-2680 GCA_035946655.1 Allostellaceae bacterium | reverse complement strand
GCAGGCAAGGCGATCATCGCCACCGCCCGCAAACTCCTCGCGATCATCTACGACACCCTCAAAAATGGCCGGATCTTCAAAGACTTCGCCGCATTCCAGTTCCAGCACGGCCACATCCCTGCTGGACAATCATCATAGGAGATGCCGGATGCTGATCGTCGATGGCCAGATCCATCTCTGGGAAAAGGGCGCGCCGTCCCCGCCGCATCGTCAGGAGCCATATTCCGCGGCGGAAGCGATCGCCGCGATGGACGAAGCCGGTGTGGACCGGGCGCTGATCCACCCGGTGCTGTGGGATCCCAGCTCGAACGAATTGGCCCTCGAGGCGGTGCGTCACTACCCCGACCGCTTCGCCATCATGGGGTGGTTCTATCTCGACGACCCCAAGGGCCCCGATCTCGTCGCGCATTGGAAAGGCCAGCCGGGGAAAGACCGTCCGGGCATGCTCGGCCTGCGTTTCTATTTCAACGAGCGGCACAAGCGCGAGTGGATGACCGACGGGAGCCTCGACTGGCTGTGGCCGGCGGCCGAGCGCGCCCAGGTGCCGGTGGCGCTCGCGAGCGCGTTGTTCCTGCCGACCGTCGGCCAGATCGCCGAGCGCCATCCGGGGCTCAAACTGATCGTCGACCACCTGGCGGTACCGCCCGGGAGCCGCGGCGACTCCGCGTATCGCTTCCAGCCTGAACTCTTGGCGCTCGCCAGACACCCCAACATCGCGGTCAAGGCGACGGGGCAACCCGGCTATGCGCAGGATGCCTACCCGTTCCGCAGCTTCCACGAGCACCTGCACCGCGTCTTCGATGCGTTCGGCCCGAACCGCGTGTTCTGGGGCACCGACATCACGCGGATGCCCTGCTCGTGGCGGCAATGCGTCAGCGTCTTCACCGAGGAACTGCCGTGGCTCAAGGGCCGCGACCTCGACCTCGTCATGGGCGAAGCCCTGTGCAACTGGGTCGGCTGGCGCCTCCCTGGCTGAGCGCGGGAGTGCGGCTGGCCGACCCACTGCCGTCAGCGCGCCGCCGGTAGCAAGGGATGATGGTCGGCGCTGCCCGCCGGCGCGATCAGGGACCCGCCGCCGGGTGGGCCCGTCGCGAAGAGCGTCTGGCCGGCTCGGGCATGCTCGGCGGCAGCGATTGCGCCGGTCAAGTAGCTCAGCGGGTCGGTCGAGGTTGCGGCGCCGAATTGTGGGCCAGCCGGCGCAATATCGGCGAACGTGGTTTGCGCAGCCCCGCCGCCCGCTACCGGCGGATCGGTGACCAGCGTGCCGCCGTGCCCATCGGAGGCCAGCTTGAAGCTGCTCGTCGTGTAGGCCCCGAGCAGCGTCAGGTGGACGCTTTGCCCCCCGCCGCTGACCGTCAGCGTGCCGCTCGTGGTGGTGGTCGGTACGAAGCTTTCGGTGGTGGCACCCGGTGTGAAGGCAATCCCTCGCAGATCGATCCGGTCCGAAAGAGCGGGCTTGCCAAAACCTTTGATGGCGCCGGCGAAGGTGGCTCCGGCATCGAGCTGCAACGTGCCGCCGCTGACGAAGGTGACCGTGCCGCTGGCAGTGCCGCCGCTCGCCACCTCGACGAGGCCGCCGTTGATCGTGCCGCCGCTCGCCTTGCCAGAGACGATCTCGGTGCCGCCGCTATTGACCGTGCCGCCGCTCGCCGACCCGCCCTTCGACACGGTTTCCTTGCCGCCGCCGCCGCTGACCGCGCCGCCGCTGACGATCGCGCCGACGGTCCTGCCGCCCGAGCTGACCGACAGCGACCCACCACCACCGCTGACCATGCCGCCGCGCAGCACTGTAGCGCTGGCGACCCCGCCCTTCGACACGGTCTCCTTCCCACCGGCGCCGCTCGTCTCGCCGGCGCCGACGATCGCGCCGATCGTCTTGCCGCCCGAACTGACCGATAGCGATCCGCCGGTGCCGCTGCTGAAACCGCCAAACAGCAGCGTGCCGCTGGCGATCCCGCCGGCCGAGACGGTTTCCTTGCCGCCGGCGCCGCCGGCGCTTGCGAACAGGCTGCCGCTGACCACCGTGGCGACCGCGACGCCACTCGTCGAGATTACCTGCGAGCCTCCCCCGCCGCTTACCGCGCCGGCGAGCAGCACGGTGCCGCTGACGAACCCGCCCGAGGACACCGTTTCCTTGGCGCCGCCGCCGGCGACAACGAGGCTGCCGCTGACGATCGCGGCGTAGGCCGAACCGGAGGCCGCGACACTCTGCCAGGCGCCGCCGCCGCTGACCGTCCCGTCAAGCAGCATGGTGCCGATCGCGACGCCGAAGGCGGATACGGTCTGCTTCCCGGCGCCGCCGCTGATATTGCTGCCGCTGATCGTCGTGTCGAAGGCGGTGCCGCCGTCGATGACGGCCTGTGACCCGCCGCCGCCGACGCCGCTCAAGACGATGCTGGTGACGCTGACGCCGATGGCGGAGATCGTCTCGGCGAAGCCGCCCTCGACGATCGTGCGGCTGACCTCGCCGCCGAGCAGGCCCGAGCCGTTGAGGATGCTGCCCATTACGGTCTGCTTGCCGCCGCCGCCCGAGATCGGGCTGCCGCCGACCATCGTGTCGAAGGCGAGGCCGCCGGCGGCCACGGTCTGCTTGGCGCCGCCGCCGCTGCTGACGAGATTGCTGACGACGAGGACGATGTCGCCGCTCAAAACCGTGCCGCTGGCGACGCCGCCGGAGGAC
>DASYZD010000108.1:0-3438 GCA_035946655.1 Allostellaceae bacterium | reverse complement strand
GCCGCGGCGGCGCTGCCGAGCGCGCCGGAGAACCACACCGGCATCCACAGGCCCAAGAACACCAGAAGGCCCATGGCCGAAGCGACGATGAGGATCCCGGGGAACATGCCCGCGATGCCGCCGCGCGCCACCGGCACCGGTGATTGCGGCTCGCCGTACGCCATGTCGATCAAATGCCGCAACGCCGAGAGGAAAACGACGCCGCTTGCAGCAAGGAAGAGGACCAGGATCAGCCACTTGCCGCCGGCTGCCGCGGCGCGCAACAGCTGGTATTCGCTCATGAACACCGAAAACGGCGCGACGCCGATCAGCGCCAGGACGCTGCCGAGCAATGCGATCCCCCACAGCCGGTCGGCGCGCAGGGCACCGGAGAGCCTATGCATGTCGTGACTGCCGGCCTGTTGTCCCAGCCGCCCGACCGCAAAGAAAGCCAGCGACTTGCACACCGAGTGATTGAGCGTGTGGAAAAGCGCGGCAAAGGTGCCGAGCGGCCCCAAACCAAAGCCGAGCGTGATGATCCCCAAATGCTCGACGCTGTGATAGGCGAGGAGGCGCTTGGCGTCGCGCTGAAAGACGATAAACCCGGCCGCCACCAGGATCGACGTCGTCCCGAAAAAGATCAGCAGCCCATTGGCGAACTCCGCCCCCAGCGCATGCCGGGCGGGCGAAACGAAGCGCATGATGCAGTAGAGCGCGGTGTTCAAGAGAAAACCGGAAAACATCGCCGAAACCGGGGTCGGCGCCTGGCTGTGCGCATCGGGCAGCCAGGAGTGAATGGGCGCCAGCCCGGTCTTGGTGCCATAGCCAACCAGGATGAAGATGAAGGCGAACCTCATCAGCGTCGGGTCGAGTTTCACGTCTGCCGATGCCAGCGTCGTCCAGAACAGGGCGTCGCCCTCGGCGCCGCCGGCGGATTGGATCGAGGCCGCGGCGAAGATCGTGCCGATGAAGGCAAACGCGATCCCGACCGAGCAGATGATCAGATACTTCCACATCGCCTCCAGCGAGAGGCGGCTGGGATGGAGCGAAATGAGGAAGGCGCTGAGCAGCGTCGTCGCCTCCATCCCGACCCACATGATGCCGAGGTTGTTGGAGACGAGGACCAGCATCATCGCCGTGAGGGAGCCGAGCCACAGCGCGCCAAAACGGTGGGCGACGGCGAGGGTGAAGGGGTGCTCGCCCGGCTCATTGGCGAAATAGAGGCCGGCGAAGACCGAGCTCAGCAGAAATACGAGAACCAGGACGACGAGGTAAAAGGCCGAGAAGGCGTCGATGTAAAACCACTGGTCCGCCGCCGTCACAAACCCGTTGGCGAGGACGCTCGCCCAGATGTTGGCGGCGAGCCCGAGCTCCAGCGCCGATACTGCGACGATCAGCCTCAAGACATGCTGCGGCCGCGGCAGCCCAAGGCACACCACAGCCCCAAATACCGCTCCCCCGAGCATGACAAAGATCGAAAAGTCCGGACGCACCGGGTCAGCCTTTCAGCGCGTTGAGCTGATCGACATCCATCGACCCGAATTCCTGGTTGATGTGGAATATCGCGATCCCCATGACAAAGACGGCGACAAAGGCGTCGAGCAATACCCCCAGTTCGACCAGCAGCGGTGTTGCCACGACCGTGATCACGCCGAAGACGAATATTCCATTCTCAAGCATCAGATAGCCGATGACCTGCATCAGCGCGCTGCGCCGGCTGACGATCATGAAGAGGCCGACGGAAGCGACGAAGATCGCGGTTTCCAACATCAATAAGGGCGCGTGCGGCAGGGCCGGCTTCAATTCGAGCGCGAGCCACACCGACAACCCCAGCGCGACGACGCCGAAAAGGATGGAGGCGATGAACCCGACAAAGGGCTCGACTTCGCGCGGGTAGAGCGTGCGCGCGCGCAGGCGCAACAGCACCGTGGGGAAGATGATCCCCTTCAAGGCGATGTTGCCGCCGGCCAGCAGGAGGACGCGCAGGCCGAGCCCGTCCGCATCGGTGATCAGCGGCACGAGGCCGAGAAGGATCCCCTGCAACGACAGCCAGCGGATGCAGGCGCCGATGCGGCTGGTGCCGAGGAGCGCGAAACAGCTCACCAGGGCGAGCGCGTGGATGGTTGCGAGAGCTTCGGGCATCGCGTTCAGGCCAGAAGCACGATGAAGGCGACGACAGAGAGCGTCGCGGCGCCGACGATGAATTGCGGCACCCGCACCAGGCGATAGCGCGCCATCGCCGATTCGACGATGCCGATGATCAGCGCCAGGCCGGCCATGCCGATGAGCGCGCAGGTGCCGTCGAGCCACATGCTGCCGCTGCGCACCGAGATGACGAGCCCGACAAAGAGCGCACCGACGATCCACAGTTTGAGCGCGGCGGCATAGTGGATGAGCCCGAGATCGGGGCCGCTATGGTCGAGCACCATCACCTCGTGGATCATCGTCAGCTCGAGATGCGTCGTCGGGTCGTCGACCGGAATCCTGGTATTTTCGACGAGCGCGAGGACGACGAGGGTCATCGCCACGAGGGCCAGCGCCGGGAGCGCGTGGGCCCAGGCGGCGGGCGTGATCGCGCCGTAGATGTCGCTCAGCGAGAGCCCGCCCGTCACCCGCACGAGCGTCGCCAGGGCGACGAGTAGCGCGGGTTCGGCCAAGGCGGCGAAGTGAACCTCGCGGCTCGCCCCCATGCCTTCGAAGCTCGACCCGGTATCGAGCGCGGCGAGCACCGTCGCAAACCGGCCGAGCGCGAAGAGCCCGGCGAGCACGATGAGGTCGCCCGGGAAACTCACCACCGCCGCGACGCCGCCAAACGGGAGCAGGAGGAGGCCGGCCGCCAGCGTTGCGAGGTTGACCACCGGCCCCAGGCGGAACAGCCAACTCGTCCCCGCGCCATAGACCGCCCCGCGGCGCAGGCATTTCATAACATCCCGATAGGGCTGGAGGAGCGGTGGGCCGCGCCTCCCGGCGACGATCGCCTTGGTGCGGTTGATCAAACCTACAAGGAACGGCGCCAGCAGGAGGGCGCAGACGGGCGAAAAGAACCAATGTGCGCCGAGCATCGTCAGAGGCTGCCCCAGATCAAGAGGGCGAACAGCGTCGCGGCGACATAGAGGACGTAAAAATGGGTGTGCCCGTGCTGAACGACGTTCATCCGGCCGACCAGCTGGGTGAACCAGCGGAAGCTCGGCACGAACAGGAGCCGCAGAAACGGGTCGCCGCTGTCGCTCGCATAGGAGGAGGACACCGGAAAGTAGCCGCTCGGCGCCGCCATGGTTTCGCGGTTCCGGACGAAGAGGCGGAATTGCGTGGTCAGCGGCTGGGCGAAGGACGAGGCGGTGTATTGCATCCGGGGCGTCGCGCGCGGGGAGCCGCAGCCCCAGACCGGCCCCCGCCGCACCCCGGCGCGGGCGAGGCGATAGGCGCGCAGGGCCCATATGAGCGCAGCGGCGAGGATGA
>DASYZD010000107.1:0-15078 GCA_035946655.1 Allostellaceae bacterium | reverse complement strand
CGGCTGGGGATGGCGTGCCGTGACGCCGCGGCGGCGTTGGCACAGGCCGAGCCCGGCGTCCACGCGCCGCCGGAGGCGATCGAGGGCGCGTTCTTGCTGGTCAGCGACAAGCCACAGGTCTGGGCGCTCGATTCAGCTTCGCTCGTCGCGCCCGAGCATCATGACGCGATCGTCCTCACCGGCTCGCATGGCGGGCTCCTCGGCGGACGCCCCGAAACCGCGCTCAAATACGATGTGCGGGCCGCCTTCTACAATGACGCCGGGATCGGCATTGACGAGGCCGGGGTGTCGCGCCTGCCGGCGCTCGACCGCCGCGGCATCGCCGCGGCGACCGTGTCGGCGGCGAGCGCCCGCATCGGCGATGCGCGCTCGACCTACGAGGACGGCATCCTCAGCCGAGTCAACGCGCGCGCCGCCGCGCTCGACCTCAAGCCCGATATGCCTGCGCGCGAGGCCGTCGCCATCCTGCGCCGCCATTTCGCCAGGGAGGACAAGCCATGACCGCATCCGCCGATACCGCCCGGCACAACCGTCCGCATGGGAGGATGACCGGGGGGCGGGCGCTCGCCGAGATGCTGCGCCTCAGCGATGTCGGGCCGATGTTCGGCATGGGTGGGTTTCAGCTGTTGCCGTTCTACGACGCGCTCGGGCAACTCGGGATGCAGCATTTCCTGATCAACGACGAGCGCTGCGGCGCCTTCGCCGCTGACGCCTACGCCCGGGTCACCAACCGCCCGGGGATCTGTGACGGCACGCTCGGCCCGGGCGCCACCAACCTCGTGACCGGCCTCATCGAGTCGACCAATGGCGGGATCCCGGTGATCGCGCTCGCCGGCGACACCAACCGGGCGCACTCCTGGAAGAACATGACCCAGGAATGCCGCCAAGCCGAGATCCTGCGCCCGGCCGTCAAGGAGCTGATCCGGATCGAGGATACCAGCCGCATCCCCGAATTGACGCGGCGCGCCTTCGCGGTCGCGACCTCGGGGCGGCCGGGGCCGGTGGTGCTCGATGTGCCGGAGGATGTCTGCCACGGCAGCTACGAGTTCACCGCCGACGATTTCGCGATCGATCCCTCGACGCTGTCGGCGCCGGCGCGGCGCATCCGGCCCGACCGCGCCGACATCGAGCGCGCCGCGCGGCTCCTCGCCGGCGCCAAGCGGCCGCTGTTGCTGGTCGGCGGCGGGATCCATACCTCGCAAGCCCACGCCGCGCTCCAGGCCTTCGCCGAGGCGCAGTCGATCCCGGTCGCCCACACGATGAGCGGCAAGGGCGGGATCGCCTGCACCCATGCGCTCTCGGTCGGCCTGTTCGGGCGCTATGCGCGGATCGCCAACGAATTGATCGAAGCTTCCGACTGCCTCCTCGTCGCGGGGTGCAAATTGGGCGAGATCGCCACCAAGCGCTACGCCCTCATTCCGGCGCAGGTGCCGCTGATCCATCTGGAGATTTCGGCCGAGGAGATCGGCCGGTGCCATCCCGCCGCCGTGGCGCTGTGGGGCGACGCACGGGCCGGGCTCGAAGATTTGACCGCGGCGCTCGGCGATGGCGCCCGGGCCGCGCGCACCGCCCGCGCCGATTACATCGCGGAAATCCCCGGGCGGATGCGGGCCTGGGCCGAGGACGCCGCGCCGCGCCTCCAGTCGCAGGGCCGCCCGATCCACATGGCTCGGCTGTGCACCGAACTCAACCGGGCCTTGCCGGCCGACTCGATCCTCGTCGCCGATGGCGGGTTCGCCGGGCATTGGACCGGGCTTCTCTATGACACCAAGCGGGCAGGGCGCCATTTCATCCCCGATCGTGGTCTCGCCTCGATCGGCTACGGGCTGCCGGGTGGGATCGGCGCTGCCCTGGCGGCGCCCGGCCGGCCGGTCGTTGCGATCACCGGCGATGGCGGGTTCAACATGGTATTGGGCGAACTGGAAACCGCACGCCGCGCCAAACTTGGTCTCACGATCGTCGTCGTCAACAACGCCGCCTCGGGCTATGTGAAGGCCCTCCAGCACGCGATGATGGGCGGGCGCTACCAATCCGCCGATTTGTCGGAGATGGATTACGCCGCGGTCGCCCGCGCGATGGGGGTCGGCGGGATCCGGGTCGAGGACCCCGAGGCCTTAGGCGCGGCGCTCGCGACCGGGATCGCCGAAACCGACCGCCCGACCGTCGTCGACGTCGTCGTCACCCGCGACCCCGCCCAGATGCTCCCCGCGGTCGATAACCGCACGGTCGAAATCAAGCAGGGCGACCGGGTGGCGTAACCCGGACCAAAGGCGTACCACCCGCCCCGCGTTAGCCCGCTCGGCTGCGCGCCATCGTCCGGCTGGCGGCGCTGGCGACGGCCTTCAGGGACGCGGTGACGATGTCGCTGTCGATGCCGACGCCGAACAGCGTGTTGTTGTTGATTTCAACGCCGTCGCTGCGGATCTGGACAAAGGCGGCGGCCTGTGCGTCGGCGCCGGCGGTGACGGCGTTCTCGTGATAGTCGAGGACGGTCAGCGCGATGCCGCAATCCCGCCTCAAGGCATCGACAAAGGCGGCGATCGGCCCGTTGCCGACACCCTCGATGCGCTTGTCGCCCTTGCCGTTGTTGATGGTCGCGACGATGCGGCGCTCGCCGGGCTTGGGTTCGGGCAGGACCGTGTAGTCGACGAGGCGAATGCCGTCGGCAGAGAAGTACGTCGTCTCAAACAGGTCCCAGATGTCGCGGCTCGACAATTCCTTGCCGGTGCGGTCGGCGACCTCCTGGACGATCTTGGAGAACTCGACCTGCAGCGCGCGCGGGAGGTCGAGGCCGTGATCGGCCTTGATGACATAGGCGACCCCGCCCTTGCCGGACTGGCTGTTGACCCGGATCACCGCCTCATAGGTGCGGCCGAGATCCTTCGGGTCGATCGGCAGGTACGGCACCTCCCACAGCGCGTCGTTGCGCTTGCCGAGCGCATCGAACCCCTTCTTGATCGCGTCCTGGTGCGAGCCGGAAAACGCCGTATAGACCAGTTCGCCCGCATAGGGATGGCGCGGGTGGACCGGCAGCTGGGTGCAGTATTCGGCGGTCTTCACCACCCCGTCGATATCGGTGATAGTGAGCCCCGGATCGACGCCTTGACTAAACAGATTGAGGGCGAGGGTGATCAGATCGACGTTGCCGGTGCGCTCGCCGTTGCCGAACAGCGTGCCCTCGACCCGGTCCGCCCCGGCCTGGACGCCAAACTCGGTCGCGGCAACCGCAGTGCCGCGGTCGTTATGCGGATGCAGGCTGAGCACGAGGCTGTCGCGGTCGCGGACATGGCGCGCGAACCATTCGATCTGATCGGCATAGATGTTGGCGGTCGCCATCTCGACCGTGCCCGGGAGGTTGACGATCATCTTTTTCTCGGGCGTCGGGCGCCAGACATCCATTACCGCCTCGCAGATCTCGATCGCGAAGTCGAGCTCGGTACCGCTGAAGCTCTCCGGCGAATACTGATAGATGATCTCGGTGTCCGGCATGCGCTCGGCCAGATCGCGGATTTGTTTGGCGCCTTTGACCGCAATGTCAATGATGCCGGGCTTGTCAAGGCCGAAGACCACCCGGCGCTGCAGTTCCGAAGTTGAGTTGTAGAGGTGAACGATCGCGCGCTTGGCGCCCTCAATCGCCGCAAACGTCTTGTCGATCAGTTCACTCCGCGATTGCGTCAAGACCTGGATCGTCACGTCCTCGGGGATGAGGCCATCCTCGATGATCTCGCGGACGAAGGCGTAATCGGTGTCCGAGGCCGCCGGAAAGCCAACCTCGATCTCCTTGAAGCCGAGGCTCAACAAGAGATCGAACATGCGGCGCTTCTTCTCCGGTCCCATCGGCTCGACGAGCGCCTGATTGCCGTCGCGCAGATCGACCGAGCACCAGGTCGGCGCGTGATCGATGACCCGCGCGGGCCATTGGCGGTCGGTCAGGTTAACGGGCGGAAAGGCCCGGTATTTGTGGATCGGCATGATTGTCATGATGGAACTCCGGGGTCGGACCGCCGGCCAATTGGTAAAGACGGCGGGTGCTGCGTTGGTCGAGACGGGGGGTCGGGGTGGCGCGGCCGGCGGGCTCAATCCCTCCGGCCGGCGCTAAGTCGCCGCCGGGCGAACGAGAGGCGCCGCGTCTCGCGATAAACCGAAACTGTCGAGGCCATGAAACTCACCAAGCGCGAAAGAGGGGTTCCCCTGGGGAACGGTCGAGCGGACGCCGGCGCCGTCTAGGACGCCGAGGTCATAAGTCGCAGCTCGTCACGCGCGTTGGTCATGATGCGGCAAATATAGCAAGCGCTCCCCGCAAAGTCAACGTGCGGCCGGATTGGCCGCCGCGCCCCTCCGCTCAGAAATTTTCGACCCAGGGTCTGAGCTCGATTTCCCAGGCCCAGGCGCTGCGCTGCTGGCGGTGCAGCTGGAGGTAGGTCTCGGCGATCGCATCGGGATCGAGGAGGCCGTCCGGGCCGCGCTCATTGGCGCGCGCATCGCCCGCCTTCGCGATGCCGCCATCGATGACGATGTGCCCGACATGGATGTTGTGCGGCTGCAATTCGCGCGCCAAGGATTGGGCGAGGCCGCGCAGCGCGAACTTGCCCATGGCGAACGAGGAGGAGCGGGGATAGCCCTTGACGCTGGCGGAGGCGCCGGTGAAGAGGATCGTGCCGTGGCCCTGGCGCAGCATCCGCGTCACCGCTTGCCGGGCGACCAGGAAGCCGCCAAAGGCGGTCACCCGGATCGCATTCTCGACCGCTGCGGGATCGAGTTCGTGGACCGGTCCGCGCGCCCGGCCGCTGGCGTTGTAGACGACGAGATCGAGGCGCTCGCCGCCGGCATCGACCGCGGCGAACAGCCGTTCGACCTCCTCGGCGCGGGTTGCATCGCAGGCAACGAGAGCGGCAGCGGTTTCCCGTCCGAGGGCGGCGAGCTTCTGGGTGTCGCGCGCCGCCAGCACCACCTCCATGCCTTCGCCGGCGCAGCGGCGGGCAATAGCCGCGCTCAATCCTGCTCCGGCCCCGACGATCAACGCGCGTTCGCGTGCTGCCATGCCACTCTCCCGTCAAACCGACGCCGCGAGGCTGGCGCCGGGTGATGTCGACCGCGCCCGTTATCGCGCAAAACCATCGTGCGACGCCATAGGTAAGGCTGCGTCCGTGCCGGACCGGGGTTGCCCGCGCCGGCAGCGCCGCTTGCGCAACCGCGTCCAAACCGCAAGATATGCGGCCCCAACAGATCCGGCACGCAACAAATTGTTCCACCGATCGCCAGCGTCGCCGATCCCGCATCGTACAATTTTAAGACCTTCGAGTAGACTTGACCGTCTACTCCCGAACAAAGAATAAATCGATTTGATTATTTACTCACCCAATATGACATTAAGTAGCGTATGACAACGAAAAGTCGCTGCCCGACTTGGGCCTGTCGCGGCGTTTCATGGGCATATGGGTTGACAAGCTGACGAGTGACTGCCTAGGGTTGCGCAGCACTTCCCCTGTCCAACCCGGACACCCCCCTGTCAACGATCCGGGACGGCACCTTGCCATTACCTTCGGTCAGCCAGAGCCGGCGCGCCTTGCGGGCCCCGCCGGCGCCACTGTGTCAACCACATGGAGACGCATGCCGATGAGGATGCGACAGACGATCGGGCTGTCTCTCGCGCTCTTGGTTGCCTCAACGGCGGCGATGGCCAAGCAGGTCCATGCGGGTCGTGATCATGCGGTGCCGAGCACAAAATCGAAGACCGCCAAGGCCGACACCTCCGCCACCAAAACCGTTAGCAAGACCACCGGCAAGACCACCGCGAAGACCACCGCGAAGCGGCACCACGCTCACAGCAAGCTCGCCCGGCGGCTGCAGCACGCCGGCGACGCGGACCAGCACGCCGCCCGGCTGCCGCCGCCCGACCAGTATCTCGGCCCAATGAAGGTGGTCGGCCAGCGCGAAATCGGCGCCGCCGCCTGGTACGGCGGTCGCCATATCGGACGGCGGACGGCGAGCGGCGAGCGGCTCGACGCGGTTGAATTGACGGCCGCGCACCGGTCCCTGCCGCTTTATTCGCTGGTGCGGGTGACCAATTTGACCAATGGGCGTTCGTGCGTCGCGCGGATCAACGATCGCGGCCCGGTCAGCCATTCGCTGTTGATCGATGTCTCTCCGGGCGTGGCGGACAAGCTCGACATGAAGCGCGCCGGTATCGTAAAAGTGGCGGTCGAACCGGTCGCGCCGGCACCCAGTTCACCCCGGTAGCCGAGCCCCCTGGCACGGGCGCGCCAGCCGACCAAACCAACGGTTTCACGGCTTGTCGCCTTTTTGCAACTGTTGCAGAAAAGGCACGTCCGGGGTGAAAAACTGACACCCGGCCCGGGTTCAATTGACTCCGAATCGATGCTCGATTGTATTCTTGGGCACGTGCCCTGCCTGGGATTGTATCGGCCCGGAAGTCTCGAAGTAGTCGGCAACTACACAATCTTTCGGTTCGCTTGCGTTCCGATCGCGGGGTTGGGGGAGGCTCGGCCGGTGTCTGCTGAGAGTGAGCGAGTCCCGCGCTCGCACGGGAGTCGCGTTGGGGGTGCAGTGACTGATACGACAAACGTCATACCCTTTCCACTGACCGCTCGGACACAAACGGCGGCGGCGGACGGTGTATTTGGCTCGGGACCGGGAAGTTACGAATTCACCGAAAACGAGCTGGCCGCCTTGTGCCGGTGGTTCTCGGCGATGAAATTTGCCTTTCCCGGGACCGAAGGGGTGATGATCGTCAGCCACCAGGAAAACTACTCGGCCGTCGGCCTCTATAACTGCGCTGGTGGTGCGCCGAACTGCCTCATCGCAAAGCACGAGGCTGGCGGGATGACCCGTTTTTTCTGGTCGACCGAGGGTGACCCGCCGCGGCTCCTCAGCGACCTCTCCGAGATCACCGACGCCCACATCCGCGCGATCCAGCCGCCGCGCAATGAGAAGGGGTGGCTCGACCCGATCGGCTGGATGGGTGTCTATGCCACACGCATGATTGCGACCGCCCTGCAGGTGGTTTAACAACCCGCGAACCGCCGGGCCGCAGTGGATTAGCATAACCGTGGATGGCGCCGCCGGGCGCCGCGGCGGAGTGCGCGGCGCTCGCCCCGGTCGGATCAGCCGTTCGTTATGATCGCCCTCGACCTGTCACGCCTGTTGTCGCGCGCCGGGCGGAGAACGCCGACCGGGATCGATCGGGTCGAATTGGCCTATGCCAAGCACCTCGTTGCGAACGGCGCCTCGGTCTGCTTCACGGCGTTGAGCGCGAGCGGCGGTCTCCGATTGCTGCGGCGCGCTGCGGCCGAGCAATTTGTCGCCGCGACCGGTGCCGCGTGGCGCGGCGAATTCGCTCCGGTGCGGCAGAACCGTCAAGCGTGCCAGATGGCGTGGCGCGCGCGCATCACGCTCCTCGCCAGCCGCGAGCGGGCGCTGATGGCGCGGCTGCGGGCCGATCGGACGGCGCCCATCTATCTGTTGGTTTCGCACCACCACCTCGAGAAGCGCAGCCTTATTGCGCGGTTGAAACAGCGCAGCGGGGCGCGCTTCGTCTGTTTCGTTCACGACCTCATTCCGATCGAGTTTCCCGAATACGCCCGGCCCGGGCAGGCGGCGATCCATCGCCGTCGGATCGAAACCGCGGCGCTGTATGCCGACGCGCTGATCGTCAATTCGGCGGCGACGCGCGCGGCGTTGCAGCCCTACATCGAGCGGGCCGGGCGTAATCCGCCCGTGCTCGTCGCGCCACTCGGCGTCGATCTTCCGCCGGTTCCGTCCGACCCTCTCTCCCCGCCCGGCCGCCCTTATTTCGTCTATGTCAGCACGATCGAGGCGCGCAAGAACCATCTGTTGCTGCTCAACCTGTGGCGCCGGCTGGCGAGCGAACTGGGGGAGGAGGCGCCGCGATTGGTGCTGGTCGGCAGGCGTGGCTGGGAAACCGAAAATGTCGTCGACATGCTCGATCGCTCGGCGGTGCTGCGGGGTGCCGTCATCGAGCATAATGCGATGCCGGATGCGGCCATGGTGCGTCTGTTGCAAGGCGCGTGCGCGGCGCTGCTGCCCTCGTTCGCCGAAGGTTTCGGCCTCCCGCTCATTGAGGCGCTCGTGCTCGGGGTCCCGGTTCTGTGCAGCGATATCCCGGCATTGCGGGAGACCGGCGGCGCCGTACCGGATTTTGCCGATCCGCTCGATGGGCCGAGCTGGCACACAGCGATCCTCGATTATACGGCGCCAGGCTCGCCCCGCCGCGCGGCCCAGCTTGCCCGCCTTCAGGACTGGGAGCCGCCGCGCTGGAAACAGCATTTCGCGGATGTCGACCGCCTGATCGCGCAAGTGGCAGCGGGTCCCGCCTGCGGTTAAGCACCCCGAGCGTCGCGGACTTGCAACCGGTGCCATGCGGACCGAGCGGTTGTGCAGCGGCCCGCCGCGGCTCATGCTGCAAGCGGTAACGGGGCGGAGGCAGGTTATGCATGACATCGCGATTCGCGGCGGCACGATCCTCGACGGCACCGGCGCGGCAGCCGTCACCGGCGATTATCGCGCGACGCTGGTCGCCGGCACGCCGGTCTTCGAAGACGCAGAGGACACCGGCGCTCGCCCCGGCCGTCTGGTGCGGGCGAACGGTTAGCCGAGGCCGACCGGGAGGCCGCAACGTGACCCAGACCATTCAGGTGGGCGGCACCGTGCTCGAGCTGACCGAGCGCGGCCAGGGGCGGCCGCTGCTGTTCCTCCACGCCGGCGAGGGGCTGGCGCCCGAGCGGCCATGGCTCGACTTGCTGTCGCGGCACTATCGGGTGATTGCGCCGACGCACCCCGGCTATGGAACCTCGGCCCCGATCGACGGCGGTGCGGGCGGCATCGACGACCTGGCTTACCTTTACCTCGACCTAGCCCGTGAGTTGGGTCTCGAAGGTGCCGTGCTGGTCGGCGCCGATCTCGGCGGCTGGATCGCGGCCGAGATGATGGTGCGTTCGTCCGCTCGCTTCTCCTCTCTCGTTCTGGTCGCGCCACTCGGCATCAAACTGCGCGGCCGCGACGAGCGGGACATCGCCGACTTCCACGCGATGACTCGGGCCGAGTACCTAGAGGCCGCCTGGGCCGACCCGGCGAAGGGCGAGGTCGACTACGCGGCTCTGCCGGACACCGAATTGGCGGCGATCGTGCGCGGCCGCGAAGCCTTTGCGCTCTACGGCTGGAAACCCTACATGCACAACCCGCGCCTCAAGCGCTGGCTGCACCGCATCGACCGGCCGACCCTTTTGTTGTGGGGCGCACAAGACGGCATTGTCACCCCGGAATACGGCGAGGGTTGGCGGCGGGAAATCCCCGGCGCCAGGCTCGACATCGTCCCCGCGGCCGGACACTTCCCCCACTGGGAACAGCCCGACGACTTCGTCCAGCGCCTGTCGGCATTCATCGACGGCCGCAACGCCTAGCCAGGAGGAACCGATGCGCGTCTGGTATTTCTCCGAGATGGCCTATCACCCGGCCTGGGAAGAAGGGCTGAAGCGCGGCTCGCTGCGAGTCGTCCTGCCGAATGCCAATTACGACCCCGAAATCGGGCATCAACTGCTCAACCGCTATCTCGACGAGTTCCGGCTGTGCGACGAGGTCGGACTCGACATCATGGTCAACGAGCACCACAGCACATCGACCTGCCTGACGATTTCGGTGCCGATGGCGCTCGCCGTCATCGCCCGCGAAACCAAGCGCGCGCGGCTGTTGTCGCTCGGCACCCCGATCGCCAACCGCCCCGACCCGGTGCGGGTTGCCGAGGAAATGGCGTGGCTCGACGTCTTGTCCGGCGGCCGACTGGAGATGGGGCTGGTCAAGGGCGCGCCCTACGAGATCGCGCCGGCCAACAGCAACCCAGCCACCCTGATGCGCCGCTATTGGGAGGCGCACGACCTGATCCTGAAGGCGATGTCGACAACCAGCGGCCCGTTCAGCTGGGAGGGCGAATTCTTTCATTACCGCAACGTCAACATTTGGCCGCGGCCCTACCAGCAGCCGACCCCGCCAGTGTGGATGACCGGCCTCAGCCCGGAGACCGGGCGGATGGCCGCCGAACACGGCCACGTGGTCGGGACCCTGTTGTCACTGTCAGCCGCCGGGCCGATGTTCGAGGCGTACCGCAAGCGCGCGCAGGAGCTTGGCTGGACCGCCGGGGCCGATCGCTTCGCCTATGCGGGCGTCGTCGGCGTCGGAGCCACGCGCGAGGAGGGGCTGCGGCGCGCCAATCTTGCCGCCGACTATGTTCGGACCTCGGTAGTGGTGGCTGAGCCGTTCACCAATCCACCCGGTTACAACTCGCTTGCCGCCAATGTCGCGGCGCTCAAATCCGGCGGCAAGCGCGGTGGCTTTGTGCGCGACCGCAACGGCAACCCGGTCGACCAGCGGACCGCATCGATCGAGCAGCTGATCGAGAGCGGCACCTGCTTCGCCGGCACGCCCGACGACGTCTACAACCAGATCAAGGGGCTCCACGACAGCGTCGGCGGCTTCGGCAACCTCCTAATGTTCGGACAGGGCGGCTTCCTTGACCACGCCGACACGGTCGTCAACATCACCTTATTCGCCGAGGAGGTGTTGCCGCGTCTGCGCGAGCTCAGCCCGTCTCGTGCGGCAACTCAGGCGGCCGCAGCGCAATAACGCGGAGCATTCGCGATCCTCTCCTCGCCGCCGGGGCCACCGAAATCCGTTTGAAGGGCGGTAGGTGACAATGGCGGGGCAGCGCCGCGAAAGCGCCGCCGATGTATGCTGGCACGGCCGCCGCCCCGCTGCGCAACGGCAGTTCGCCGATCCCCGGCGGGAAACGCTGTAACGTCCCGTCCGCGGACCGCCAGCCCGCCGGCGCCCTCGTGCGCATCTCACCTCGGTCGGTTGGGCAGAGAACTTTGCTTCAAGAACGTGCAATTCGCCTGGGACGGAACGCGGCGCCCTAGTGCGATAAGAGTCGGCGCGAGCGTTGATCCTGATCAATGTGGCCGCCAGGCCGGGTAGTAGATTGAACGAGGTCGATCAAACGGGGATGGCATGCTCGATAACGTCGTGGTGACTCATCATCCGATCGCGAAGCACATCGCTCAGCTTCCGCGGCGACCCAATCTTGTCGACTACGCCGGTGTTCGGGCGGACTTCAATTGGGCAAAGGGCCGGGAGCTTTTGGACGGCCTGCCGTCGGGCCAAGGCTTGAACATCGCGCATGAGGCGGTGGATCGGCACGCGCAAGGCCCACACGCCGACCGCGTGGCACTGAGGTGGATCGGCAAGACCGGGTCGCGGCACGATTTCACCTACCGCGACCTCTCCGCCGAGACGAACCGTTTCGCCAACCTCCTCGCCGGCCTCGGCATCGGTCCGGGCGATCGAGTCTTCGTCCTCCTGGGGCGCGTTCCTGAATTGTACATCGCGGTACTCGGCGCACTGAAGGCGAAGTGCGTGGTGTCGCCGCTGTTCTCCGCCTTCGGTCCCGAGCCGATCGCCACCCGGCTCCATATTGGCGACGGTCGGGTGCTGGTCACGACCGAGGCTCTCTATCGCCGCAAGGTCGAAGGGTTGCGCGGCCGGCTCCCGAAGCTCGCCCACGTGATCCTGGTCGATGATGGACCTCCCATCGGGGGCACCCTGCGGTGGAGCCAGTTGATGGCGGCCGCCGGCGACCAGTTCGTCATCCCGCCGACCTCCCCGGCGGACGTGGCGCTCTTGCATTTCACCAGCGGCACCACGGGCCGGCCAAAGGGCGCGATCCACGTGCACGAGGCGGTCGTCACCCACCATGTCACCGGTCTCTATGCGCTCGATCTGCATGATGACGACATTTTCTGGTGTACCGCTGACCCTGGCTGGATCACCGGCACGAGCTACGGGATCATCGCGCCCTTGACGCATGGCGTGATCAACCTCGTCGTCGAGGCCGAGTTCGACGCCCAGAGCTGGTACGGGATATTGGCCGAGGAGCGCGTCAGCGTCTGGTACACCGCCCCGACCGCGATCCGCATGATGATGAAGCTCGGGGCCGAGGCGGTGCGCGGTTACGACCTGGGCGCGCTGCGTTTCATGGCCAGCGTCGGCGAGCCGCTAAACCCGGAAGCCGTCGTATGGGGCGTTGAGGCCTTTGGCCGGCCGTTCCATGACAATTGGTGGCAGACCGAGACCGGCGGGATCATGATCGCCAACTTTCTCGGCCTGCCGGTGAAGCCGGGGTCGATGGGGTTGCCGCTGCCGGGCATTGAGGCGGCGATCGTGCAGCGCGCGGCTGACGGGTCCGTGACGGTGATCGATGCGCCGATGGTCGAGGGAGAATTGGCGCTGAAGGCCGGTTGGCCGTCGATGATGCGCGGCTATCTGCACGAGGAGGAACGCTACAAGAGATGCTTCGCCGGCCCGTGGTACCTGACCGGCGATCTGGCAAAGCGCGACGCCGACGGGTATTTCTGGTTTGTCGGCCGCGCCGACGACGTCATCAAATCCTCCGGTCATCTGATCGGCCCGTTCGAGGTCGAGAGCGTGCTGATGGAACACCCCGCGGTGGCGGAGGCCGGCGTCATCGGCAAGCCCGACCCGATGGCCGGCGAAATCGTCAAGGCCTTTGTCGCGCTGAAGCCCGGTCATAGGGCGTCCGAGGAGCTCCGCCGGGAGCTGCTCGGGCACGCCCGCAAGCGGCTCGGCGCCGCGGTGGCGCCAAAGGAGATCGACTTCCGCGCCAACCTGCCGAAAACCCGCAGCGGCAAGATCATGCGCCGGCTGTTGAGGGCTCGCGAACTGGGGCTGCCCGAAGGCGATCTGTCGAGCCTGGAGAGCGACGAGCGATGAGCGCCGAAATCGGCCTCGACCATGCCCATCTGCATCATCTGCTGCGCCAGATGATCCGCATCCGGCACTTCGAGGCGAAATGCGTCGAACTCTATCAGGCGCAGAAGATCCTCGGTTTTCTCCACCTCTATGACGGCGAGGAAGCGGTGTCAGTCGGCGTCATGGAGGCGCTTGGGCCCGAGGATGCGGTGGTCGCAACCTATCGCGAGCACGGCCAGGCGATCGCCCGCGGCGTCGGCATGGACCGGCTGATGGCCGAAATGCTGGGGAAGGCGGAGGGCTGCTGCCTTGGCCGCGGCGGATCGATGCACGTTTTCGATCGCGCGACACGGTTTTACGGCGGTAATGCGATCGTCGGCGGCGGATTGCCGTTGGCGGTCGGCGTCGCGCTCGGCGACAAGATGCAGGGCCGCAACGCGGTCACCGCCTGCTTTTTCGGCGACGGGGCGGTCGACGAGGGCGAGTTCCACGAAAGCATGAACCTGGCCGCGCTGTGGCGCTTGCCGGTGCTGTTCGTGTGCGAGAACAATCTCTACGCGATGGGGATGGCATTGGCGCGCGCCGAGGCCGAAACCGATATCGCCCGCAAGGCCGCCGGTTATCGCATGCCGGGGGTGGCTGTCGATGGGATGGACGTTATCGCGGTCGAGTCCGCGGCCCGGCACGCCGTCGAAGAGATCCGCAGCGGCGGCGGGCCGCAATTTCTCGAATGCCGCACCTACCGGTTCCGCGCGCATTCGATGTACGACGCACAGTCCTATCGGACAAAGGGCGAAGTCGATGCCTGGCGCAAAAAGGGGCCGATCGTGCGCTTCCAAGGCTGGCTCAGAGAAAACGGCCTGATCAATGACAACGACATCTGCCGCTTCGAAGCGGAGGCGGATGCCGAGATCAAAGCCGCGGTCCTCTTTGCCGAGGCCGGGACCCTTGAGCCGGTCGAGGAGCTGGAGCGCTTCGTGACCATGGAGCGGGTGCCGACATGATGCCCACTGCGGGCGCCAATTCAACAACCATCAGCTACCGCGAGGCCTGTCGCCAGGCGATCCGCGACGCTTTGCTGAGCGACCCTAGAAGCTTTGTGATGGGCGAGGATATCGGCCGTTATGGCGGCTGCTACGCGGTCACCAAGGGGCTGATCGACGAGTTCGGCGAGGAACGTATTCGCGACACGCCGCTCTCCGAGAGCGCTTTCGTCGGCGCCGGGATCGGCGCGGCGCTCTCCGGCATGCGGCCGATCGTCGAGATCATGACGGTCAATTTCAGCCTCCTGGCGCTCGACCAGATCGTCAACAATGCCGCGACGATCCCGCACATGTCGGGCGGTCAGTTCGCCGTACCACTGGTAATTCGCATGGCGACGGGTGGCGGGCGGCGGGTCGCCGCCCAGCATTCGCACAGCCTCGAAGGCTGGTATGCCCATATTCCCGGGCTGCGCGTACTGGCGCCGGCGGTGGTGGAGGACGCGCGCTATATGCTGGCCGCGGCGCTCGCCGACCCGAACCCGGTGCTGATCTTCGAGCATGTCATGCTCTACAACATCGAAGCCGCGCTCGACCCCAACGTGACGTCGGTCGACATCGAGCGCGCCAAGCTGCGCCGCGAGGGCATCGACGTGACCCTGGTCGCCTACGGCAACGGGCTCCAGAAGGCGTTCGCCGCCGCGGACCTCCTGGCGGCTGACGGCATCGCCGCCGAAATTATCGATCTGCGCGTGTTGCGCCCGCTCGATACGGCAACGATCCTCGCCTCGGTCGCCAAAACCCGCCGCGTTGTCATCGTCGACGAGGCATGGCGAAGCGGCTCGCTCGCCGCTGAGATCGGCATGCGCATCGCCGAAGAGGGCTTCTTTGATCTCGATGCGCCGCCGCGCCGGGTGTGCGGGCGCGAGGTGCCGATCCCCTACGCCCCGCACCTGGAAGATGCCGCGTTGCCGCAGCCGGCCGACATCGCCGCGGCGGCACGAGCCCTCGTGCAGCCCGCTAAGGGTCGCGCGTGAGCGATTTCCTGATGCCGGCGCTCGGCGCCGACATGGAAGAGGGGACCCTGGTCGAATGGCTGGTGAAGCCCGGCGACCGGGTGAAGCGGGGCGACGTTGTCGCCGTCGTCGAGACGCAGAAGGGCGCGATCGAGGTCGAGATCTTCGACGAAGGCGTCGTCTGCGAGCTTGCGGTGCCGGTAGGAACGAAGGTCGCAGTGGGCGGGCTGCTCGCACGGATCGGAGACGGCGCGGGGGTGCCCCGAGAGGCAACTGCGCCGATT
>DASYZD010000106.1:0-5315 GCA_035946655.1 Allostellaceae bacterium | reverse complement strand
ACGATCGGCGGCGAAACCCTGGTTCGGCGCGAGGCCGACCCGTTTCGCACTCATCTCTCGAGGGCGGCGGTGGGCGACGAATTTTACCAGGCAATCGAGCCGCGGTTCAATCGCCTGGTGGTTTTCGACGACCGGCTGCCGCACAGCGTCGAGCGGGTCGACGGCTCGATGGACCCGGTCGAAGGCCGATTTGTCCTGCACGGGCATTTGAGCGAAGCCGGCACGGTGGTTGCCGGCGCGCTCTCGGAAGACATGATTACCCCGCCGCTATTGGATCTCCTCGGGCAGGTCAGGGAGGAATTGTCGGCCGAGGCGGCGCTCTACAACGGACCCTTGACCCTGCGCATAACGGTCGCCGCGGGCGGAACGGTCGCGGCGTGCGAGGTGATGGTCGACCGGGTCCTTCACCCGGACCCCGGGCACGTCGAGTGGGAGCCGCTGCGCGCGAAGCTGGTCGGGCGGTTCAAGGGGCTGCGGTTTCCCGCTGCCGGCGGCGAGACGGTGCTGATCCAGCCGCTGCTGTTTGGCGGTCCGCTCGGTCAAGGCTGAGCGTTCACTCACGGCTTTGGCACGAATTCCTTCGGCCGCAGCCTGGTGCGGTGGTCGGGCGGTGGCGCGCCGAAGCGGGCTCCGCCACGGAAATAATCCTTCTGCCATCTCTCGGCCTGCGCCTCCGACCCCGGTATTTTGAGGCGTTCGTTGAAGACCCGCCGGCTTTCGGCCCATGCTTTGTAGGCCTCATTCACCGCAGGGTCGCTGTCCATGGCGCGGATTTCGGGCTCGACCTCACTGATCGAGGCGCGTTGGACCGGGAAGATCATGCAGAACGGCTCGTCGCGGGCAAAGGCGACCGGCGTGTTTTTGCGGGTGAATTTCCAGTTCATCGTGAAGGTGAACGGCGCCCAATCGGTCTCGATGATCCCGGTGAGCGGCTGAATGGCGTCCTTGGGCTGATTGAAGGGGCCCGTCGCCACCAGATCCCAGCCCGGTTCGGTGCGGAACAGCGCGTTGACGTGAAACGTCAACACCCCGAAGCCGAAATGGCTGGTCGCGATAAGCGGGGTGTCTCCGGTGGTCGGCCGTACCGCGACCGCATCGATGCTCGCTGCGCCGTTCCATTGCGCGACAAACGGCGCCGGGTTCAAGATCAACCAGCCGTGCGCGTTGGCGATGTTGAGCGGCAAACAGCGATAGGCGAAGCCGTCATTGGTGCGGTCCATCCACTCGCGCTCCATCGGCGCGGGAACGAGCGTGGGCGGCTCACCCGAGGTGGGGTAACAGATCAGTCGCATCCGGCAACCCCATCGATTTCCGCTAAGCGAGCGCTTTTGCCCGGGGCGATGCGTCATGCTCGACCGCGGCGAGCGCAGATGCCTGCCGCGCCAGCGCCCGGCGCACCCGCGCCACGACACCGTCCCAATCGCTCGGCCGGGTCTGCCGAAACAGCCGCATGCTCGGGTACCACGGGCTGTCGTCGCGACCAACCATCCAGCGCCAATCGGCAGCGAACGGCAGCAGCACCCAGACCGGCCGCCCGAGCGCTCCAGCGAGGTGCGCGACGGCAGTATCGACCGCGATGACGAGGTCGAGATTGGCAATCGCCGCGGCGGTCTCGGCCATATCGGTGAGGTGCGGCGAGAGGTCGGTGAAAATCCCGCCGGGGAGTCGAGCGATGTCGCCGGCGCGCTCGCCGACCTGAAGGCTGAACCAGCGCAGGCCGGGCAGGTCGAGCAGTGGACCCAACCGCTCGACCGGCAGCGATCGCTTGGCGTCGTTGGGATACGAGGAATTACCGGCCCAAACGACGCCGATGTTGACGCCTGCCTCTGGCCCCAGACGGCGGCGCCATTGACCTTTTGCCCGCGCTTCGGGCGCGAGGTACGGGATCGCCGCGGGAATCGTCGCGAGTTCGGTGCCGAAGCGCTCGGGCAAGCTCAACAGCGGACAATGGAAATCGAAGGGCGGCAGCGGGCTTCCGGCCGGGACCACCGCCATCGTGCCCGCGAACCCGGCGGCCAGGCGCGCCAGCGCCGGCTGCAGCTCGAGGACCACCCGGGCACCCCGCCCCGCCACCAGCGGGGCATAGCGCATGAACTGGATGGTGTCGCCGAGCCCCTGCTCGTGATGCAGCAAGATGGTCCTGCCGGCGAGATCCTCGCCGGTCCACAGCGGCTGCGGCAGCGTGCGCATCGGCAGGCCGCTCGGTTGCCGCCAACGCCACTCGTATTCGCGCCACCCGTTGGCGAAATCCCCGACGGCGAGCTGGGCGAGGCCGAGATTGACATGGGCGGCGCCGTAATCGGGTCGATAGGCGATCGCCCGGCGGTAATGCTCGATGGCGTCGGGCATTCGCCCCTGCGCCCGACCGATCAGCCCGAGAAAGTTGTTGGCTTCGGCAATGTTGGGGTTAAGCGCCAGGGCACGCTCAAAGCATTCCGCCGCTTCGCCGAGATCATCCTGGGCGAATTGGGCTGCGCCCAGTTTACCGATTACGGTGGCATCGTCCGGTTTCAGCGCGACCGCGCGGCGCAGACTTTGGATCGCCTCGTCGAGCCGGTTCTGATCGTGCAGCAGGCGGCCGAGATTGGCGTGCGCATCGGCGAGGTTCGGATCGAGCGCGACGGCCCTGCGGAAGCTTTCGATCGCGGCGTCCGGCTGGCCGAGCGCGGAGAGGGCGATCCCGAGATTGTTGTGGGCCGGCGCGCTGTCCGGGCCGATCGCCGCCGAGCGTTCTAGCAACGCCGCCGCGCTCTGGTGGTCACCGCGAGCCATCTCGGCGATCCCGGCCAGATGAAGCGCGCCGGCATGGTTCGGGTTGCGGGCGAGGATCGCCTGTGCGGCTGCGGCGGCCTGATCGAGCCGGCCCGCGGTGTAATGCGCCATCGCCGCGGTGTATTCCGCCGCCGGATCGGTGACCGATTGAGCCGCAGTGTCGGTCCGGAGCGACGCTGCCCGGATCCTCAGGCTATCGCGCACGCGCGCGATGACGCTGTCCCAGTCGCCGGCGCGCGGTTGGCGGAACAGCCGGACGCTCGGGTACCACGGGCTGTCCTCGCGACCGAGCAGCCAGCGCCAGTCGGGTGCGAAGGCCAGCATTGCCCAGACCGGCCGCCCGAGCGCGCCGGCAAGGTGCACCACCGCGGTATCGACCGCGACCACCAGGTCGAGGTTTGCAATTGCCGCGGCGGTCTCGGCAAAATCGGCAAGACCATCCGACAGGTCGACGATCGTGCCGGCCGGGAGCCGCGCCACATCCCCGGCGTATTCGCCGACCTGCAGGCTGAACCACCGGATATCGGGCAATTCAAAGAGCGGGGCCAGCCGCTCAAGCGCGAGCGAGCGGCCGCGCTGGTTCAGGTGTTTCGGGTTGCCGGCCCAGACGAGGCCGACCTTGAGCGCCGGCCCGCCGCCGATCCGCTGTTGCCAGCGCGCGAACGCGTCCGCCCGGGGCGTCAGATAGGGCGTTTTCGCCGGGATCGTCGCGAGATCGGTGGCGAAGCGCTCCGGCAGGCTCAACAGGTGACAATGGAAATCGAAGGGCGGCAGCGCCGCGCCGGCGGGGACCACCTGCGCCACGCCCGGGAGCGAGGCGGCGAGGCGCACCAATGCCGCCGGCACCTCGAGGACGACGCGCGCACCGCGCGCCGCCACCAGCGGCGCATAGCGCATGAACTGGATCGAGTCGCCGAAACCCTGCTCGTAATGCAGCAGGATCGTCCTGTCGGCGAGATCCTCGCCGGTCCACAGCGGCTGCGGCAGCTTGCGCGGCGGCCGTTCTTTCGATTGGTAGCGCCACTCATATTCGCGCCACCCGTTGGCGAAGTCGCCGGCAATCAGGTAGGCCAGGGCCATGTTCAAGTGGAGGTCGGCGTGGTCGGGCCTCAGCAGCTCGCACCGGTGATAGCTGAGCAACGCGCCACCGATGCGATTCTGCTTTTGCAGGACGACACCAAGGTTGTTGTGCGCATCCGCATAGTCGGGCTTTAGCGCGAGAGCGCGCTCGAAGGTCTCGATTGCCGTCTCATCATCCCCCAAAGCGCCCAATGCATTGCCGAGACTGTTGTGGGCCTCTTCCCAATCCGGCTTCAACGCCACGGCGCGGCTAAAGCTTGCCACCGCCTCGTCGAGGCGTTGCAGCGATTTCAGCGCCGACCCGAGGCCAAAATGGGCCATCGGCGAATCGGGGCTAAGCTCCAGTGCGTTGCGGTAGCTGGCGACCGCCGCGTCGAACTGCTTATGTTGATAGAGCGCGTTGCCGAGATGAAGGTGGGCGTCGAAGTAATCCGGTTTGGCGCCGATCGCCCGCCGCAGGCTGTCCGCCGCTTCTTCCACCCGGTTCGCCCGCTGCAGCACCGACCCGAGATTGAAATGCGCGACGGCAAAACCGGGATTGAGCCTGGTGGCGTCGACCATGCTCGCGATCGCCTCGTCGAGACGGCCGAGGCCGGCGAGGGCTATTCCGAGATTGTTGTGCGCTTGTTCGGCGTTGGGATCGAGGCTGATCGATTGCCGCAGCAGCTCGACCGCGTGCCGGTGATCGCCCCGCTGGATCGCGATGATCCCGAGGAGGTGACGCGCGCCGGCGTGCGAGGGCTGATGGTCGATCGCTTCCTTTGCCGCTGCCTCAGCGGCGTCGAGGCGCCCGGCGCCATGATGCGCGAGCGCGGCATCGAAGACGAGTTGCGGGTCGACGGCGACGATCGCCGCACCTGCCTCTGCGCTCGCCGGTCGCAGGCCGGGCTGCCATTCCGGCAATATCTGGTTGGCGCGCTGCCCGAGCGCCTGGCGCATACTGACCAGCACGCTATCCCAATCGCCCGGCAGTGCCTGGCGAAACAGCCGCAGGCTCGGGTACCAGGGGCTATCCTCGCGGTCGAGCAGCCATCGCCAGTCCGGGGCGAAGGTCAACATCGCCCAGGCCGGTCGGCCGAGCGCACCGGCGAGATGCACAATCGCGGTGTCGACCGCGATGACCAGGTCGAGATTGGCGACCACCGCGGCGGTGTCGCTGAAATCGCGGAGCTCACCGGAGAGATCGGCAACCATGCCGATCGGCAGCCGCGCGAGATCGCCGGCGTGCTCGCCGACCTGGAGGCTGAACCAGCGGATCCCCGGGACCTCCAGCAACGGCAGCAACCGCTCGATCGCGACCGAGCGGTTGCGGTCGTTCTTGTGCGACGGGTTGCCGGCCCAGGCGATGCCGACCTTGAGGCCGGACCCGCCGCCGAGCTTCAGCCGCCACCGCTCCACCGCTGCCGGGTCGGGCGTCAGATAAGGGATGTCGGCCGGGATCGTGGCAGGGTCGGTCGCGAAGC
>DASYZD010000105.1:0-13603 GCA_035946655.1 Allostellaceae bacterium | reverse complement strand
CCGATGACCCCAACCAGAGCCGCGGCAGCGGCACCGACCGCGCGCTCAATCGCGGCCAGATGGGAACCTCGTTCCTGACCCAGGGCTCCAACAAGCGTTCAATCACCCTCGATCTGAAAGACGAGCGCGGCCGCGAGATCTTGCGGCGACTGGTCGCCGGCGCCGATGTGCTGGTCGAAAACTTCCGGCCGGGCGCCTTCGCGGCGCTGGGGCTCGGCTATGAGGCGATGCAACGGATCAACCCGCGCCTCGTCTATTGCTCGATCTCGGCCTTTGGCCAGGACGGACCGCGGCGCGAACAGACCGCCTACGATCATGTGATCCAGGCCACTTCGGGGCTGATGGCGATGACCGGCACCGAGGAGGTCAACCCGATCAAGTTCGGTGCCCCGGCGGTCGATTACGCGACCGGCACGATGGCGGCCTTTGCCCTGGCGAGCGCCCTCTTCCAGCGCGAACGCACCGGCCGGGGCCAGTACATCGACCTCTCGATGCTCGGCGTCGCGATGATGCTGATGGGGTCCCACCTCACCGGCTACCTGCGCAACGGCGCCGAGCCGCGCCCGCACGGCAACAAGCAGCCCTTTGCCACCAACAGCTGCTACGAAGCCAAGGACGGGCTCCTGATGATCGGCGCCAGCAACCTCGGTCAACAAAAGCGGCTGTGGCAGGCGCTGGAGCGCCCTGACATGGTCAAGACCGCCAACGAGGCGCGCGAGACCGACCGCGCGCACGAAGCCGAGGTGCTCGCCGGCATCATCAAAACCCGCAGCGCCGACGAGTGGGAGAACTGGTTGCAGGCCCGCCACGTCCCGGCGGCCCGGGTGCGCACGATGGCCGAGGCGGTCGCCGATCCGCATTTCAAGACCCGCGCCGTGTTCCGCCACCATGCCTCGGCGCCGGGCATCGAGGGGGGATTCGGGGTGCCGCTCGCCGCCTTCAAATTCGCCCATGGCGGCCCCTCGATCGAGACGCCGCCGCCGCAATTCGGCGCCGACACCGACGCGGTGCTGGAGGAACTCGGATATGCCCCGAGCGAGATCGCCGCGTTGCGCGCCGCGCGGGTGATCTGAAGGGAGGCGCGCTACCGCCGGTAACAATTTGTGAAGGCGCGAAAACCGTGGCGCCCAAAGAAAGTCGTGGACAATGCGGGTGATCGGGTTGAGATTCGCCGGGGATGATCGAGGTTGCTAACGCGGCCTCGATCTTTCGCAAAATAGGGGATCGGTCTTGTCGGGGAGCGGGCGATGGCTCGGCGCAGAGCGCGCTGGAGCGAGGGTTGCGCGGTTCCGGTGAGGGGCGAGGCCGGGGGGTCACAATAGACGGGCAACCGATGGACGGGCGGCGATCCTTTCTGTTGCTGCAGGGCCCGATCTCGAGCTGTTTTGACCGGCTTGGCCGCGCCTTGCTCGCGCGCGGCTACCAGGTCCATCGGATCAACCTTCATCTTGGCGATCAGCTGTTCTGGCGCTTGCCGGCAACGCATTATCGCGGCCGCTTTGCCGACTGGCGCGGTTTTGTCGCCAGCATCTTGGATGAGCATCGGATCACCGATCTGGTGGTGCACGGTGACCGCCGCCCCTATCACATCGTCGCGGCCGAAGAGGCTCGGGCCCGCGGAATCGCCGTCTTCGCCACCGATCTGGGGTATGTGCGGCCCGACTGGATCACCCTCGAATATGACGGGATGACGACCTATTCGCGGTTCCCGAGCGACCCGGCGGCGATCCGCGCACTAGCCGCAAAACTCCCGGAGCCGGAGCCGGGGCCGCGCGTCATGACGCCGTTCTGGCTGATCGCGGCGCTCGATGTGGCCTACAATCTGGCGCTCGTCTTCGGGCGGCCGCTTTATCCGCACTACCGCTATCACAGTACCTGCCATCCGTTTGCCGAATACGCCGGGTGGCTGTCGTCGCGTCCGAAAAAGCTGATGATGGCGGGTGCCGTGGCGGCCGAGAAACGCCGGCTGCGAGCCGAGCCGAAATCGTATTTCCTGGTGCCGCTCCAGCTGTCGACCGACTTCCAGATCCGCGCCCACTCGCCATTCAGCGATTTGCGCGAGGCGGTTCGTGCGATCATCGCTTCGTTTGCCGCCAGCGGCAGCTCGAGGAAGCTCGTCTTCGTCGTTCACCCGCACGATAACGGGCTGATCGGCTGGAGCCGGCTGGTCGCACGGCTGGCCGGGGATTACGGGGTCGCCGCCGGGCAGGTCCTTGCGCTCGATGGCGGGACCCCGCCGGAGCTGTTGCGCAATGCCGCCGGGGTGGTCACGGTCAACAGCACGGTCGGCATCACCGCCCTGCGCGACGGCATTCCAGTGAAGGCGCTGGGCAATGCCGTGTTCAATGTCGCCGGTCTGACCTGCCAATCCTCGCTCGACGCATTCTGGCTCGATCCGCGGCCGCCGGACCGTGAGCTGATGGCGGTCTTCCTGCGGGCACTGATCGGGACAACGCAGGTCAAGGGCGGCTACTACGAGCGCCCCGCGCAGGAACGCGGGGTCGCCAGCATGGTCGAGCGGCTGGAAACGCGGCCCTATCCGTTGCCGCCGCTCGGCGCCGGCGATCTCGCGGCGCGTCCGCCGCGCCCGATTGCCCGCGGCATCGTGGTGACCGGCGTCTCGGACGCCATCGGCGTCGCGCTGGCGCGGGCCCATGCCGGGCCGGGGGTGCGGTTATGCCTGATCGGCGGCGTCGCCGAGACCCTCGCGGACACGGCCGCGGATTGCCGGCAGCGCGGCGCCGTGGTCGAGACCTTCTGCATCGCCGGGGGAAATGAGGCGATGCTCGCCGACACTCTCACCCTCTTCGATCGCGAGGCCGCCGTCGATGCCCTCGTGGTCCATGCCGGCGCGCCGGCGGCATTGCTCGATGCGCCTGAGGTCGGGCGCTGCATCGCCGACGCGATGGGCAGCGTCGCGGCGATCGGCGACAAGATGCGGCGGCGCGGGCGCGGCGAGATCGTCCTGGTGAGCCCGCTCGCCGGCTGGGTGGCGCCGGACGAGCCGGCAGGGGCGCTGCGTATCATGAGCACCTTCCGGGCCTATGGCGCCGGGCTGCGGCGGCGGTTGCGCCCGGCTGGCGTAGCGGTTGCCGTCGTCGTACCGCGCGGCCTCGCGCTTCGCGCCGCCGCCCGATTGCGCGAGCCGCCTCTCGCCCTGGTCGGTGCCGACCGCCTCGCCGAACGGGCGCTCTCCGGGCTGCGCCAGCGCCGCGCGGTGATTCCATTCCCGGGCCGCGCCGCGCTTCTGATGAGCTCGCTCGGCCTCGTCTTGTCGCGTCTGCGCCAAGCAACGCGCGCCCTCATGCCGCCGCGTCCGGCCGCGATCGACGCGCCGGCGGACGACGCGGGAATTGCCGGAAAATCGGCGACCGGCGCGGCCGGCGCCCCCGGCGATTGACCCATACCTGACGCGGCGCAGCAGATAGCCTCGCGATGGCGTGGGATCCCGCACAATACCTCAAATTCGCCGGCCCGCGGCTGCGCCCGGCGCTCGATCTGTTGCAGCGGATCGACAAGGAGGCGCCGGAAACCGTCTACGATCTGGGCGCCGGCGCCGGCAATGTCACCCGGCTGATCGCGGCGCGCTGGCCGCAGGCGCGGATCGTCGGGGTCGATTCCTCGGCCGAGATGCTGAAAACGGCGGCGGCCGATAACCCGGGGATTCTGTGGCAGGAGGCCGATCTCGCAACGTGGCGGCCCGACCGCCCGGCCGATGTCATCTACTCGAACGCGGCCTTGCACTGGATCGAGGACCACGCGCCCCTATTCCTCGCGCTGTTCGACAGTCTCGCCGCGGGCGGGGTGTTTGCGGTGCAGATCCCGCGCAATTTTGGCGCGCCCTCGCACACCTCGATGGGGGAAGCGGCGCGGCTGGGCCCGTGGCGCGCCCGGCTCGAGCCGTTATTGCGGCCGGCGCCGGTGGCCGAGCCCGCTGTCTATTTCGACCTGTTGGCGCCGCACGCCGCCAAGCTCGACATGTGGGAGACCGAATATCTCCAGGTCCTCGACGGCGAGCACGCGGTCAAGGAATACACCAAATCGACCTGGCTCGCGCCGCTCCTGGCCGCGCTCGAGGAACCCGAGCGCAGCCAGTTTGAAGCTGCCTATACAAGGCTCGTCGACGCCGCCTATCCGCGCCGGGGGGACGGCAAGACCCTCTTCCCGTTCCGCCGCATGTTCATCATCGCCACCAAGGGGTAGCTATTTACCCCAGCCGCCGCCTCACCAGCGCGGCGCCGGCGGCGAGGGCTTCGAGTTTCCGATATGTCACCTCGCGGTCGAGCGGGGCCATGCCGCAATTGGTGCAGGGGAAGAGCCGCTCCGCCGGCACGAAGCGCAGCGCCCGTTCGATCGTCGCGGCGACCTCGTCGGCGCTCTCGACTTCGCGCGTCGCCACGTCGATCGCGCCAACGAGGACGTCCTTGCCGTGGAGCAGTCCCAGGAGCTCAACGGGCACGCGCGACCCGGCGCATTCCAACGAGACCTGATCGATCCGGCTCGCCGCCAGCGCCGGAAAGATCCGCTCGTATTGCCGCCACTCGGGCCCGAGCGTTCCCTTCCACTCGATATTGGCCGGGATGCCGTAGCCATAGCAGATATGAACCGCGGTCGTGCAGGTGAGGCCGTCGATCGCGCGGTGCAGCGCGGCGACGCCCCAGGTGGCAACGTCGTCGAGATAAACGTTGAAAGCCGGCTCGTCGAACTGGATTACGTCGACGCCGAGCGCCGCCAGCTCCTTTGCCTCCTCGTTGAGGAGTTCGGCGAAGGCCATCGCCATCGCCGCGCGGTCGCCGTAATGCGCATCGGCCACCGTGTCGACGATCGTCATCGGCCCCGGCAGGGTGAATTTGAGCCGGGCTCTGGTGTGGGCGCGCGCGATCCCCGCTTCCCACGCGTGAGCGGGATGATGGCGGCGCAGCTTGCCGGTGACGGTCGGCACCAGCGCCTCATAGCGGTTGTTGCGGATGCCCATCGGCACCCGGCGGGCGAAATCGATGCCCTCGATCCCCTCGAGAAAGCCATGGACGAAATGCTGGCGCGACTGCTCGCCGTCACTGAGAATGTCGATCCCGGCATCTTCCTGCAGCTTCACAGCGAGGAGGGTGGCGTCGCGCTTGGCGTCGAGGAGCGCCTCACCCTCGCACCGCCACGGCGCCCACAGCCTGCCCGGCTCAGCCAGCCATGACGGCTTTGGCAAAGACCCGGCGATCGTCGTTTCGAGCACGCTTGTTCCTCGCAAATCAGGGCTTATTCACAGCTCCAAAGCGGCGAGCAACGCCTCGCGCTCGGCATCGTCGGCCGGCTCCCGCTTGCAGGCCACCGCGGCCAGCTCGTGGTTGGGACGGCGTTGCATCATGATCTGCGCGAACGGCGCCTCCCGCAGTTGTTCCAACAAGACGTTGGGCGTGAAGCCGGATTTGTGCGCCATGCCGAAATGGCCTCGCTCCAGATGGGGCCCGAACCCGAAGATGATATCGTAGGCGGTCACCGGCCCGGCCGGCGATTCGTACACCACCTCGCCGAGCTGATCGTTGACGATGTATTCGCCGATTGCCTGGAGGTCGGGGACGATCACGCAGAGAAACCCGTCATCGGCAAGGATCCGATAGGCTTCGGTGATCATCTGCCCGACCTGAAAAAGATAAAGGTGCTGAAGACAATGCGCCGACCACACGACGTCGGCCGAGCCGCTTTCGATCGCCGAAAGATCGGTGACATCGGCAAGAATGTCGGGGGCCACGTTCGCATTGCTATCGATCCGCAACTGACGCCACTCGGCGAACATGGCCGGCAGCCACGACGCCCCTTTCGCGCCGCTGCCCAGGTTGACCAGCAGCTTGGGGCGCGCGGCTTGCTGGTGCTCGGGCGTATCGCTCATGTTGACAGCGGTTCCTTCAAGCAGCGGCCAAGCCAGGGGTCGCGAGCGGCAAACGGTGCGGCGGTTTCGCTCCGCCCGATCTCGCGCGCCGCGAGTTTAGCGAACCGGCCGCAGATAGAGAAGGCGGGTGGGCGCGGGATCTTCACAGAAGCGCGCCATGCCATTAGGCTAGGGCTTTCCGATCCGGATTAGCGCCATGCCCTTTCTCGCCGACCGACTCGCTCGTGTAAAGCCCTCGCCGACGATGGCGATCACCGCGCTCGCCACCGAATTGAAGGAGGCCGGGCGCAACGTCATCGCGCTGTCGCAGGGTGAGCCCGATTTCGACACCCCGCCCAACATCCGCCAGGCTGGCATCGCCGCGATTCAGCGCGGCGAGACGCGCTATACCGTGTTCGACGGGCGGATCGAGCTGAAGCGCGCGATCTGCGGCAAGTTCGAGCGCGAGAACGGGCTCCACTACGAGACCTCGCAGATCACGGTCAGCAATGGCGGCAAGCAAGTGCTCTATAATGCGCTGGTGGCGACCTTGAGTCCGGGCGACGAGGTCGTCATCCCGGCGCCCTATTGGGTGTCCTACCCCGAGATGGTGCTATTGTGCGACGGCGAGCCGGTGGCGGTGTCGTGCCCGCAGAACAACGGCTTCAAGATGCGTCCCGAGGATCTCGACGCGGCGATCACGCCGAAGACCAAATGGCTGATCCTCAATTCGCCGTCGAACCCGAGCGGAGCGGCCTACACCGAACGGGACCTCAAGGCGCTCGCCGAGGTGCTGCTCGCGCACGAGCATGTCTGGGTCATGACCGACGATATGTACGAGCACCTCGTCTATGACGATTTCGACTTCCGGACGATTGCACAGGTCGAGCCGCGGCTCTACGAGCGCACCCTTACCGTCAACGGCGTTTCCAAGGCCTATTGCATGACCGGCTGGCGCATCGGCTATGCCGGCGGGCCGCGCGAATTGATCCGGGCGATGGGTGCGGTCCAGTCGAACTCGACCGCCAACCCGTGCTCGATCAGCCAGGCCGCGGCGATCGAGGCGTTGAATGGCCCGCAGGACTTCATCCCCAAGCACAACCGATTGTTCAAGGAGCGCCGCGACCTCGTCGTCGACGCGTTGAATCGGGTGCCCGGGCTCCACTGCCCGCGCCCTGAGGGTGCCTTCTACGTCTATCCCTCCTGCGCCGGCCTCATCGGCAAGCGCACCCGCGACGGCAAGACGATCGAGGATGACGAGGGGTTCGTGCGCTATCTGCTCGAGACCGAGGGCGTCGCCGTCGTGCATGGTGCCGCCTTCGGCCTGGCGCCGCATTTCCGCATCTCGTATGCCACCTCGAACGAGGAACTGCGCGAAGCCTGCACCCGCATCGAGCGCGCCTGCCGCGCGCTGCAGTAGCGACGGCAAGCCCGCCCCTCACCCTGTGCCGTTGCCCGCCTGCGGGTGAAGGGCAAGGCGGCGCAGCGAGATTCCGATTGCCTCTGTAGAGGCGGCGCGCCACGATCCTGTCATAAAGAGCGGCCGCCCGGGTCTGGTGGCGGCCATGCCCGGATTGGAGTGGAGGACCTCTATGCCTAGTGCCCCCCGCTGTGTCGCCCTGGTCGGCCCGTATCTGTCGGGCAAGACGACATTACTCGAATCCCTGTTGTCCGTCAGCGGCACGACCAGCCGGCGCGGCAGCGTGCGCGAGGGGAATTCGGTCGGCGATCATGCCGCCGAGGCGCGGGCGCGCAGCATGTCGACCGAGATCAACGTCGCTCATGCCACTTTCCTCGGCGACCCGTGGACGATCCTCGATTGCCCGGGCTCGGTCGAGCTCCTCTATGAGGCGCAACAGGCGATGCTGGTCGCCGATGTCGTTGTCGTCGTCTGCGAGCCGGAGGCCGAGCGCGCGATCACGGTGAGCGCCCTCTTGCGCTTCCTCTCGCGCAACAACATCCCGCACATGCTCTATATCAACAAGCTCGACACTGCGAGTGCGCGGGTGCGCGACGTGCTGGCGGCCTTGCAGGCGGTGTCCGACCGGCCGCTGGTATTGCGCCAGGTGCCGCTGCGTGGAGCCGAGGCCGAGATCACCGGCTATGTCGACCTGGTCAGCGAGCGCGCCTATCGCTACCGCCCGGGCCAGTCCTCCGAAACGGTGCCGCTGCCCGACGGATTCTGGGAGCAGGAAGGCCAGACCCGCACCAACCTCGTCGAAAAGCTTGCCGATTTCGACGATACGCTCCTCGAAAAGCTGCTCGAAGACGTGCAGCCGTCGAACGAGGAGATTTACGAGCACCTCGCCAAGGATTTTCAGCGGAACCTGATTACCCCGGTGTTTGTCGGCGCCGCCGCCCAGGATCACGGCGTGCGGCGGCTCTGGAAGGCGCTGCGCCACGAGGCGCCCGGCCCGGCGGAGACCGCAACGCGGCTCGGCATCGCCGCCACCGGCGAGCCGCTCGCCCAGGTCTTCAAGACCTATCACCTGCCGCATACCGGGAAACTGTCCTTGTCGCGCGTCTGGCGCGGCCCGATCTCCGAAGGCATGGTTTTGAACGGTTCGCGCGTCGCCGGGGTGGTGCATTTGTTGGGCGCGCAGCACGAGAAAATCGCCGCCGGCCAGACCGGCGACGTTGTCGGGCTGACCCGGATGGAGGAAATCGCCACCGGCGCGGTCCTCGCCCCGTCCGGCAAGGCTGCCGCGATGGTTCAGCCCGAACTCTTGCAGCCGGTCTATGGCCTAGCTGTCCACGCCGAGAAGCGCGGCGACGACGTCAAGCTCACCGGCTCGATTGCGAAGCTCATTGACGAGGATCCCACCCTCCAGCTCGAGCAGAACGCCGAATTGCGCGAGATGGTGCTGTGGGGCCAGGGCGACGTCCATCTGCAGATCGCGATCGACCGGCTGCGCAATCGCCACAACCTGGCCGTCGTCGGCCACCACGCCGCGGTGCCCTACAAGGAGACGATCCGCCGCGGTACCCAGCAGCATTCGCGCTTCAAGCGGCAATCGGGCGGGCACGGTCAGTTCGCCGACTGCACGATCGACGTGAAGCCCTTGCCGCGGGGCTCGGGCTTCACCTTTACCGACAAGGTCGTCGGCGGGGCGATCCCGCGCAACTACATCCCGGCGGTCGAGGAGGGCATCATCGAGGCGCTGGTGCATGGGCCGCTCGGCTTCCCGGTGGTCGATCTCGCGGTCGACCTCTTGACCGGGCAGTTCCACGCGGTCGACAGCTCCGACATGGCGTTCAAGACCGCCGGCCGCCAGGCGATCCAGGAAGCGCTGACAAAATGCGAACCGATCCTCCTGGAGCCTATCGACTCGGTCGACATCTCGGTGCCCAACGCCTTTACCGCCCGGGCGCAACGCCTCATTTCCGGGCGGCGCGGGCAGATCCTGGGCTACGACGCCAAGCCCGACTGGCCCGGCTGGGACATCGTCAAGGCCCAGCTGCCCAGGAGCGAATTGCACGATCTGATCGTCGAATTGCGCTCGCTCACCCTCGGCGTCGGCAGCTTCGCCCGCCAGTTCGACCACATGGCCGAGCTCTCCGGCCGGCCCGCCGAGAAAGTCATCCAAACCCGCGCCCAGGAAGCCGCGCAGTAGCGGGGGTCTTGCATCGATCTCTCCGGCGATGACCGGGATCCGCTGCCCCCCTTTTCAGGTTCCCGGCGAAGGCCGGGATCGATTGAGCCGTGGCTCCAGCGATTGACAGATGGACCCCGGCCTGTGCCGGGGACCGGTACTTTTGCGATGCGTCGGCGCAGGAATGGTGGGCGCCGGGATGACAGATGGCGCCGGATCGCGAAAGCGTGACTTTACCGCCGCCCCTCGTGCGCCCACATCGAGCGCGGTAGAGCGAGGGAGAGCGTACGATGCTGATCCGCAAGCGGCGCGGCTGGGAGCTTCGGGAGAGCGCGGCGACCGACGAGGCGGTATTCAAGGATCGCCGCCGGCTCTTACAAGGCCTTGCCGCCGGCCCGATCTTGGCCGCGGGCCTGGGCAGGATGGCGCTGGCCGCCGACGCCGACCCGCCGGCCGGGCTCTATCCGGCAAAACGCAACGACAAATACGTGCTCGACCGGAAGCTGACCGACGAGAAATACCCGACGACCTACAATAATTTCTATGAGTTCGGGATGGAGAAGTCGGTCTGGCGCGACGCCCAGGCCCTCAAAGTCGAGCCGTGGACAATCAAGATCGACGGCATGGTCGAAAAGCCGTTGACCCTCGGTTTCGACGACCTCGTGAAAAAGATCACGCTCGAAGAGCGGCTCTACCGCCATCGCTGTGTCGAAGCCTGGTCGTTCACGGTGCCGTGGACCGGCTTTCCGATGGCCGCGCTTGTCGCTCTCGCGGCGCCGCTGGGCTCGGCCAAGTACGTGCGGATGGAAACCTTCATGGATCCGGACACCGCGCCCGAGCAGCGCAAATTCTTTTATCCCTGGCCCTATGTCGAAGGCCTGACGATGGCCGAAGCACGTAACGAACTCGCCTTCCTCGTTACGGGCATGTACGGCAAGCCCGTGCCCAAGCAGGATGGCGCCCCCTTGCGCCTTGCCGTGCCGTGGAAATACGGGTTCAAATCGGTGAAGTCGATCGTCCATTTCGAGTTCACCGACAAGCGGCCGCTCTCCTATTGGGAGCAGCTGCAGGCGAGTGAATACGGGTTCTGGGCGAATGTGAACCCCGCCGTGCCGCATCCACGCTGGAGCCAGGCATCCGAACGCGTGCTCGGCACTGACGAGCGCGTGCCCACGCTGATCTGGAACGGCTACGGCGAATTCGTCGCCGATATGTACAAGGGCCTCGAGAAAGAGCGCCTCTTCGCCTGATGCTCCTCGCCCCGGCGGGTCAAATCCTGTAGCGAACGCCGCCGCCAGACACTAGGCTAGGGGAGACACCCAATCCTGGCGGGAGGGAGCGATGCAGTTCGGATTTGGCGCGCCGGTCAGCGGGCCGTTGTCGGGGCCGCGCGATCTGGCGCGCATCGTCAGCGGCGGCGAGGCGCTCGGCTACGACTATTGCACGATCTCCGACCACGTCGCGATCCCGCGCGACATGGAGGCAAAATATCCCTATTCCGACACCGGAGAATTTCCCGGCCGCGCCGGCGGCGACCGTCACGAGCAGCTGACCTGCGTCGCCTTTGTCGCGGCCAAGACCGAGAAATTGCGTCTGGTCACCTCGGTCACCGTGGTGCCGCATCGTCCGCCGGTCTTGACCGCCAAGATCATCTCGACGATCGACGTCCTCTCCGAGGGCCGCTTCACCTGGGGCATCGGGGTGGGCTGGTGCCAGGAGGAGTTTGAGGCGGTCGGCACCGAGCCCTTCGCCGAGCGCGGCGCCGTCACCGACGAGACGATCGCCGTCTGCCGCGAGCTGTGGACCAACGAAAACCCCAGCTTCAACGGCAAGTACGCCAAGTTTTCCAATATCTTCTTCCAGCCGCGCCCGGTCCAGGCGAGGGTTCCGATCTGGGTCGGCGGCGAGAGCGGGCCGGCGATGCGCCGCACCGCTGCGCTCGGCGATGCGTGGTATCCGATCGGCACCAACCCGAGGAACCGGCTCGATACGCTGGCCCGGCTGGAAGCGGGGAAGGTGCGGCTCGCCAAACTGACTACCGGCGCCGGGCGCAACCCGAAGGAGGTTGAGCTCGCCTACCGCTTTTCGCAGTTCGGCACGGGCATCCCCGAGCGCGCCGATAATGGCGAGCGGCGGCTGGGGTCGGGCGACAACCGGGCGATCGCCGCCGATCTGCGCGCGTTGCGTGATCTGGGCGTCATCGCCGTCGATTTCAGTTTCGGCGGCGACACCGCCGAGGCCGTCCTCGCCAACATGCAGCGCCTGCGCGAGGACGTGCTGGCCAAGGTGTGAAATGATTGGATAGGAGCGAGAAGGTGCTGAAACTTGGATACAAGGCCTCGGCCGAGCAATTCGCCCCGACGGAGCTGTTGGATTTCTCGTGCCTGGCCGAGGAGGTCGGGTTCGACTCGATCTTTGTCAGCGACCACTTCCAGCCGTGGAAGCATACCGGCGGGCATGCTCCCGCGGCGCTCGTCTGGCTCGGCGCGCTGGGGGCCCGCACGCGGCGCGCCCAGATCGGCACCAGCGTCCTGACGCCGACCTTCCGCTATCATCCCTCGGTTGTCGCCCAGGCGTTCGGCACGCTCGGCGCGATGTGCCCCGGGCGGGTCGTGCTCGGCGTCGGCACCGGCGAATCCCTGAACGAGGTGCCATCCAGCGGCGTCGCCTGGCCGGGCGCCAAGGAGCGGCGCGACCGGCTTCGCGAATCGATCATCCTCATCAACAAGTTGTGGACCGAAGACCGGGTTACCTTCGAGGGCCAGTTCTATCGCACCGAAAGCGCGACGATCTATGACCGGCCGCAACACAAGGTGGCGATCTGGGTCGCCGCCTCGGGGCCGCTCGCCGCGGCGATGGCCGGGCAGATCGCCGAGGGCTTCATCTGCACCAGCGGCAAGAACCCGCAGCTCTATATCGACCTGACCGCCAAGGTCGCGGAGGGGGCGGAGCGACGCGGGCGCAGCGTCGACGGCATCGAGAAGATGATCGAGGTCAAGGTGTCGTTCGACACCGATGCGCGGGAGGCCAAGGAATTGACCCGGCATTGGGCCGCCCTCGCGCTCTCGCCCGAGGAGAAGGTCGGGATCGAGGACCCGATCGAGATGGAGCGCCTCGCCGATGCTTTGCCGCTCGATCGGGCGGCCAGCCGGTGGATCGTGTCGTCCGACCCCGACGAGCAGGTCGAGCGCATCCGCCCCTACGTCGAACTGGGCTTCCGCCACCTCGTCTTCCACGCCCCCGGCCCCGACCAGCCACGCTTCTTGAAGCTCTACGCCAAAGAGGTGCTGCCCCGCCTGCGCAAGGCGTTCGGGTGACCTAAGGCCGCGCAGGAGTGTTCCGTTCCGGCCCCTCCCATTGTCGTCCCGGCGCAAGCCCGGACCCATGTCCGGCATGGATAGCGGCTGTCGCCGGTATGACATATCTGGGAGAGCAAATGATGCATCCTCCTCTGTCGCTCAAGCCGGCGCCATGTCCACCCAGCTGACGATCACCGGGCTCAAGGGCGTGCCGCTCGTCAAGGCGGGTGACGATTTGGGGGCGATCGTGCTCGCCGCCTATCGCGCGACGGAGTTTGCCCCGGCGGACGGCGATGTGCTGGTCGTCGCCCAGAAGATCGTCTCAAAAGCCGAGGACCGGGTGGTCGATGTCGCGAGCGTCGAACCGTCGAAGGAGGCGATCGCGCTCGCCGCCGAAGTCGAGAAGGACCCGCGGCTTGTCGAGGTGGTCCTCTCGGAATCGCGCCGCATCGTGCGCCATCGCCCCAACCTCCTGATCGCCGAGCACCGCCGCGGCTGGGTCATGGCCAATGCCGGGATCGACCACTCCAATGTTGCCCCCGACGACGGCACTGAGCGCGTGCTGCTGCTCCCGCTCGATCCCGACGGCTCGGCCCGTGCTCTGCAGGAGGCTCTCGCCGCGAGCTCCGGCAGGCGCATCGCAATCATCATCAGCGACAGTTTCGGCCGGCCGTTTCGTCGCGGCACGGTCGGGATCGCCTTGGGTGCGGCCGGCCTGCCGGCGTTGATCGACTGGCGCGGCCACCCCGATCTGTTCGGACGCAAGCTCGAAGTCACCGAGACCGGGTTTGCCGACGAGATCGCCGCCGCCGCCTGCCTCTTGCAGGGGCAGGCCGATGAGGCGACGCCGA
>DASYZD010000104.1:0-23141 GCA_035946655.1 Allostellaceae bacterium | reverse complement strand
GGGCCGAGATGTACCCCGACCTGATGGACGGGGTGGTGCCGCTCTCCTGCCAGCCGGTCGAGATCAGCGGCCGCAACTGGATCATGCGGCGGGCCGCGGCCGAGGCGATCCGTCACGATCCCGACTGGGAGGGGGGCTTCTACGAAAAGAACCCTACGCATTACGTCTACAGCGCGGCCGGCAATTTCGGCACCGAGAGCCCGACCCGCATCCAGGAGATGGCCCCTACTCTGGCCGCCGCCGACGCGCTCTATGAGCGCCGCCTGGAGGAGGCGAAGAAGGGCGACGCCAACAACCAGCTGTGGGCGATCGAGGCGATCCGCGACTACAACCCCGAACCCGACCTCGACAAGATCACGGCCAAGGTCATGCTGATCAACGATGCCGAGGATCACGCCAATCCGCCCGAGCTCGGCACCGTCGAGCGGGCGATGAAGCGGGTCCGCCACGGACGCTACGTCTTGATCCCGGCCGGCCCCGACACCCACGGCCATTTCAGTCATTACTACGCCAAGCTGTGGAAGCCCTACCTCATCGAGTTCATGGCTACGCTCGGCCCGGCGCAGGCCGCGGCGGCGAAATGACCGAAATTGCAAGCTTCACGGCGAGCGACGGGATCTCGCTCGCCTACGACATCGACGATTTTACCGATCCGTGGACGCGCCCGGCCACCGTCCTCTTGCTGCACGCGGCGATGGGCAGCGCCCGGCGCTATTTTGGCTGGGTCCCGCATTTATGCCGGGATTACCGGGTGGTGCGGCTCGATTTGCGCGGCCATGGGCGCTCGCAGGCGCCGCCGGCCGAAGCACCCCTCGCGCTGGAGCGGCTCGTCCTCGATGTGGCCGAACTCATGGACCATCTCGGCATCGAGAGCGCGCACATTGTCGGCAATTCGGCGGGCGGCTACCTCGGCCAGCAGCTGGCGATGACGGTTCCCTCACGGGTCCGCAGCCTTGCGCTCTTCGGCTCGACCCCGGGGCTGAAGCAGAGCCAGGCGCCGAGCTGGATCCCGCAGATTGCGGCGAAGGGGCTGCGCGGCTTTCTCGCCGAGACGATCCGCGACCGCCTCCCGGCCGATGCCGATCCCGGCCTCGTAAATTGGTTTCTCGATGAAGCCGGAAAAAACGATCCCTCCTACATCGCCAAATTCGTGGCCCTGATGGTCAGCTACGATTGGAGCGACGCGGTCACACAGATCGGCTGTCCAACGCTCGTCGTCATTCCCGGCGCCGAGACGGTCGGTTCCGTTGCCAACTACGAGCCGTTCCGCCAGCTCCGCGACGTCACCTTCCGGGTCTATGACGGCTTGCCGCACAATATCTGCGACGCCGTCCCCGACCGCTGCGCCGAGGATGTCCGCGATTTCCTGCGCCGGCGCTTTGGCGATTGAGCCTATGCCGGCAGGAGCAGCCCGGGCTCGTCATTCTTTACATTGCCGACCGCCTTGCCGATCGGGTAGGCGCGCATCAGTTCGGCCGGATAGGGAACAAGGAGCGCCAGGAGGTCGTTGGGGCTCGCCTCGACTTCGCCGAGCCAGAGCGGCCAGGCCCCCTTTGGCAGGATCACCGGCATCCGGTCGTGGATCGGCTGGCATAGCTTGTTGGGCGTGCCGGTGACGATCGTGAAGCTGCGCAGGATGCTGCCGTCGGCGGGGTTCTTCCAGCGCTCCCAGAGGCCGGCAAAGGCGAAGATCGCGCCCTCCTGCGGTAGGATCGCATAGGGCTGGGTGGTGCCGCCCACCTTGTGCCACTCGTAGAACCCATCGGCGGGCACGAGGCAGCGGCGCCGCTCGAAGGCATCGCGAAAGATCTTGTTGGTGGCCACGGTCTCAGAGCGGGCGTTGATGCATTTCGGCCCGAACGACAGGTCCTTCGCCCACAGCGGCACCAGCCCCCAGCGCAACAGGTCGAGCGCGCGCTCCCGGGTCTGCGGGTTGTAGCGCACCACCGCGAGGCTGTCGGTCGGCGCGGCGTTGTAGCGTGGCGCCATGTTCGGCACCGGGTTCGCAGTCTCGAACAGCACCCGGATGTCGCCGAGCGGGGTCTTCTGGACAAAGCGCCCGCACATCGCTGGGCGGGTCTACCCGTCGAGACCGGGCGGGTGGCGCTCGTGCCAGTCGGTGGCCGCTTGATAGGCCCAGCCGATGCGCAACGCCGTCGCCTCGTCATAGGGCCGGCAGATGATCTGCAACGATAGCGGCAATCCGGTTTCGGTGAAGCCGTTTGGCAGCGACAGCGCGCACAGCTCCAAGAGGTTGACGAACCGGGTGAAATACGCCGGCGTTGTGGCCTGATCGACAGATTGGACCGGGATCGCCGCGGTTTGCGTCGTCGGGGTCAACAACGCATCGATCCCCGCGAGGGCGCCGAGAAAGCGGCGCTTCAAGGCATCGCGCTCGGCGAGCGCGGCGAGGTAGTCGCGGGCGCTGATGCCGCGGCCGATCTGGATGCGCGGGCGCACCGCATCGTCGATCGGGAGCGCAGGGTTGTCGACCAGATCGCCGACCAGCTGGTAGGCTTCCGAGCCGATGATCCGCCCGACCATGTCGGTAGCATCGGCAAAACGGCACGGCAAGGCAACGTCGACAATCTCGGCGCCGAGCCCGGCCAGCCGCTCCAGCGCCGCGTCGTAGGCGGCGAGCATTTCGGCAGCGCAACCTTGGCGCTCGGCGGTCGGCATCCGCGCGAGCCTCATGCCGCGCACGCCGCGGCGCATTCCCGCCAGCGGATCATCGGGCGGGGGCGCCGAGAGGGTGCGCGGGTCGAGCGGGTCCCGTCCCACCATGACGCTATAGAGCAACGCCGCGTCCTCGACCGAGCGGGCGAGCGGCCCCGGCGTGTCGAGCGAGGGAGCGAGCGGCAGGATGCCGTAGGTGCTGACCCGCCCGATCGTCGTCTTGAGGCCGGCGAGGCCGCACCACGACGCCGGCAGGCGTACCGAGCCGCCGGTGTCGGTGCCGATCGCCCAGGGCGCGAACCCGGCCGCGACCGCGACGCCCGAGCCGCTGCTCGACCCGCCCGGGGTGCGCCGGACAGTAAGATCCCACGGGTTCCACGGGGTGCCGAGGTGCTGGTTGGTGCCCCAGCCGCCCATCGCAAACTCGACCGTATGGGTCTTGCCGAGGACGATCATCCCCTGGGCGATCAGGCGCTGCGCCAGGGTCGCGGTGACCGGCGAGCGGCGGTCGCGCCACGCCATCGAGCCGCCGGTTGTCACCCGCCCCTCAAGATCGATCAGATCCTTCAGCGCAATCGGTACGCCGTGCAAGGGCCCGAGCGCATGCCCCGAGCGGATCGCCTTCTCGGCCGCCTCGGCGGCGAGCCGCGCATCGTCGGCGTAGACATCGATGAAGGCGTGCAGCTTCGGGTCATGCGCGGCGATCCGCGCGAGCAACGCCTCGACGAGGGCGACCGGCGACAGCCGCCGCGCCGCAATCTCGGCCGCGAGGTGGCAGACCGGGAGATAGCTCGGATCGGTATCGGCGGCTGGCATGGCCCTATCCTTTGGATCGGTGAGGCCGAGAAGGATACGCGCCCCGCCGTGTCGCCACCACACTCGAGAGGCCGTCACGACTCGGTCGAGTCGCAGGGCTACTTCGGATCGAGGCGGCGGTAGACGCCGGGCGAGCCGACATCGTGCCGCATGAAGGCCCGGACGCGATTGCTCCAGGGGTTGCTGTCGCGCGCCTTGGCCCAGGGTGCGCTCTCGGAGACCTGCGCGTTCTCGAACTCGTAGAGGGTCAGGTATTTCGGCTGGCCGTCGATCGCGACAAAGCGGCGCGCGCCTAGACACCCCGGTACCGCCAGATAGGGCGGGATGTAGGCGGTGTTGTACCAGTCGTTGAATTCCTCTTCGACCATCGCCGGGATGTCGATCCGGCCCATCTGCAGAAAGGGCGCCGGCCCGGCGGTCTGCTCGATCGGATCAGTGTGCACGGGCAGGATCTGCCGGTAGCCGTTCATCAGAAAGTTGCGGCCGATCGTGCCGCCGGAATACTGCACGCGCCGCGCCGACGGCCGGAACCGGACGCCATCGAGAAAGGCGGGGCTCTTCAAGACGTCCGGCGCCTCGAGCTCATAAAGCGCGAGGTATTTGGGGCCGCCTTTAAGCGCAACATAGCGCCCGGCGCTCAAAAACCCCGGCACCGCGAGCAGGTGGGCGATGTGCTCCTCGTCATACCAGCGGTGATATTCCGCTTCGAACTGGGGGTCGATATCGGCCCACACCATCAGGAGCCCGGTGCCGCGCGTCTTGGCCATGAGTCACCCCTCGGGTTGCGCCCCTTGTCGTCAGACGCATTTAACACCGTCGGCATGGCCCTGGCGAGCATGACCCTGGCAAGACGCCAGCGCGCCAGCCTCCCTACCCGCTAGCCTACTACAGCCTACTAATAGCGTGGCGGCGGCGGAAGCGGAGAACCCGAGGGCGGGCTCCCCTGCGCCCCCATGCAATTTGCATAATACATGTCGTATTGCTGCTGCAGCCCGATCGCGGCGTTCTGCGCATTGGCGGCGCCGACCCCGGTGCCGAGGACCGCCCCCGAGGCCGCGCCGATCCCGGCGCCGCGTCCGCCGCCGATCGCGGCGCCGAGGGCGGCCCCAAGCCCGGCGCCGATGAGCGTGCCGCCGACCGTATTGGCGTTGACCTGGTCGCGCAGCGGCGCGATCTGCGCATCGGCGTATTGCCGGCACTGCATGTCCTTCGACACCGCCGCGGGCGAATTCGGCGGCGGCACCAGTTGCGGCGCGGGGCCGATCGGACCGACGCATCCGGCGAGCGTCAGGGCGGCGCTCAGCACAAATGCCAGCCCCTTCTCATGCTGCTTCATCAAGCGAACTCCTCACGATGGCGGACGCCGATAATGACCGACGACATTGCGCCGCGCGAGCGCCGCCCGTTAACCCGCCGCAGGCTGGGCCTGTTGTGCGGCCGCGGCAGCGATGAAGCGGCGCAGGTTCGGCAGAATCCTCGGGTAATAGGTGGGGGCGGAGACACCGAACTGGGCCCGCACCGCATCGAGCGGCTGGCTCAACAGGTTCTCCCAATCGGCGGCGATCAGCCATTCGGCCCGCCTGCCCTGGCGGTAGGCTTCGAAGACCGCGCGCATCACATGCTGGCCGCGCAGCCGGCGAGCGATGCGGAACGCGGCAACGGTGGCGATCACCGCGAAGCCCCTTTGCCCGGTCTGGGCATAGGAGAAGGCGGCAACGCTAGCCTCGCCCAGCGGATCGCGGCCATACCCGGCGGTGACGTGCAGGAGGTCGTGCATCTCGCGGTTGCGTTCGCGGAACCACCTGAGTTCATCGCCAGAGACCGGCCGCTGAATCTTCGACAGCTCGACCAGCTGTTCGGCGGAGAGATCTTCGCTGGCCATGAATTCCCAATAGGTGTGGCCGAGGGAGCCTGGCGGCAACGCGGCAAGGCTTGCTCGATCGCTGAGGTGGGCCAGGAGACTTGGCCGCTTGGCGAGCATCGCCCGACCGGCATCGCTCTGGCGAAAGCGAGTGAACTGGCGCAGCGTGGTCTTGCCACGGAGCGCTTCGATCAGCAAAAAGGCTTGCTGGGTGTCCTCGCGGTTGCGGGTGAGCTTGCGGATCGCGCGGAACGCGGTGATCGGATGGAGACGAGTGTCGACCGATTGCGGCATGGCGCGTTTCCTCATCGAAGCCGTCGCGCGGATGTATTATTTGCTGACATTAATGTCAATAACTATTTTTGGCCGATCGGGTGGAAAGGCGTCGGGCGATGAGCGAAGCGGTTAGACGGGTTCGCCGCACACCGGCGGACGCCAAGCGGCTAATCCTGGAGACGGCACAGACGCTGGTCGCCCGCAACGGCCCGCAGGGCCTCCGGCTGCAGGACATCGCCGGGGAAGCCGGCATCTCGCACCCGTTGATCCTGCACCATTTTGGCAGCCGCGCAGGGCTGATGCGGGCGCTGACCCGAGAGGCTGCCGCCGAATTGAAGGACCGCCTGGTCGCCGCGATGACCCAGCCCGACTACTCGATCGGCGCGCAACTCGATCAGGTGTTCGATGCCTTTCGCGGCGGGCTCGCGCAACGGCTCGCCTGGCTGGCGGTCGAAGATCCCGATGGCGCCCCGGCCAACACCGCCCTCATTCTGCGCGAGATCGCCGATACGCTGCACGCCCGCCGGGTCGCTGCAGCAACCCCGGGCGGCACGGTCGCGCGCGAGGATACCGAATGGCTGATCCACCTGGTCGCCATCGCAGCCTTTGGTGAAGCGATGTACGGCGACCAATTGCGGCGCAGCGCGGGGATCGCAGCGGGCGAGGAGAGCGCCCACCGGTTCCGCACCTGGTTCGCCGGACTGATCCGCGAACACGGGGGTCGGCGCTGACGGCAGGCAGGATGACGCCAGGATTGCGCCCTCGCCCGCTGCCGGCGGTGTTTGGCCTTGAGCTTTGCCGTGCGCTGGGCGAGGCGTTCACGCGTTCGGGGGTGTTACGGCGCCGGTCCGGTTGGCGGAAGCCGACCGATATTGGCCGGCGTACTCCTCCATCACCGAGCGAATGATCCGGCCGATCCGGGCATAATCTTCGTCGTTCAAGTTCGCCAGGGAGACGCGGGCCGACGGGTGGGGCGTCCCGAACCCCTTGCCGGGCAGCAGCACGATCCCCGCTTCATCGGCGAGACGAAACAGGATCTCGAGTGGGTTCTTGTTGGCGAGGAGCCAATCGACGAAGCCGCGCCCGTAGCGCCGAGCGCCGAGAATCTCGAGATCGAGGATGGTGTAATAATCGACGGCGTTCTGATCCTCGGAGATATCGATCCCGAGGGCACCGTAGAGCGTGCGGTGGCGGCTGCGCACCATGTGCTTCATCGCCTGCTTGTAGGCGTCCTCTTCGTCCATCAACGCGAAGATCGCGAAGAGGGCCATCTGAACCTGCTGCGGCGTCGACAGCCCGGCGGTGTGGTTGAGCGCGACCGTCCGGCTATCCGCCGCCAGACGGTCGATGAAAGCGAGACCGCGCGGATCGAGAACGAGGGAGCCGTAGCGTGCGTCGAGCTCCGCCCGATCAAATTCCGGCAGCGCCGCTATTCTGCCATCGAGCACATTGGTGCGCGCGGTGGCGATCACCCCCAAACGCCAGCCGGTGGCCCCGAAATATTTCGAGAACGAATAGACCAGGACCGTATTGCGCGGGCACAACGCAAACAGCGAGACGAAATCGTCGGCGAAGGTTGCGTAGACATCGTCGGTCAGCATGATCAGGTCCTGCCGTTTCGACTCGACAATCTGCGCGATTCTGGTGAGACCGGCTCGGTTGATCTTGACCGACGTGGGGTTGCCAGGATTGACCAGGAGAAAGGCTTTGATCCGCGGGTCGAGCAGCTTGTCGAGTTCGCTGTCGGGATATTGCCAGCCGGCTTCGGGATCGGCGTTGACCGCCACCTCGACCAGTCGATAATCGTCGAGCCGCGGAATTTCGATGTATGGCGTGAAGATCGGCATCCCGATGGCGATCCTGTCGCCGGGAACCAACAGCTTGTTCTCGCGCAGGGAGTTGAAGACATAGGTTATCCCGGCGGTCCCGCCCTCGACGGCGAAGAGGTCTATCCCCGCGGTCAGCCGGCTTCCGCCGGTCATTTCCCGCACCAAATAGCGCCGGACGATCTCTTCCGAGCAGGGCAGCATCCGCACCGGCTCGGGGTAATTGCACCCCAAGACGCCCTGCACCAGCTCATGCAGAAGCGCGCCCTCGGACATGCCAAGGGTGCCACGGGCATAGGACACGGCCGCCGCCAGGAAGGCGATGCCCGGCGCCTCGCGGCGCGCCCGCGCGAAAGCTGCGAACCGCGCCTCGATCCCTTCGGCTTGCGGCAAGCCGGCAACGCCATGCGGCATCCCGCTGGCGCATCGCTCCGCCTCACCCATTGCGAATAAGCCGAGCTGGAAAAAGCCATGACGGGGCGCCGTTGCCAGAAAATTCGGATTGCCGCGCCCGGCGTTCAGCAGCACCCGCTCGGCATGGCTGGCGGCAAGCCCGATCAGCCGGTTCTTCAACTCGAACGGGCTCAGCTGACTGAGCCTCTCAAGATCGGCGCCATCCACGGCGACCCTCGCGCTGGCCGACAGCGATCTTGATACCGCTCTCCGACGCTGCCTTGAGCTGGATCAACGCCAGGCCTCTGACGGCAGCGCGAATGATGTCAAATAGAGCCGCGGCAGAGCATGCATGGCTCAGCACCGGCAAGGTATTGATGAAGATCCAACAGCTATCGGTCGAGGCCGCCCTCAGCAGCCTCGGCAGCAATCCAGGCGGACTATCCGCGGCAGAGGCTGGCCGCCGGACGCGCGAGTACGGCGCCAACCGCATCGAGAAGATCGCCCGCGCGCCCGCGGTCCTGCGCCTGTTTCGCGAGTTCGTCCAATTTTTCTCCGTCATCCTGTGGGTTGCCGCCGGGCTCGCCTTTGTCGCCGAATGGAGCGCGCCCGGGCAGGGGATGGCGCGGATCGGTTATGCCCTTATCGGCGTGATCCTGGTTAGCGGGATATTCTCCTTCTGGCAGGAATATCGGGTCGAACAAACCCTCAACGCCCTCCAGGAGCTGCTGCCCCGGCGGGTCAATCTGCTGCGAGGCGGGACGGTGGCGCGCTTGCCGGCCGATCAGCTCGTTCCGGGCGACCTTCTCCTCGTCGAACAGGGCGAAATCGTCCCGGCGGATTGCCGCCTGACCGAGGCGTTCGCCCTGCGGGTCAGCAATGCGACCGTGACTGGCGAGGCGATGCCGCAGGCTCGCGATTCCGGCCCCTCCCAAGAAGATGATCCGATCCGCAGCCGGAACATCCTGTTGGCCGGCACCTCGGTCGTCTCCGGACAGGGTAAGGCCGTTGTTTTCGCGACCGGCCCTCATACCGAATTCGGCAAGATCGCGCATCTCGCCCAGACGGCCGATGATGTTGTCTCGCCATTGCGCCGGCAGCTCGCCTATTTGAGCCGATTGATCGCGGCTCTCGCGGTCGGCATCGGGCTGGCGTTCTTCGCCATCGGCACGGTAATCGATGTGCCGTTCTGGCAGGATTTCATCTTCTCGATCGGGATCATCGTCGCGATGGTGCCGGAAGGGCTTCTCCCGACGCTGACCTTGGCGCTCGTCCTCGCGGCGCAGCGTCTCGCCCGGCGCAATGTCCTGATCCGCCACCTCGGATCGGTCGAAACGCTCGGGTCTGCCACGGTCATTTGCACCGACAAGACCGGGACGCTCACCGAAAATCGCATGCAGGCGCGCGAACTCTTGCTCGGCCGAGAGCGATATCCAGCCGCCGCCTTCGCCAACCGGCCAGAGCGCGCGCAGCATTTCCACCGGTTTTTTGAGGCGGCGCATCTTTGCCACGACCTGAAAGAGACGGAAGCCCACGGCAGCCGGGTCTATCTCGGCGATCCGATGGAGGCGGCTCTGGTCGAAATGGCCGGAGCGGCAATAGCCGAGTTTCCCGCGATGCGCCGCTTGGACGACATTCCGTTCGACACCGACCGGATGCGCCATTCCGTTCTGTACGAGACCACGGAAGGGCCGGTCCTCTATTGCAAGGGCGCGCCCGAAGCCGTGCTACCGCTGTGTCGGCAAATTCTCGACGAAGGCAGTCTCGCGCCGCTCGACGGGGCGTTGCGGGAAACCATCATCGGCGCCCAGGAGGCGATGGCCGGAAAGGGCCTGCGCATCCTGGCTTTCGCGATGGGAAAGCCGGCCGCGGACGGGGCACGGGAGGCGCTCGAGCGGGATCTGGTTTTTCTCGGCCTGGTTGGGCTGGAGGATCCTCCTCGTCCGGAGGTGCCGGAGGCGATCAGGAAATGTCACGACGCCGGCATCAAGGTCATCATGGTGACCGGCGATCACCCGCACACTGCGGTTGCAATCGCCCGCGAGATCGGGCTGGTCCGCTCGCAACACCCGGCGGTCGTCAGCGGCGAACAGGTGCCAAACCTTTCCGGTCGCGAACTCGACGAGGTGCTGCGCCGGCCGGAAGTGATCTTCGCCCGGGTCGCCGCCGACCAGAAGATGCGGATCGTCGAGGCGCTCAAGAACACCGGGCAGGTTGTCGCGGTCACCGGCGACGGCGTCAACGACGCCCCCGCGCTGAAGGCCGCCCATATCGGCATTGCCATGGGCATCGCCGGGACGGAGGTCGCCAGGGCAGCGGCCGACATGGTCCTGCTCGACGACAATTTCGCCAGCATTGTCAACGCTGTCGAGGAAGGGCGCGCGGTCTTCCAGAACATCCGGAAATTCCTCACCTATGTCCTCGTCCACAACGTCGCCGAGCTCGTCCCCTTTCTCGGTTTCGCGCTGGCCGGCATCCCGCTGGCGCTGACCCCGATCCAAGCGCTGGCGATCGACATGGGAACCGACTCGCTGACCGCGCTCGGCCTCGGGGTCGAAGAGGCTCATCCGCAGGCGATGCGGCAGCCGCCGCGCTCTCAGCATCAGAGATTGATGAGCCTGCCTGTGGCGCTGCGCGCCTATCTCTTCCTCGGCGTTATCGAGGCCGGCGCGGCGATGGCGGCGTTCTTCTTTGTGCTCGTGGGCGCCGGCTGGAGCTATGGGCAGAGCATGGCGCCGGGCGATCCGGTGTATCTGGCCGCCACGACGGCCTGCCTCAGCGCCATCATCGTCATGCAGATTGTCAACGTATTTTTGTGCCGGAGCTCGGTGCGATCCGTGTTTGCCTCGGGGATCTTCAGTAATCGCTTGATCCTGTGGGGCGTAGTGCTGGAGATCGCGCTGCTCCTGGCGATCGATTATACGCCTTGGGGCAATTTAGTGCTGGAAACCACAGCGCCTCCGGCGGCGCTGTGGGTGTTCATGATCCCCTTTGCCGGAGCCATGTTGGTCCTAGAGGAGCTTCGTAAATGGCTGGTGCGGCGGACCCTGAGCCCCGGTCCGAGCCTCGCTCCGCCGCGCCCGCTATCGTAGTGGGGCGCCATGGCTCGTAATGCCGCTCTCATAGGCGCTCGATCCGCCGGCTCGGGTGTCGGGCAAGTCTCGTTGCGATCGACCCTGTGGAACCTGTTAAACCTTTCGTAAAACCTCGTCGTGCAAACTCGTGGTCTTCGTGGCAGCTGGGGCCACACATGGGCGATCCCGCAACGCTGCGGTCCGGGCAGGAACAGGCCCCGCTTTTGTGGTGCGCGCAAATTTCCCCCGACCGTGACATCCAGCCGCTCGCCGAGCCTGATCGTCGCGTTGTCGGCGCAGGGCTTTTTGCAGGCGCTCTCGGTGCCGCGCCGCCGGTGCCGCCTCCTGACCGCCCGCCCGTTCCTTGGGCAACGTGTTCGTCAGTGAAAGTCTTAAACGATTGTAAAATGCCTCGCTTATATGCGCTTTTAATATTGGCTGATATCGCCGCAAAATTTTATAATGACGGCGGTAGAATCGTTAAAAGTGAATAGTAATGATTAGCGAGTCCACCCGCCCTCGGGGCCAGCGATGCGCCAGGGACCAGACCAGCATGATCAGCGACGCGCTCGGTCCCAATGGTGGCGCCGCTTCGGTTGCCGCCCACGATGGTTCTGCGGGCGCGCCGCACAACACTCTAACTGCCGCGCTGGGCAACGATTACCGCGCGCTCTCGCCGGCGTTCCACGCCTTCGGCGCGATAGCCGCACCCGTCACCATCAGCTTAGCCTAGGGGAATGGATCGATGGCAACGAAAACCTGGAAAGGACCGTCAGGAAGCACCGCAACGCCAAAAAGCGGAAACTGGAGTAAGTCGAGTAATTGGTCCCCATCCGGCGTTCCCGGGACCACCGACGACGTCTTCCTTGACGGCAGCAGCACCTACACGCTGACGCTGAACGTTTCCGCCACTGTCAATTCCCTTACCGTAAATGACAGCAACGCAACGCTCGCGATCGGCACCTCCACGCTCACTGTCACTGGCGCAAGTGGCATCAACGACCAGTCCGGTCATATTACGATCGCCGGCGGCAAGATCAACGCGGCCGGCCTGGCTGTGGCGTCGGCCACCAGCAGCCTGAGCGGCTGGGGCACGGTGGCCGCGTCGTTGTCTGGCAGCGGCACGGTTACGGCTAGCGGTGGCACGCTGGACTTGACTGGGACAGTAGCGAGCGGCGTCAATTTGGCGATCGCGACGGGCTCTGCCTCCGACCTGAAGATCGACGGCGCCGCTACGGCTGGGGCGATCGCATTGCGCAGCGCCAACCAGACGCTTGAAATCGGCACGGCCGGGAATCTGTCGATCGGCGCCGCCGAAACAGTCAACGGCGGCCAGATCCAGCTTGATGGCGGCACGCTGACGGATGGCTCCGGGATCACCCTGGGCGGCGCGGCAACGCTGAGCGGCAAGGGGACGCTGGCCGCAACGCTGTTGGGCGGCGGTACCATCACGACAAGTGGCGGAACCCTCGAGTTTAAGAGTGCGGTCGACAGCAGCGCCGCCTCTACCTTCCAGATCGCCAATGTCGCGGGTTCCGACCTTCGGTTCGACGGCAGCGTCGGCGGTGGCGCGATCCATCCGACGGTTTCGTTTAACGGTGCGAATGGGGTCCTCGACCTCAGCCAAACGAGCCTGGGTAATTTTCAGGGGGTGGTCGCAAACTTCGGAGCCGGCGACGGCATCAAAGTTGCGGGAGCGGCGAGTGCTGCGCTCGACAGCTCCGGCACGGTGCTGAGCGTCTACGATGGCTCGAGCACTCTTCTCGGCACCATCACTTTTGCCTCCTCGTATACCGGCGATACGTTTTCGGTTGCAACCGACGGCACCATAACGGTTTCGCTGCCTTCGCCTCCAACCCTGACTGTCAGCGAGGTCATCAGCGGTCCTACGGATAGCAACAACGCAACGCTCAATGGCTACAACGCCATTCCGCCCGATAATGCACTTGCCGTCTCTGGCACCGATGTTCTGATGGCGGAGAACAACGTTATCGAAATCACCGGTCGAACGGGAACCGTGCTGCTGAGCCCGGAGTCCTCCGCTACCTTCTTTGGCTCTGTTGACGCTGGTTATTCCCTGACTGACCCGCGCGCCATTGTCGATCCAGGCTCCGGAAAGTTCATTGTGACGAGCGATGCCTTGACCGTGAACGGTTCCGGGGCGGTCACCGGCAGCGCGGTCGTTTACGCCATTTCCAACACGACGGATCCGACCGGTAGCTGGACGTTTGGTCGGGTCAATACGACGTATACCATTGGCAGCCAGGCGACATGGGGCGACCAGCCCACGATAGCCTCGAACGGAACCTACCTGGACATCACCACTGCGCAATTTGGCGTCTCATCGGGCCAATACGTCGACAACGCAGTAACGATCACCCCGCTGTCGGGAGGGGCGACAGTTGCCTACAATCTTGGGAACGCCGCAGATTACCGGCCGGTGGCGGTTGCCGGTGGAGACTATTTTGTCGGCTACACCGGCAACGGACTTTCGATCCTATACAACGCCAATGGCAGCACTACCTTCACTTCGAGTTCCGTATCCTTAGGCTCGATCGATGTCGGGAACGGCGCATATACGGCTCCCCAGCTTGGCTCCAGTGTGCTGCTCGACGCCGGCGATGGTGCGGTTGCCAATGCGGTGTATGCCAATGGCGACCTCTATGCGGTTTTCGAAGTCGTACCTCCCGGAACAACGCAGCCGGCGGTGCATTGGGTCAAAGTTGACGCTTCCACCGACATCCTGGTCGCGCAGGGCAACATCACGGGGCCCTCGGGCGCGGTGGCGTTCAATCCATCGATAGCCGTTGATGCGAACGGCGACGTTCTTGTCAATTACACGGTCAGCAGTTCGGCGATGTACCCGGCCGCCTATGCGTCGGTGATGCCTTCCGGCTCTTCGTCATTCCTTGCGCCGGTCCAGTATGGTTCCAGCGTTGCACCGGAGACCGCGACATTCGGAGTGACGAACAACGTCATCAGATGGGGCGACTATTCGAGCGCTGTAGCCGACCCGGCAGCGGCCACCAGCTTTGTCGTCTCAAATGAGATTGTGCCCTCGGCCCGGAATCTGTTCAATAATGCGCCGTGGGGTACAGTGACCGCCACGATCACGCTGTCGCCCGGAACCTCCGGGGCGGTCATCGCCAGCAGTTCGACGACAACGAACCCGACATCGTCCGATACGGCAAATACCTCGACCGGCCGGGATGTTCCGCTGAGAGTGGCGGCGGATACGGAGCATCACCAGGCACCGGGCTCGACCGTCGCCAATCTCGACGCGATGAACCTGCCGGCCTTCGAAACCCTGGCCGGTACGGGCGGATCGCCCGGGTTTGGCCACGATCCGCACGCGTCCGCAAACCTTGGTCTGCTGGTCAACTACATGGCCGCCGGCTTTGCCGACAGCGGCCACGGTTACGGCGGAACACCCATGGTCGATCCAACGAAGGTAACGACGGCGGATTCCCTAACACTGACCATCCCACATGCGTGATCTCGCATTGTTTCCTGTCACGCAACACACGGTCGGCGCCTTCTCCAATGCCAACCGGGCGGTCTTTCTTTAGGCCCGAGCCGGCTCCGGCAAGCCGCTACCATCGGCCGACGCTGCGCTCGCTCGGCGAGTTTCGGCGCCGGGTAGGCATCGCCGGCGCCGAGTCGATCCCGCGCGTCGCCAAGGCTTTATCCTTCGGCTCTTGCCCGCTGCCGGCGGTGCTTGGCCTTGAGTTTCGCCTTGCGCCGGGCAAGCCGCTCACTTGTTCGGGGATGCCTGGCCTGCGCTCTCTTCATGTCGCCAAACCTTGTCAAATGTTGCCCCGGATGTTGCCCCGAGGGTGTTTCGGGCATCAGAGGGTTAGGTCATTTCGGACCTAACCACTCTGACTTAAATGGCTCCCCGGGACGGATTCGAACCATCGACCCAGCGGTTAACAGCCGCTTGCTCTACCACTGAGCTACCGGGGATCAGAGCCCGCCCGCAGACCATGAAAAACGGGCGGGGCCGCGTCCGCTGGAGGCCGGAAGCGGAATCGAACCGCTGTACACGGATTTGCAGTCCGTTGCATAGCCACTCTGCCATCCGGCCACTATCGGAAGTCCGTGATATAGGCGTGCGGCACGAGGAGGGTCAAGCTCGCCGCAGCTCCGCGCCCGGCCGGCGCGAGGAATCGCCCGATCTGCGGCGGCGTCGCTGTTGCTGCACCGCAGGGCCACCCATATATTCATGGTCTAAGAGAACCGCGTGAAGGATCCGAGGATGGCGCGCGTTACCGTGGAAGATTGCGTATTGAAGGTGCCCAACCGCTTCGAACTGGTGCTGCTCGCCGCGCAGCGGGCGCGCGAGGTTACCTCGGGCGCGCCCTTGACCCTCGATCGCGACGACGACAAGAACCCGGTCGTCGCACTGCGCGAGATCGCCGACGAGACGATCCAACTCGCTCAGCTCAAGGAATCCTTGGTGCGCGGGATGCAAAAGCACATCGAGATCGACGAACCGGAGGAGACCCCGGACCTCGAGCAGACGCTATTCGGCGTCGCCGATCCGATCGACTCGCCGCTCGCCGAGGAGGAGATCGACGAGGATGAACTCGAGGACGAGCTCGACGAGGACATGCTCGCCATCGCAGACGAAGCCGAACTCGAGGGCGAGCCGGGCGACGAGCCCGCGCCCGAGGCCGAAATCGCCGACGAGGAGCCCTGATGCGGCACAGCGCCACGGCGCAGGGATAGCCGCGCCATGATGCGGCAATTCGAGCTCGTCGAACTGGTCAAATCCTACGACCCGAAAGCGGACGAGGGCGCGCTCAACCGCGCCTATGTCTATTCGATGAAGGCGCATGGCGCGCAACTGCGCGCCTCGGGCGACCCCTATTTCTCGCACCCGGTCGAGGTCGCCGGGCTGCTCGCCCAGATGAAGCTCGACACCGCCTCGATCGTCACCGGCCTCTTGCACGACACGGTCGAAGACACCGTCGCCACGCTCGACGACATCGAAAAGCATTTCGGGCCGGATATCGGCCGCCTCGTCGACGGCGTCACCAAACTGTCGCGGATCGAACTGCAATCGGACCAGACCCAGCAGGCGGAAAACTTCCGCAAGCTGGTCCTCGCCATGTCCGAGGACATCCGCGTCCTCCTCGTCAAGCTCGCCGACCGCCTGCACAACATGCAGACGCTGCGCTTCCTCAAGGAGCCGGAGCGGCGCCGGCGCATCGCCCGCGAGACGATGGACATCTATGTCCCGCTCGCCGAGCGCATCGGCATGCATCGGATGAAGGACCAGCTCGAGGATCTCGCCTTTGCCGAGCTGCATGCGGACGCGCGGGCCAGCATCATCGCGCGCCTCGGGTTCCTGCGCGAGAAGGGCGGCGACATCGTCGCGCGCATCGTCGCCGAGCTGAGCGAGACCCTCAAAAAAGACGGTGTCGCCGCCAGCATCTCCGGCCGCGAAAAATCGCCCTATTCGATCTGGCGCAAGATGCAGCGCAAGAACATCTCGTTCGAGCAGCTCGCCGATGTGATGGCCTTTCGCGTGCTGGTCGACGGGGTCGCCGATTGCTATCACGCGCTGGGGGTCATTCATTCGGGCTATCACGTCGTCCCCGGCCGCTTCAAGGATTACATCTCGACGCCGAAGCCAAATAATTACCGCTCGGTCCATACCGGCGTCATCGGGCCGGAGCGGCAGCGGATCGAAGTGCAGATCCGTACCCGCGACATGCACGAGGTAGCCGAGCTTGGCGTCGCCGCGCACTGGATCTTCAAGCAGCAGGCGGGCTCGGTAGACGGGCGGCAATATCGCTGGCTGCGCGAATTGCTCGACATCCTCGAACAGGCGTCCAATCCCGAGGAATTCCTCGAGCACACCAAGCTCGAGATGTTTCAGGACCAGGTCTTCGCCTTCACTCCGAAAGGCGATCTGATCGCTCTGCCGCGCGGCGCGACGCCGGTCGATTTCGCCTATGCGGTCCATTCGCAGATCGGCGACAGGTGCGTCGGCGCCAAGATCAACGGCCGGCTTTTGCCGTTGCGCACCGAGCTGGCCAATGGCGACCAGGTCGAGATCGTCACCTCGCGGGCGCAGACCCCATCACCGACCTGGGAGCGCTTTGTCGTCACCGGCAAGGCGCGCGCCCGCATCCGCCGCTTCATCCGGACCCAGCAGCGCGCCCAATATCTCGACCTCGGCCGGGCGATCGTGCAGAAAGCGTTCCGCCAGCAGAGCCAGGATTTTTCCGAACGACCGCTGGAAGCGGTGCTGGGACAGTTCCATTGCGCCACGGTCGAGGATCTTTATGTCGCCGTCGGCGAAGGGCTCGCCACCGGCCGCGAAGTGGTCAATGCCGCCTTCCCGCTGCCGCCCGATTCCCGCGGCAAGGTGATCCCGCTCGCGCGTGCCAAGAAGAACGGGCGCCCGAACGGGACCGCGGTATCGATCCGTGGCCTCATCCCCGGGATGGCCCTGCATTTCGCCGGCTGCTGCCACCCGTTGCCCGGCGACCGCATCGTCGGCATCGTCACCACCGGCAAGGGGGTGACGATCCACACGATCGATTGCGACACGCTCGAAAGCTTCGCTGCCGAGCCCGAACGCTGGCTCGACGTCGCGTGGTCGAGCGAGGAGGCCGATGCCGCCCATGTCGGGCGGATCAACGTCACGATCGCCAACGAGCCCGGCAATCTCGGTAGCCTGACCACCACGATCGGCAAGGAAGGCGGCAATATCAGCAATCTCAAGATCACCAACCGCTCGACCGATTTCTTCGAGATCATGATCGATATCCAGGTGACCGACGTGAAGCAGCTGTCGGCGATCATCGCGGCGCTGCGCGCCACGCCGGTCATCAACTCGGTCGAGCGGGCGCACGGCTAGCGCTTCAAATGCCCGCATTCGCAACCAATCATCGTCACCCCCAGGAAAGCGGGGGTCCAGAGCAAGCGACGGCCTATCGGTCCCTGGATTCCCGCTGTCGCGGCAATGACGGCGTCGGCGCGCGATGATCCTCGGCGTCGGCAGCGATCTCATCGACATCCGCCGGATCGAGCGCGCGATCGAGCGCTTCGGTGATCGCTTTCTCGACCGCATCTTCACCCAGATTGAGCGCCGCCGATGCGATCGGCGCGCCTTAACTCGTGCAGCGAGCTATGCCCGGCGCTTCGCCGCCAAGGAGGCCACGGCCAAGGCGCTCGGCACCGGCTTTCGCCGCGGCGTTTTCTGGCGCGACCTCGGTGTCGTCAACCAGCCCTCGGGTCAGCCGGGCATGCGGCTTACCGGCGGCGCCCTGGCCCGGCTTGAGGCGATCACCCCGAGGGGCATGCAGGCGCGCCTCGATGTCAGCCTCACTGACGAGCCGCCGATCGCCCAGGCGGTGGTGATCATTACCGCCTTACCCGCGCCAGCGGCGTCGGGTAAGTGATATTGCACGGTCGCCGCGTCACTTGGCCCGGCCCCAATCGGCCTGATCGCCCGCCCACGACCCCATCGATACGGTCATGAAATCCGATTCGAGCGAAACCGTGATTTCCAAAAAGAAGGCGGCGGGCGGTGTTCTCGAAACCGTCAAAACCGTTATCTATGCGGTGCTGATCGCACTCGTCGTCCGCACCGTCGCCTACGAACCGTTCAACATACCCTCAGGCTCGATGGTGCCGACTCTGCTGGTCGGCGATTATCTGTTCGTCTCGAAATTCTCGTTCGGCTACAGCCGCTATTCGCTGCCGTTCGGCCTGAAACTGTTTTCCGGGAGGATTTACCTGCCGTTCTCCCACCGGCCCGAACGCGGCGACGTCACGGTGTTCAAGCTGCCGACCGACCCGTCGGTCGATTATATCAAGCGCATCGTCGGCCTGCCGGGCGACCACATCCAGATGCGCCACGGCAATCTCTACATCAACGATCAGCTAGTGCCGCGACGGCCGGTCGACGATTACGTCTACCAGGAGGGCGGAACGACGATCGTGCTGCACGAGTACATCGAATCCTTGCCGCGCGGGCCGGGTAAGCGGCCGCTCGACCATCCAATCATCAAGGTCGGCAACAATGGGCCGCTCGACAACACTCCGGTCTACGAGGTGCCGCCCGGCCATTATTTCGGCATGGGCGACAATCGCGACAATTCACAAGACAGCCGGGTGCTTTCGGCGGTCGGCTACATCCCGGCCGAAAACCTGGTCGGCAAGGCGCAATTCCTGTTCTTCTCGACCGACGGCTCGGCGCGCTGGTGGGAGGCGTGGAAATGGCCATTTGCGGTCCGTTATCGCCGACTATTCCATGGCATCGACTGACCACGGCTCCGCGCTCCCAGCGAACCTGACACCAGGGAGCGTGACGCATCTGGCGGGTGAGGGTCCGGCCCAGCTGATCGGTCACGCCTTTGCCCGGCCCGAGCTTCTGACCGAGGCGCTGACCCATCCAAGCGCGCTGTCGCCACCAGGCCGGCCAGGACGGCGGCCGCGGCGGACGGGGCCTGCTGGAGCATTCCGGGGCACTCCCCGGGGCGGCTATGAACGGCTCGAATTCCTCGGCGACCGGGTGCTTGGCCTCGTCATTGCCGACCTGTTGTGGCGGCGGTTCGACCATGAGCAGGAGGGACCGCTGACGCGACGGTTTACCCATCTGGTGCGCCGCGACTCGCTGGCGCGGGTCGCCGCCGCGATCGGCCTCGACCGTCATCTGCAGTTCTCGCCCGCCGAGGCGGCCGCCGGCGCCGCGCGCAACCCGGCGATCCTCGCCGATGCCGTGGAGGCGGTGATCGCCGCGATCTATATCGATGGCGGGTTGCCGGCGGCAGTCGCCTTCATCGAGCGGTTCTGGGAACCTTTGATCGCCGAGATGGAGGCGCCACCGAGCGATGCGAAAACGACGCTGCAGGAATGGGCGCAGGCGCGCGGACTGCCGCTACCCGCCTATCGGCTGATCGCGACGAGCGGTCCCGATCATGCGCCGCATTTCACGGTGGCCGTGCAGGTCCAGGGGCAAGAGGAGGCGAGCGCCGCCGCCTCCTCGAAACGCGCCGCCGAGACCGGCGCGGCCGCGGCCCTCCTCGAGCGCATTTCCGATGCCGAGAAAGCATAGCCCGGCGCCCGCCGCGGTTCCGGAAGGCGCAGACGCTCGTTGCGGCTATGTCGCGCTGATCGGCGCCCCCAATGCCGGAAAATCAACGCTGCTCAACCGGCTGGTCGGGCAAAAGCTGGCGATCGTCACCCCCAAGGTGCAAACGACGCGCAGCCGGCTGCTCGGCATCGCCATCGTCGGGCCGGCCCAGCTGATCCTTATTGACACGCCGGGCATCTTTGCGCCGCGCCGCCGGCTCGACCGCGCGATGGTCGCCGAAGCGTGGGCCGGTGCGGCCGACGCCGATCAGATCGTGCTCCTGGTCGACGCCGGGCGCCCCACGGATCCCGACACGCGGCAGATCGTCGATCGGCTCCGGGCAAGCGGGCGCCATGCCATCCTCGCACTCAACAAGATCGACCTCGTCCGCCGCGACAGCCTGCTGGCGATTGCCGACAGCCTGTTTCGCGAGGGCTGCTTCGAGCGCATCTTTATGATTTCGGGTTTGACCGGGGATGGCGTCGACGATTTGAAGCAACATCTGGCATCTCTCGCGCCGCCCGGGCATTGGCTGTTTCCCGAGGATCAGCTGTCCGACGCGCCGGAGCGCTGGCTGGCCGCCGAAGTGACGCGCGAACAGATTTTCCTGCAACTGCATGACGAGCTGCCCTATTCGGCTTCGGTCGAGACCGAGAGCTGGGACGAGCGCGCCGACGACAGCGTGCGGATCGATCAGGTGATCTATGTCCGCCGCGAGGGGCAAAAGGCGATCGTGCTCGGCGACCAGGGTCAACGCATCAAGGCGATCGGCGCCCGCGCCCGCGCCGAATTGGAACGCATGCTGGAGCGCCGCGTCCACCTCTTCCTGTTCGTCAAGGTGCGCGACAACTGGATCGAGGATCCCGAGCGCTACACCGCGCTCGGCCTCGACTACAATGTCTAGATGGAATGGCGTGACACCGGATTTGTGCTGGCGGCGCGGCGGCACGGCGAGACGTCGCTGATCGTCGAGCTGTTGACGGCCGAGCACGGCCGTCATGGCGGGCTGGTGCGCGGCGGGCAATCGCCGCGCCGGCGCGCGCTCTTGCAGCCGGGCAATAGCGTCGCGGCGAGCTGGCGCGGGCGTCTGCCCGAACATCTGGGGATGCTCGATTGCGAGCTTGTCGAGGCGCATGCCGCCCGCCTTCTCGACCTTCCCGACCGGCTGGCCGCGCTCGGCGCCGCAACTTCCCTCCTGTTGACGGCGCTGCCGGAGCGCGAGCCGCATGGCGACCTCTACCGGTCCTTCGCCGGATTGCTCCAGGCGCTCGGTTCCGGTCCCTTCTGGGCGCAATCCTATGTCGCCTGGGAATGCGAGCTGCTCGCCGGGTTGGGGTTCGGGCTCGATCTGACGCGCTGCGCGGCGACCGGGGTGAGCGAGGATCTTGCCTATGTCTCGCCGCGTTCGGGCCGCGCGGTGTCGCGCGAGGCTGGTCGGCCCTACCATGACAAGCTGTTGCCGCTCCCCGATTTTTTGTGGCGGCCAGGGGAGACCTGCGGGCCGGCAAGCCAGTTCGACATCGTCGCCGGGCTGGACTTGACCCAATACTTCCTCTCGCACCACGTCCTGGCGCCGCACGGTGGCAAGCTGCCCGAAGCGCGCCAACGCCTCGCGGATCGCATGCGCCGGCTCCCCTGATCTACATTGGAAGAGGCCCGCGGGCATAGATCGCCGGGTTGCTTGCACATCATCGATCGGGAGGCGGCTATGGATGGGAACACACTGCTCGGGATCGCCCGCGAGGTCATTGCGCGAGTTCCGATGTGTTTTGCAATCACCGTCGATCGGAACGGCGAAGCGAATGCCCGGATCGTGCAGCCATCGGCGCTGGCGGACGAATGGACCGTCCGCTTCATGACCGATCGGCGGTCGCGAAAAGTGGAAGAGATCGAACGATCAGGAAGGATGACGCTGGCTTATCAAGATGATCCTCGGGGCGCTTACGTGACGCTCGTTGGTCGGGCCAAGATCATCGGCGATGTTGCCGTCAAGGAAGCCATCTGGAAACCGGCGTCGTTCAAGTGGCACCCCGGAGGACCGACTGATCCCAATGTCGTACTGATCGAATTCTTTACCGATCGCATTGAGCTGTGGAGTTCGCCGCACGGCGTGACCCCTGATCCGGCCAAAGGCCTTTGGGCCGCTTTTTTGGTGCGCGAAGCCGCGGGCTGGCGCCATGGCACAACCGGACGGCATTCAATGGCCGACTAAGGCCTCTTTCTGACCCTTCCAAATCTAGTATGATTGACCGCTAGGAATCACGAGGTTTGGTAGGAATGTCCGACACTGCGCCGCTCGGCGGGACTCGCGACATCGATTTCGCCGACGCGCTCGGCGAGCGCTATCTGGCCTACGCGATGTCGACGATCGTGGCGCGCTCGCTACCCGATGTCCGCGACGGTCTGAAGCCGGTGCATCGCCGCATCCTCCATGCGATGAACGAGCTGCGCCTCGATCCCGCCTCCGGTTACAAGAAATGCGCCCGGGTCGTCGGCGATGTTATCGGCAAGTTCCATCCGCACGGCGAGATCGCGGTTTACGAGGCGCTCGTCCGCCTCGCCCAGGATTTTTCGCAGCGCTATCCGTTGGTCGACGGGCAGGGCAATTTCGGCAATATCGACGGCGATAACGCCGCGGCGATGCGTTACACCGAGAGCCGGCTCTCAGGCGTGGCGCAGGCGATGCTCGATGGGCTCGACGCCGATTCGGTGGATTTCCGCTCGACCTATGACGGCGAGGACAAGGAGCCGGTCGTCCTCCCCGGGCGGTTTCCGAACCTGCTCGCCAACGGTTCCTCCGGCATCGCCGTCGGCATGGCGACCAGCATCCCGCCGCATAATGTCGGCGAGCTGTGCGCGGCGCTTCTCCATCTCATCGAGCAACCGGGCTGCCCCCCTGCCGATCTCGTCGCTCACGTCGCCGGCCCCGACTTCCCGACCGGGGGCGTCCTGGTCGAACCGGCGGACAGCATTGCCGAGGCCTACGCCACCGGCCGCGGCAGCTTTCGCCTGCGGGCCCGCTGGCATAAGGAAGCGCTCGCCCACGGGCTCTATCAGATCATCATTACCGAAATTCCCTATCAGGTCCCCAAGGGCCGCCTGATCGAGAAGATCGCGGCATTGCT
>DASYZD010000103.1:0-11165 GCA_035946655.1 Allostellaceae bacterium | reverse complement strand
GATCTCGCCCCGGCGTTAGAGCGCGAGGGCGTGCGTCTGCATGCCGGACTGTTCCGCCCGGCCAACTTCGTCACCACGGCAACCGACAATTTGCGCACGTCACTTTTGATCGGCGCGGTACTGATCGTCGTTGTGCTGTTTCTTTTCCTGTTCGATCTGCGCACGGCGGCGATCTGCTGCACGGCGATCCCGATTTCGCTGCTGGCGGCGGTGGTTGTGGTGCAATATTTCGGCGTCACCCTCAATACGATGACGCTGGGCGGTCTGGCGATCGCGGTCGGCGAGGTCGTCGACGACGCGGTCATCGGCGTCGAGAACATTACGAGGCGCCTGCGCGAGAACAAGCGGCTGGCGGCCCCGCGCGCGGCGGCAATCGTCGTTTTCGATGCCACCTTCGAAGTGCGCAGCGCGGTCGTTTATGCGACCTTCGCCGTCATCCTCGTGTTCCTCCCGGTGGTCACCTTGCCGGGGGTTGCCGGGCGCCTCTTCGCACCGCTCGGCATCACTTACATCCTCGCAGTCCTCGCCTCGCTCGTCGTTGCGCTGACGGTCACCCCGGCGCTGGCGCTCCTGTTCCTGCCGCGGCACACAAGAGAGCGCGATCCGCCGGTCGTGGAGTGGACTCGGCGGCGCTATGAAGTGTTGCTGCGCCGGGTGGTCGAGGCCCCGCGCCTGACAATTCTCGGTGCCTCGGTGTTGACCCTGTGCGGCCTGGCGCTGTTGCCGTTCTTTGGCGCGAATTTTCTGCCCGAGCTGCAGGAGGGGCACTTCATCGTGCATATGACGGCGATGCCCGGCACCTCGATCGCGGAGTCGCTGCGGATGGGGGCGAGGGTGACCGCGGTATTGGCCAAGCTGCCGATCGTCCGCTCGGTCGCGCAGCGCGTCGGGCGCGCCGAACTGGCTGCCGCGGGCGACACCCACGGGACCCACCAGAGCGAATTCGAGGTCGATCTGAAGCCGCCGGCGGACGAGGACGCGGGGACCGCCAAGGCCGAGCTCCTCCGGCCGCTCGAGAACTTCCCGGGCATCAATGTCTCGGCCAACACCTTTCTCACCGAGCGTGTCAACGAGACGTTTTCGGGCTTCGCGACGCCGGTCGCCGTCAATGTCTACGGCAATGATTTGAAGCTGATCGACGAGACGGCGCTGAAGATCGCCGAGGTGTTGCGCACCGTTCGCGGCGCCGCCTCGGTCGAAGTTGAAGCGCCGCCCGGTCTGCCGCAACTGACGATCAGGCTGCGCCCCGCTGACCTGCAGCGCTGGGGCTTGGATCCGGTCCCGGTGCTCGACGCCATTCGCGCCGCCTATCAGGGCGACGTGGTGGGACAGACCTACGACGGCGAGCAGGTCTTCGACGTCGTCGTCAAGCTCGCTTCCCACAACCTCGGGCGTCACCCGGGGAATATCGCGCAGATCGGCAGTTTGCCGCTGCGCGCGTCCGATGGAACCTATGTCCCGCTGAGCCGGGTCGCCGATCTGCGCGTGACATCGGGCCTCTATGAAATCCAGCACCAGGGCGGCCGGCGGCGGCAGGCGGTCACGCTCGATGTCGAAAACCGCGACCTCGAATCGTTCGTCCGAGACGCTCGTCGGGAAATCGCTGCACGGGTGAAGCTGCCGAGCGGGACCTATCTCGAATTTTCCGGCGCCGCCGAGGGTCAGGCGCAGGCGCAGCGCGAGCTTCTGGTAAAGGGGTTGTTCGCCGGGGTCGGAATTGTGCTGTTGCTCTCAGTGGTCACCAGGAACTGGCGCAACCTCCTCATCCTGATGGTGAACCTGCCGTTCAGCCTGGTCGGCGGCGTGGTCGCGGCATTCCTTGCCGGCGGCGTCCTCTCACTCGGTTCGCTCGTCGGGTTCGTCACCCTGTTCGGCATCACCTTGCGTAATTCGATGATGATGATCTCGCACTACGAGCACCTGGTCGCGGTGGACGGGCGGGCGTGGACCGCCGAGACCGTGGTCGAGGGCGCCGCCGACCGGCTCGCCGCGGTCCTGATGACCTCGCTCGTCACCGGGCTTGGTCTCCTCCCGCTGGCGGTCAGCATGAATACCGCGGGCCGCGAGATCGAGGGCCCGATGGCCCTGGTGATCCTCGGCGGCCTGGCGACTTCGGCGGCGCTCAACCTGTTGATCCTGCCGCCGCTGGCGTTGCGCTACGGCCGGTTCGCGCCGGCGGGCGGCGAGCGCGAGGGGCTGACGGCCGCGGCAAAATAACCGCGCTACAGCGCCCGGCGGGCCTTCAATGCGGCGGTCAGCGTGCCCTCGTCGAGATAATCGAGTTCGCCGCCGATCGGCACGCCCTGGGCGAGGCGCGAGATCTTGGCGCCGGAGGGTGTCGCGCGGTCGGCGAGGTAATGCGCCGTCGTCTGGCCCTCGACGGTGGCGTTGAGCGCGAGGATCATCTCGCTCTCCGGCCCGAGCCGGGCGATGAGGCGCGCAATGTTGAGGTCGTCCGGGCCCACCCCGTCCAGTGCCGACAAGGTGCCGCCGAGCACGTGGTAGCGGCCGCGAAAGGCACCGGTGCGTTCCAGCGCCCACAGATCGGCGAGGTCCTCGACGACGCAGATCGCGCTCGAATCGCGAGTCGGATCGCGGCAGATCGCACAAGGATCGGCGGTGTCGAGGTTGCCGCACGCCGAACACGGCCGGATCGCTGCCGCCGCCGCGCCGAGCGCCGCCGCCAATGGCTGCATCACCTGTTCGCGCCGCTTCACCAGAAAGAGCGCCGCGCGGCGCGCCGAACGCGGCCCGAGCCCGGGCAGCCGGGCCAAGAGCTGGATCAGGGTGTCGAGTTCGGACATGACGACGCCGTTAAGCCCCTCTCCCGCATTGCGGGAGAGGGTGGCCGCCGCGGAAGCAGCGGTCGGGTGAGGGTGTCGCCGCAGCGAATCTCGAAACGAGCGCCCCCCTCACCCTACCCTCTCCCCCCGCAAACGGGGGGAGAGGGATTAAGGAGGGCATTGGAGATGCAAAGCGGATCAAAACGGCAGCTTCATGCCGCCGGGGAGCTGGAGGCCGCCGGTCAGCTTGTGCATTTCGGATTCGGCGTGGGCATTGACCTTGGCCCGGGCGTCGTTGAACGCGGCGACGATCAGGTCCTCCAGCACCTCGACATCGGCGGGATCGACGACGGCCTTGTCGATCTTCACGCGCTTCACGTCGCCCTTGCCGTTGAGGACCAGCTGGACCATGCCGCCACCGGCCACTCCGGTCATTTCGACGGCTTCGAGCTGCGCCTGCATCTCGGCCATCTTTTCCTGCATCGCCTGTGCCTGTTTCATCAGCTGGCCGAGATTTTTCATGACCCGTCCTCTCCCGAATTCGCGCCATCGTCGCTCTGAGTATCGCCGACATCGTCGGGCGTCGCGTCGTGCCCGGCATCGGCCGCGAAAAAGCGCTCGCGGACCGCGGCGATCGTGGCGCCGGGGAAGGTGTCCAGCACCGCCCGCACCAGCGGGTGGGCGGCGACTTCGTGGCGGAGCGCGCTCGCTCGGCGCGCCTCCTCTTCGGCCAAACTCGGCGCGCCTTCAGCCTGGGAGATCGCGACGATCCAGCGTGACCCGGTCCATTCGCTCAAGAAAGCGCCGAGCTGGTTGGTCAGGTTGCTCGGCGCCGCCTCGGTCGGTCGGATCTCGATCCGCCCCGGCTCGAAGCTGACCAGACGGACATTGGCCTTCAGATGGGCGGCAATGACCGCCTCGCGCCGGCTCTCGAAGAGCGCGACGACCTCGAGAAAGCTTTGCGGCATCGGATCGCACGGCACCGACGCCGCGCTCGGCGCCATCGCAATAGCCGGAGCGGCAGCACTCGCAAGCCCCTCGCCCGCACTGCGGGAGAGGGAGGGACCCGCGCTCAAGGCGTGGGAGGGTGAGGGCAGCTGCGGCGCCGCTGCGGATTGCCCCCTCACCGCGACCCTCTCCCCCGGTGGGGGCGCGGGAGCAGTGGTTTGCTCCCCGGCGGTCAGCGCGCGCACCAGATCGGCCGGGACCGGGAGATCGGCGACATAGGCGAGGCGGACCAGCACCATCTGGGCGGCCTGCACCGGGGCCGGGGCCGCCTGGACCTCCTCCAGGCCCTTGAGCAGCATCTGCCAGGCCCGCGCCAGGACCGGCATCGAGAGCGCCGCTGCTAACGGCCGGGCGCGCTCGCGCCAACCGTCCTCGAACGGGTCGCCGAGGCCGGCCTCGGGAGCGAGCTTGAGGCGCGTCACGAAATGGCTGAGTTCGAGCAGGTCCTGGAGGACATTGAGGGGATCGGCGCCGCCCTGATACAGCCCGTCCATCCGGTCGAGCGCACCGGCGGCGTCGCCCTTCAGCACCGTCTCGAAGAGGTCGAAGACGAGAGTGCGGTCGGCGATGCCGAGCATGTCGCGCACAGCCTCTTCCTCGATCGCCGCGTCTCCCGAAAGCGCGATCGCCTGGTCGAGCAGCGAGAGGCCGTCGCGCACCGAGCCGTCGGCGGCGCGGGCAATGAGCGCGAGAGCCGCCGGCGCAACGCTGATCCCCTCGGCTTCGGCCAGGCCGCGGTAGTGCTCCACCAACTGGCCGATCGGGACCCGGCGCAGCGCAAAGCGCTGACAACGCGACAACACGGTCACTGGAACCCGCTGCACTTCCGTCGTCGCGAACACGAATTTGACGTCGGGCGGCGGCTCTTCGAGCGTCTTCAACAGAGCGTTGAAGGCGGGCTTCGACAGCATGTGGACTTCGTCGATGATGTAGATCTTGTAGCGCGCCGATACCGGCCGGTAGCGCACGCCATCGGTCAGGTCGCGGATGTCGTCGACCCCGGTGCGCGAGGCGGCGTCCATCTCGATGACGTCGACATGGCGGTCTTCGGCAATGGAGCGGCAATGGACGCATTCGCCGCACGGCGTCACGGTCGGGCCGCCGGCGCCGTCGGGGCCGATGCAGTTGAGCGCGCGGGCGATGATCCGCGCCGTCGTCGTCTTGCCGACCCCGCGCACGCCGGTAAGGATGAAGGCATGCGCGATCCGCCCGGTTTGAATGGCGTTCGACAGCGTGCGGACCATCGCCTCCTGGCCGATCACCTCGGCAAAGGTCTGCGGCCGGTACTTCCTGGCGAGGACGCGATAGGAGGTCGCGGAATCGGTCATTGCCTGGGCGAAGATAAGTGGGAGGCCGGACAAACGACCCAGGCCGGAACTCGTTGCGGCTGCTTCCTTCCGGACCTGACCGGGTTGGCGAGGAGCCTGTCCGCCGCCGACCTCCCACCATACTATATCAGGTGCGGGCAAGGGCGCGGCAAGTTTCGCCCTGCGCCTGTCTTCTCCCGGGCGACCGCCGCGCCCTTAGACCTGAAACTCGCCGTAATCCTCGTCGGCTTCGTCTGAATCGTGGTCGAATGGCAAATCCAGCGCCTCGCCCTGCAGGATGTCGCAGGCGTCGACAAAGGCGTTGAAGTCCCTCCAACCGGTTGCCATCGCCAGCCAGCCCAGCGACGCCAGTCCGGCATCGATCAATGCGCGGCAGACCGCGCCCGAGCCGTAGACGCCGATTTGGTAGCCGGGATTGGCTCCTCCGGCTGCCGCGAAACCGGCGGCGACGCCGCGGAAATAGTCACGGATCGGTCCGGCGACATCCGCGGCGGTGGCGTCATAATCCACCGCGAAGTAGATCGCACTGTCCGCGGGCTGACCGATCACCTTCGCCTGATGATAGGCGCTCGTCCCGTCGTTCGCGCCAGCGGTTTGGGAAAAGTATGATACGTGGTTCGATGCCCCTTCCCACACTACAACGATCTTCAACCCCGACGAGGACAAGAGCTTGGCCTCGCTCGCCGACAGCGACGGAAAATGCGATGTCGCGCTGCGATAATAGCGGGCGACGAAATCGATACCGGCGCTCTTGATATCGTCGACAAACCTTCCCGCATCGATCGGCAAATCGATCCCCTTAGCCATATTTTCCTCCGTTCGTTCTAGCAGAGTTGCTAACGCCCGATGCCCGATGGAGCCCAGGTTTGTCAGAGGTCGTGCGAGGCATACGAAACACTGTCGCGATCCTCAGCGTTCCAAGCAAAGTTCACGGTCTGGTTCCTCTGCCCGCCGCCGCCGAGCCTGCCCCAATAAGCGCTAGGGTACGCACCGTGCGCCAGTGGTGGGCCGACTACGACCACGACATGCCCGTGTTCGCTGGGATTTGCCTGGTCCGAGCCCCTGAGGCCGCCGAGAACGAATTTCCCGTTTTCAGCGGCGTCCGCCGCCGCGACGCCGTCGTCCAGGGCCACCCAGCCCGGCACGCCCTCGATCGTGTCGACGATATTGTTCGCCGACCCGGCCAGCGACACGCCGAGCCCAGCGGCGACCGCGCGGGCAAACTTGCTGCAATCGTCTTCATTTGCGTCGAAGCACGCCTCGCAAACCGCTTTGATTCGAGCCGCATCGGGCATGAATTTCCTCCCTGGTTTCTATTGATTGACGTCGAGAACGGCTTTGGTTCGAGTGGTAACGATTGGTTGTCCCGCCGCCGGATCAACGTAACAGCCCGTGCCCGCGGCGATTGTGAACGGCATCACACCGCCCCTCGCGAAAGCAAATGCTCCACGAGATCGGCAGCCGCCGCTTTTTTCGCCACGACCGGCCGTGCTAGCGTGGCAGGAGGATCACAGGGGAGAAGCCGCAATGGCCGCTTTGCTGCGTCATCTCGCCAGGCTCGATATCCCGGGCGGCGGCCAGGTCGTTGCCGAGGGCGACTGGGCCTTCGTTGGGCATATGAAGCCGCCCGAGGGGACTTCCATCATCGATGTCGCCGATCCCAGGCGGCCGAAAATCGTCAGCCAGGTGGCGCTGCCATCGCACACCCACTCGCACAAGGTGCGGGTGCACGGCGACATCATGCTGGTCAACAACGAACTCTACCGCGCGACGACCGGCGAGCGCCCGGACGATTTCGAGGGCGGCATCAAGATTTACGACATCAAGGACCGCACCAGGCCGCGCCCGATCGGGCACTACAAATCTCTAGGCTCGCACCGTTTCGATTCGGACGGGCGCTATGCCTATATCTCGTCCGAGGAGAATGGCTTTGTCGGCGACATCGTCGTCATTCTCGACCTCGCCGATCCGACGCGGCCCGAGCCGATCGCCCGGTGGTGGATGCCGGGGCAGTGGGCGGAAGGCGGCGAGACCGCGAACTGGCAAGGGCGCCGCCATCGCTGCCATCATCCGCTGCGGCGCGGCAACCGGCTCTATACCAGCTACTGGCATGGCGGGTTCGTGATCCTCGACATCGACGATCTGCGCCATCCGAAGTTTGTCAGCGGCCTCGACTGGAGCCCGCCCTATCCGTGCCCGACCCATACGGTCTTGCCGATCCCGCACGAATTGATGGGCCGCAAGATTGCGGTCGTCACCGACGAGGAGGTCGGCGACCGTCTGACGCCCTCGCCCAACGCCTTCATGTGGATCGTCGACATCACCGATGAGAAGCATCCGGTGCCGGTCGCCACCTGGCGGGTACCGCATGACGAGCCTTTCAACCGCGATTGCTGGTTTGGCGCGCACCAGCCGCAGGAGACCGTCGACGGCAATGTCATCCTGGTGACCTGGTTCGGCGGCGGCTTGCGCGCGGTCGATATCTCGAACCCGTACCGCCCCGAGGAGGCCGATCATTTCATGCCGACTCCCGGCGCCGGACAGAAGATCGTGCAGTCGAACGACGTCTTCGTCGACCAGGCGCGCGGCCTCGTTTTCCTGATCGACCGCCTCAACGGGCTCGATATCCTCGAATACGGCGGGTGAGGGTGATCATGACGAGCACGGCGGCAACACCGGACGCGCCGCGGCCGGGCCACCGGCTGTTGCGCCAATTGCCGTGGTTGGTGCTGTTGCTGGCGATTGTGGCGGCGGCGGTGCTTGCGCTCGGGCCGCTCGGCTGGCGGGCCGGGTGGTGGCATTTCCGGATCGGGTTCTTCTACCTGATGCCAGGGGCTTTCTATTGCGGGCTGGCGGCGCTTGCGGCCCGCTGATGGGGTTGGCGCTCGGGGCGCGGATCAACAACGCACGGCAGGTTACGATCGCTATCCTTACCCTCGCTATCGGCGGGACAATCACCTATGTGCCATGGCATTACAACGAGATGCGCGGCATCTATCCGGCGATCCACGACATCACCACCGATTGGGACAACCCGCCGCAGTTCAGTGCGATCTTGCCGCTGCGGGAGGCAGCGAGGGCCAATTCGGTTGCCTATGAGGGCGCCGCGGTCAGCGACCGGCAGCGCAAGGCCTATCCCGACATCGTTCCTTTGACGCTCGATCTGGCGCCCGCCGAAGCGCTGGAGCGCGCATTCGAGGTGGCCCGGCAGCTCGGCTGGGCAATTGTCGCCAGCGATCCGGCGGCGGGGCGGATCGAAGCCAGCCAGCGCACCCGCTGGTTCGGTTTCACCGACGACATCGTCGTCCGAGTGACCGCCGCCGACGCCGGCAGCCGGGTCGATGTGCGCTCGGTGTCGCGCGTCGGGCGCGGCGATTTCGGCGTCAACGCGGCCCGCGTGCGCCGCTTTCTGGCAGCGTTGCGCGCGGCGGCTCCGAGCCGCTAGCCGGCGAGCTTTTTCATGACCTCGTCGGCGAGCGGCAGCGATGCGGTGAGGCCGGGGGATTCGATGCCGTAGAGGTTGACGAGGCCGGGAACGCCGTGTTCGGGCGGCCCCTGCACGACAAAATCGGCGGCCGGCTCCTCGGGTCCGCTGATTTTCGGGCGAATCCCGGCATAGCCGGGCTGCAGCGCCCCATCGCGCAACCCCGGCCAATAGCGCCGCACCGCGGCATAAAACTTGTCGCCGCGCCGCGGATCGACGGCGTAATCGACCCGATCGATCCATTCGACATCGGGGCCGAACCGCGCTTGCCCCGCGAGATCCAAGGTGATGTGGACGCCGAGCCCGCCCGGCTCCGGGACGGGATAGATCAGGTGGCGGAACGGCGTCCTGCCGCTCAGCGTGAAATACACCCCGCGGCAGAAATAGGCGGGCGGGATGGTGGCCCGCGGAATGCCCTCGATGGCGCGGGCGAGCGCCGGCGCGTAAAGCCCGGCGGCATTGACCAGCACGCGGCAGCGGATCGTCGTCGGTTCGGCGCCGCTAACCGCCAGCTCGAACCCATCGCTGCACACGCGGCCCGACGAGACCGGGGAGCGCAACGCCAGAGCGGCCCCGGCCTCTTCCGCGTCGCCCTGATAGGCGAGCATCAGGGCGTGGCTGTCGATGATCCCGGTCGAGGGCGAAAGCAGCGCGGCGACGCAGTTGAGCTCGGGCTCGAGGCGGCGGGCCTGTGACGCGCTCAGCCATTCGAGGTTGTTAACGCCGTTGGCGCTGGCGGCGGCGGCGATCTTCTCGACCCCCGGGATCTCCGCTTCGGTGGTGGCGACGATGAGTTTGCCGAGCGGCGCGTGAGCGACGCCGTGCTCGCGGCAATAGGGGTAGAGGCGCTCGCGGCCGGCGACGCAGCTCGTCGCCTTCAAACTCCCGGCCGGGTAATAGAGCCCACCATGGATGACCTCGCTGTTGCGCGAGGAGGTCTCGACGCCGATTCCATCGGCGCGTTCGAGGATGATGACTTCGTGCCCGTTCAGCGCCAAGGCCCGCGCGACGGCGAGGCCAATCACGCCGGCGCCGACGACGACCGCCTCGACTTCGTCCACTGTGTGTCCCCGATGGAATACCGCTTGGCGGCCATGTTGCCCGGATCGGGCGCGCTGGCAAGGGCGCTTGTCGCCGCGCTCGCGGGGTGACACCCGCCTCGGCCGGTATCATAGTCCTAGGATGAGAGTTTTCCTCACGATCTTGCTCGTCCTGGCGATGCTCGGCGTTTTGGGCGTGCTCGGCTTTGGGGTGGTGACGATGCTCCGCGGCGGCAACCCGCGCCTCTCCAACAAGCTGATGCAGGGACGGGTGGTGATGCAGGGGGTGGCGCTTCTGGTTCTGGCGCTGCTCTGGCTGCTGGCCAGCCACCACTGAGCCATGGTGCGCCTCACCCGCATCTATACGAGGGGCGGCGACAAGGGCGCGACCTCGCTCGGCGATGGCAGCCGGGTGCCAAAGCAATCGTTGCGGGTCGAGGCCTACGGCACGGTCGACGAGGCCAACGCCGCGATCGGGCTCGCGCGGCTCCATGTCGAGGGCGACGCCGACCAGATGCTGGCGCGCATCCAGAACGACCTGTTCGATCTCGGCGCCGATTTGTGCACGCCCGAAGAGGGGAGGCCACGGGCGGCGGGCGCGCTGCGCATCGTCGCCGCGCAGGTCGCGCGGCTCGAGCGCGAAATCGATGCGATGAACGCCGCGCTGCAGCCGCTCGATTCGTTCATCCTGCCGGGGGGCACGGCAGCTGCCGCCCACCTCCACCTCGCGCGCACTGTGACGCGGCGTGCCGAGCGCCTGGTTTGCGCGCTGGCCGCGGTCGAAAAGGTCAACCCGCAAGTGGTCAAATATCTCAACCGGCTGTCCGACCACCTCTTCGTGCTCGGCCGCCGGGTCAACGACAACGGCATGAGGGACGTGCTGTGGCAGCCCGGCGCGACCCGGTGAGCGCCATAGGGAGGAGGTCGCGATGGTGACGATCGAGTTGATGCAGGCGATCTCGGCGGCGTTCAACAGCCGCGATGTCGAGCGGATCGTCGATTGCTTCGCCGAAGACGCGGTATTCTGCCTGGCGCGGGGGCCGGAAGCGGTCGGCCGTACGCTGCGCGGCAAGGCGGCGATCCGGAAGGCGCTCGCCGACCGCTTCAAGCAGATCCCCGACATGCGCTGGGACGGCCAGGACTATATTCTGGCCGGCGACCAGGCGGTCTCGCTGTGGACCGTGCGCGGCAAGGGCGCGGACGGGGAGGAGCTCAATTACCAGGGCTGCGACATCTACCGCTTTGAGGGTGACAAGATCATCCACAAGAACACCTTCTGGAAGATCGTCGAGCACAAGGACCGGCTGTAGGCCGGAACGAGCGACGCCGCGAGTGCCCCTCACCCTCCCACGCCTACGCCGCGGGTCCCTCCCTCTCCCCGCATGCGGGGAGAGGGAGGGGGTGAGGGGCGGCGCTCGGCCTCTTGCCTTGAGCAGGGACGCGTGCACAAATTCGCCGCCGAACCGTCATGAGGGATGAGATGAAAGCGCTGGTCGCGGTAAAAAGGGTGATCGACTACAAC
>DASYZD010000102.1:0-12426 GCA_035946655.1 Allostellaceae bacterium | reverse complement strand
CTCAGCTAAGGCCCCGCAGCGAGTGGCCCGGGCACAGCCTCGTCGTTGACGAGAAGCTGCGGCTCGATTGCGGGGTCGAGCTCGGCCCGTTCACGATTGCCTATCAGACCTACGGAACGCTCAACCCGGAGCACAGCAATGCGATTCTAATCTGCCATGCCCTGACCGGCGATCAGTATGTTGCCGACCCGCACCCGATAACCGGCAACCCGGGATGGTGGAAGACGCTGGTCGGCCCGGGCGGCGTCCTCGATACCGAGCGCTATTTCCTGATCTGCGCCAATGTCATCGGCGGCTGCATGGGCACGACCGGCCCCAAGGAGATCAACCCGGCAACCGGCGAGCCGTGGGCCCTCGACTTCCCGGTGATCACCGTGCGCGACATGGTGCGGGCGCAAAAACGGCTCATTGATCATCTCGGCATCGAACAATTGTTTTGCGTGATCGGCGGCTCGATGGGCGCCATGCAGGCGTTGCAATGGGCCTCGACCTATCCCGATTCGGTGTTTGCCTCGGTGCCGATCGCCGGCGCGGCGCGGCATTCGGCGCAGAACATCGCGTTCCATGAGGTCGGGCGGCAGGCGATCATGGCCGATCCCGACTGGTGCGGCGGGCGTTATCTCAGCCATGGCCGCAACCCGTCGCGAGGGCTCGCCGTCGCGCGCATGGCGGCGCACATCACCTATTTGTCGGAAGCTGCGCTGCACCGAAAATTTGGCCGCAACCTGCAGGACCGCAACACGGTGACCTATGGTTTCGATGCCGATTTCCAGGTTGAAAGTTATCTGCGCCACCAGGGCAGCACGTTTGTCGACCGGTTTGACGCCAACTCCTATCTCTACATCACGCGGGCGATGGATTATTTCGACCTCGCCGCCGAGCATGGCGGGTCGCTTCCGGCCGCCTTTGCCGGCAGCCAGCCGCGGTTCTGCCTGATATCGTTCACCAGCGATTGGCTGTTCCCAACATCGGAGAGCCGGGCCCTCGTCCACGCCCTCAACGCGGTCGCCGCCAATGTCAGCTTTGTCGAGATCGAGACCGACAAGGGCCATGATGCGTTCCTGCTGCATGAACCTGAGCTGTTCGCGACCTTGCGTGGTTTTCTTACCGGCTGCGCCGAGCACCGCGGCGTGACGCGGTTCTGGAGAAGCGGGGCGTGAGCGGCGGCGCCGTCCTGCCGATCGGGGTCGCTCCATCCCGGGAAATACAAGCGGCCGCTGCTCCCGATCGGCTGCGCAGCGATCTGCGCCTGATCGCCGAGATGATCGAGCCCCACTCGCGGGTGCTCGACATCGGCTGTGGCGACGGGGCGCTCCTCGCCTATCTCGCGCGAACGAAGGCGGTCGACGCCCGCGGCATCGAGTTGGGCCAGGCCGGGGTCAATGCCTGCGTCCGCCACGGCCTCTCGGTGATCCAGGGTGACGCCGACCGCGACCTCGAAGCCTTTCCCAATGGCGCCTTCGATGTCGTCGTCTTGAGCCAGACCTTGCAGGCGACGCGCGAGCCGCGCCACGTCCTCGAAGAATTGTTGCGAATCGGCAAGCGGGCGATCGTGTCGTTTCCGAATTTCGGCAACTGGCGGATTCGCCTCAGCCTCCTCTTTCGCGGACGGATGCCGGTGACCGAGCTCCTCAACAATCCGTGGTACGACACGCCCAACATCCATCTCTGCACGATCCGCGACTTTGTCGTCTTGTGCGACGAGGTCGGCGCCGGGATCGAACGCAGCCTGACCCTCGACCGGCACGGCCGTCCCTTCGCGCTCGATCCGCGCGGCGCGCTCGCCAACTTATTGGCCGAGCAGGGCGTGTTTGTGCTGTCAGGAGCCCATTGATGCTCATTGCGCAGATTTCCGACACGCACATCCTGGCGCCGGGAAAGCTGTTCCGGGCGCGGATCGCCACACCGGCGCCGGGCGCAGATAGCGTCTACGCCGAGATCGACACCGGCGCCTACCTCGCCCGCGCTGTCGCCGCCATCAATGAATTGGTGCCGTTGCCGGATATCACCGTCGTTACCGGCGACCTCGTCGACCATGGCGAGGCTGCCGAATACGCCCATTTTCGCCAGCTGCTGGCGCCGCTGCGCATGCCGGTCTTTGTGATCGCCGGCAATCACGATGCGCGGGCGCCCTTGCGCAAAGCCTTCGGCGCTGACGGTTATTTGCCGCCGGACGGGTTTCTCCACTACACGCTCGAAGATTATTCGCTGCGCCTCGTCGCACTCGATACCTTGATCCCGGGCGAAAATGGCGGGAGGTTGTGCGCGGAGCGGCTGGCCTGGCTCGACGCCACGCTCGCTGCGGCGCCCAACCGACCGACCCTAGTCCTCATGCACCACCCGCCGTTCGCGACCGGCATCACCTTCATGGACCGGTACGGCCTGGAGAACATCGGCGCCCTTGCCGAGATCGTCGCGCGTCACCCGCAAATCGAGCGCATCACCTGCGGCCACCTCCACCGTGCGATCGACCGCCGTTTCGCCGGCACCGTCGCCGGTACCGCACCGAGCACGGCCCACCAGCTCCGGCTCGACCTACGCCCGGGCGCACGAATGCATTTCCAGTTCGAGCCGCCGGGCTACCAGCTGCATCTGTGGGAGGCCGAGAGTGGCCTCGTCACCCACACCGCCGTTCTGGGCGACTGGTCCGGCCCCGGCCCGCTCGACGCCGCTCGGTAGCGCCGAGTGACCGGCCGGCGCTTACACGCCGGCATATTCCTCCGAGATATCCTTGTTGGTGTAATCGGTCAGCAGCGCCGTCGAGATGAACCCGATTATCGCGGTGAGAAGGATATAGAGCGCGATCGGCAAGCTCGAATGGTACCTGGCGAACAGCCACGTCGCGATCAGCGGTGCCGGACCACCGGCAATGATCGAGGCAAGCTGATAGCCGATCGAGGTGCCGCTATAGCGCAACCTCGGCGTGAAACTCTCGGCGATCAGCGCCGCCTCCGGCCCGTACTCGGTCATCACCGGGATCAGCGATATGGCGACGGCAAGGAAGATCACCCAGGGGACCCCCGTGTCGAGCATCGCGAAATAGATGAAGCCGAAGATGGCCATGAAAACGCAGCCGAACATGTACATGTTCTTGCGGCCGACATAATCCGACAAGGTTCCGGCGACCACCACCCACATGAAGCCGAGGGCGGTCTGGCAGATGACGGCGGTCAACAGGAAATTCCGCGTCATATGGAGCTGCGTCATGCCATAGGTGAAGATGAAGGCGCCGAAGACGAAACCGGGTCCCTGCTCCGGGAGCCGCAGCAGCGCCGACAGCAGCACCTGCTTGGGTTGGCGCTTCAACACTTCCCATACCGGCACGCGTTCGACGCGCTCCTCGTCGAGCACCTTCTGGAAAACCGGCGTCTCCATGATGCCGAGTCGGATCCACATCCCGATGCCGACCATGACGATGCTGATCAGGAACGGGATGCGCCATCCCCAGGTGGTGAACTGGTCACCCGAAAGCCAGCTGAAAAACAAGACCGCCACATTGGCCAGGAAAAACCCGCAGGGTGCCCCAAATTGCGGCCAGGATGACAGGAAGCCGCGGTTCTTGTTGGTGCGCGCCCACTCCATCGCCAGCAACACCGAGCCGCCCCATTCACCGCCGACGCCGATCCCCTGGACCAGGCGAATGAACGTCAGGAGGATGGCGCCCCAGATGCCGATGCTGGAATAGCCAGGCACGAGACCGACCGCCGTGGTCGCGATCCCGGTCACCAACAGCGTCACGATCAGCGTTGCCTTGCGGCCGATCCGGTCACCGTAATGGCCAAAGATCGCCGCCCCGATCGGCCGCCCGACAAAGCCGATGAAGAAAATCGCGAACGAGGCGAGGACGCCCGCGAGCGGGTCTTCCCCGGGAAAGAACAGCGGTCCGAATACCAGCGCGCTCACCGTGCCGTAGAGCAGGAAGTCGTACCACTCGATGATCGTGCCAACAGTGCTGGCGATGACGGCGCGGCGCAGTTGCCTGCTGTGCTCGTCGGCGGAAAGACCGGTCAGACCGATTTCGGCTGCACTCAAGGCTCATCCCCCAGTTGTGCCGCGTCTGTCGAAATGAGCGCGGCGTTTGTTGTAGGGGCGATGTTAGCAGTCGGCCGGAGAAAGGGAACACCTGGCGCCTCGGTACGCTGTGCGATTGGCGAATTTCCCCTATGCAAGAATGTACCGGCGCAAGAATGTACCGGCGCAAGAATGTACCGGCGATCGCTACAGCCGGTGCGTTGCCGGCACGTAGACCAGCCGGCGCCGCGGTGCCCCTGCGGCCGCCGGCTTGGCATAGATCTGCTTGGTCGCCTCGACCAGGAGGACGCCGGCAAAGCTCGGAAACCAGCGTTTGCCGATCCGCTCCCAGGCGGCCGCCGAGCGCAGCATCATCCGGCTCCTTACCGGGGGGATGAACAGCGCGGCGTCAACGCCGACCGGGGTGAACTGCTCGTCGCGTAATAATTGCGAGAGCTGCGACATCGTGTAGGGGCGCCCGGAGCCGAACGGCGTGCGGTCGAGCCGGGCCCAGATCCCGCGCCGGTTGGTCGCCACGATCAATACCCGTCCGCCGCCGGCCAAGACGCGCCAGATCTCCTTCAGCATCGCGCGCACTTCGTCGCTGGTCTCGATCGCGTGGACCAGCAGCACCCGGTCGATCGAGTAATCGGCGAAGGGGATCTCGCCCTCGTCGGCCAGGGTGACGAGATTGCGGCCCTCGGGCGGCCAGCGCAGCACCCCCAACGTCGCCGGCATCACCGCGATCGTGCGCTCGGTTTCTCCCGACAGCGCCGACAGGAACGGCGCCGGGTAACCGATCCCAAGGAGGCGCATGCCCTGCAAATCGGGCCACACCCGCAGCATGGCGCGACGGATCATGCGGCGGACCACGCGGCCGAGCGCGCTGCGGTAAAAATCCCTCAGATCGACAACATCGGACGCCATCGGGAAAGTTTAGCACGGCGGGCGCGGTGCGCCGAAGCCCGGGCGCCGACCTGACCGGCACGGGATTGCGTCGCTGCGCTCGCAATGACAATTTGTGGGTGCAACGGCGGGAGGGGAGAGGCGGCATGGATATCGGCGCAGCGATGTTCTTCACCGACTACTCGATGGGTGCCGGAGAACTGGCGCTGGAGCTGGAGGTGCGCGGCTTCGAATCGGTCTGGGCGCCGGAGCACTCGCACGTGCCACTGTCGCGCAAATCGCCGTTCCCCTCGGGGGGCGACCTGCCGAAGCAGTATGGCGACGTCATGGACCCGTTCGTGACTCTGAGCGCGGCGGCGGCGGTTACCGGCACGATCAAGCTCGGCACCGGGGTGTGCCTCGTCGTCCAGCGCGACCCGATCCAGACCGCCAAGCTGGTGGCCTCGCTCGACCAGGTCTCGCGCGGACGGTTTCTGTTCGGGGTCGGCGGCGGGTGGAATGCCGAAGAGATGGAGGACCACGGCACCGAGTTCAGGACACGTTTTAAGTTGATGCGCGAACGGATCGAAGCGATGCGGGAAATCTGGACCAAGCCCAAGCCCGAATACCACGGCGAGATGGTCGATTTCCCGCCGATGATGACGTGGCCCAAGCCGGTCCAGAAGCCGCACCCGCCGGTCATTGTCGGCGGCATGTTTCCCCATGCCGCGCGGCGCGCGCTGCGCTATGGCGATGGCTGGATCCCGCATTCGCGCCGGCCGCAATATGAGGACGTCACCGACTACCTGCCGCAGTTCAAAGAGATGGCCGCGGAAGCCGGCCGCAACCTCGCCAGCGTCCCGGTCACGGTGTGGGGCGTCCAACCCGATTACGACCGCCTGCGGCGCTACGAGGATCAAGGCGTGGCGCGCGGCGTCGTTCAACTGGCGGCCGAGAAGGCCGACACGATCGTGCCGATCCTCGACCGCTGGGCCGGGCTGATCGAGCGGCTGAGCGCATGAGTTTCGAGGGTTGAGGCTTTTTTTCGGGGAGTAACCACCATGGATTTCGGCGCGGCGATGTTTTTTACCGACTATTCGATGAGCGCCACCGAACTGGCGCAGGCGCTGGAGGCGCGCGGGTTCGAGTCGATATGGGCGCCCGAGCACTCGCACATTCCAACCTCGCGTCGCTCGCCCTACCAGGCCGGCGGCGAGTTGCCGAAGCAGTATTACGACGTGATGGACCCGTTCGTATCGCTGGCGGCGGCGGCTGCCGTCACCAAGACGATCAAGCTCGGCACCGGGGTCTGCCTCGTCATCCAGCGCGACACGATCCAGACCGCCAAGCTCGTCGCCTCGCTCGACCAGGTCTCTGGCGGGCGGTTTCTGTTCGGCATCGGCGGCGGGTGGAACGCCGAGGAGATGGAAGACCACGGCACGGTGTTCAAAACCCGTTTCAAGAAGATGCGCGAGCAGATCGAGGCGATGAAGGCGATCTGGACCAAGGACGCCGCCGAATACCACGGCGAACTGGTGGACTTCCCACCGATGGCGGCGTGGCCGAAGCCGGTACAGAAGCCGCATCCGCCGGTCATCCTCGGCGGCGCCTTTCCCCATTCGGCGCGGCGCGCGCTGCGCTACGGCGATGGCTGGATCCCCAATGCCAGCCGGCAGCACTATGCCGACGTCACCGATTTCCTGCCGCAGTTTCGTCAAATGGCGGCCGAGATGGGCCGCGACCCGGCGCAGGTGCCGGTGACGGTATGGGGCGCCACTGAGGATTACGACCGGTTGCGGCGTTATCAGGAGCAAGGGATCGCGCGGCTCGTTGTCAGCCTCCCGCCGGAGGATGCCGCAAAGACGCTGCCGGCCCTCGACCGCTGGGCCGACTTGATCCGCCGCATCGGACATTGAACCGATTCGCGATCAGTCGCGGCATTCTTGGCTGGGCCTGGACAGTTGGTCGGGCGGCCTGGCACGTGGCTGCCCCGTCCAATCGGCCGGTTTCCGACGATTATCGCGGCGGGCGGTACCGCTCGAGTGCGGGCCACTGTCTTGCCGAATCGTCGCCACAGTTTCGCGGCATAATCGCGTGAGCAGCGGGTAGCCCCGCTGCGCGGTGGGGAGCCAAGCCGATGCGCCCGGTGATCCGCGCGGGCGAATGCCAGGGCGCGACCGATGGCTGAGCCGCCGCGGCTGCGCATCGATCCGGACGAGCGGTTGCGCAGCACCACGCTCCGCGGCCGACCGCGGCAGCCGCCCCGCCCTGCCGGTCGCCGCAAACCGCCGCGGCGGCGCTTCTGGCGTGGGGCCGTCAAGCTCGGCGTATTGCTGTGTCTGTGGGCTTTCATCATCGGCGGCGGCGCGCTCGCCTATTTCGCCCTTACCCTGCCCGACACCAGCCAGTTGACGGTAAGCGAGCGCCGCCCGAGCATCACCATCCTCGCCGATGACGGCAGCCTCATCGCCAGCTTTGGCGACCTGTTCGGCCGACCGCTCACCCTGAAGGAGATGTCGCCCTATCTGCCCAAGGCGGTGATCGCGACCGAGGACCGCCGCTTTTATAGCCATTTCGGCATCGATCCCTACGGCATGGTGCGCGCGGCGCTGACCGATCTGCGCGCCGGGCAGATCGTCCAGGGCGGCAGCACGATCACCCAGCAGCTCGCCAAAATCCTGTTCCTGACGCCGGAGCGCAGCCTCGCGCGAAAAATCCGCGAAACGCTCTTGGCGCTGTGGCTCGAGCACCGCTTTCGTAAGGACCAGATCCTCGAAATCTACCTCAACCGGGTCTATCTCGGCGCCGGGACCTACGGGGTCGACGCCGCGGCGCACCGCTACTTCGGCAAATCGGCGGCCAAGCTCAATCTGTTCGAAAGCGCAGTGGTGGCCGGGCTCCTGAAGGCGCCGACCCGGTTCAGCCCGGCGCGGGACCGCGACAAGGCGGTGGCACGCGCCGACCAGGTGCTGGCCAACATGGTCGAGGCCGGGTTTATTACCGCCGCCGATGCGGCCCGTGCCGGCAAAGACGAGGCCGCGATCGCGGTCGTCGCTCGACCGGGGTCGCGTTATTTCGCCGATTGGGTGGCCGACCAGATCCGCGACTTCGCCGGCACCGCAGACAAGGACCTGACGGTCCGCACCACCCTCGACCCGCGGCTGCAAGCTGCCGCGGAAGCTTCGATCGGCGACACCCTGGCGCGCTTTGGGGCCACGGATTCGGTGCGCCAGGGCGCGCTCGTCGCGCTGGCGCCGGATGGCGCGGTGCGGGCGATGGTCGGTGGTCGCGATTACGGCCGCAGCCAGTTCAATCGCGCGACCCAGGCGCAACGCCAGCCGGGCTCGGCGTTCAAGCCGTTCGTCTACCTCGCCGGGCTCGAAGCGGGGTTGCGCCCGACCGACCGCTTTGTCGACGCCCCGATCCGGGTCGGCAACTGGCAGCCGAGGGATTATCTCAACCGCTACCAGGGCGAGATGAGCCTCGCCGAGGCGCTGGCGCAGTCGATCAACACCATTGCCGTCCAGGTCGCCGAGCGCGCCGGCATCCCCCGGGTGATCGCGGTGGCCAACCGGCTCGGCATCACCTCCGATCTGGCGGACGACGCCTCGATCGCGCTCGGGACGGCCGACGTAAATCTGCTGGAAATGGTGTCGGCCTACGCGCCCTTCGCCAATGGCGGGATGGGCGTCCTTGCCTTCGGCATCAGCGAGATCGGCGACAGCGACGGCAAAATCATCTACCGCCGCACCGGCTCGGGGCCCGGGCCGGTGATCGCCCCCGACCTTGTCGGCATGATGAACGAGATGCTCGCCGGCGTCATCGCGCACGGCACCGGCAAGTCCGCGGCGCTGCCCCGGCCCGCCGCCGGCAAGACCGGCACGACGCAGGATTACCGCGACGCCTGGTTCATCGGCTACACCGCCGATCTCATTGCCGGCGTATGGTTCGGCAATGACGACGACACGGCGATGAACAAGGTGACCGGCGGTTCGTTGCCGGCCGCCACATGGCGCAGCTTCATGCTCGCGGCGAGTCAAGGGTTACCGGTGAGGCCGCTGGCGAGCCCGACGCCGATCGCCGAAACAGGCCCACGCCTGTCCGCGCCATCCGAGGAATCGCCGCTCGACCGGTTGATCGGCTGGCTTACTCCCGGCACCGTTGTCCCGCCGCCCCCACTCGCCGCCGGGCCGACTGTCGGGTCGCGTGACTGAGCGACCCCCACCCTCCCACGCCTAGTCTAACGGCGCGGGCCCAACCCTCCCCCGCAAGCGGCGGAGGGTTTGGGTGGGGGCTTCGAGGAGACGGGTTAATTGGTTTCGCACCAGCCCGCTATCAAGCGCCGTCACGGCAGGCGCGCCAGGCGTTCGGCCAGCAGCCGGTAAACCCCGTCGGCGTCGACCGTTTCGAGGACCCGGGCATTGGGCTCACGGCCGCTGCGCCCACGCCAGTCGATGAGGGTCATCCCCAAGGTCAGCGGGCTGTGCGTTTCGATCGCAACATTGGCACCCCGCCCGCCGAACAGCTCGGGCTTCAATAGATAGGCGATGACGCACGGGTCGTGCATCGCCATCGGCGGCTTGCCGAGGGCTTGCCGGGGGCCGAGCAACGCGGCCGCCGCGGCGCCGCAACGCGTGCCGAGCGCGCGGATCGGCGCGATGCGCTCGACGGTGCTGCGCACGCTCTCGGTGACGTCGAGCGGCACCAGGGTGATCGGCACGCGGCTGTCGAAGACGAGCGCCGCGGCGTGGGGATCGGCGTAGATGTTGAATTCGGCGGCCGCGGTTACGTTGCCATGCGTGCCGCCGCCCATCACGACGAGTTCGGCGATGCCGCCGGCAATCTCCGGCGCGGCGACGAGGGCCATCGCGAGATTGGTCAGCGGGCCCAGCGCGCAGAGTGTGATGCTGCTGGGCTCGGCCCCGCGCAGTGCCTCGATCAGGTAGAAGACCCCGTGCTCCGGCCGGGGCGGATGCCGGGGCGGCGGCAGGACCAGATCGCCGAGGCCGCCGGTGCCATGCGCCTCCTCGGCGGCAATCCCGGTCCGGCCGAGCGGGCGGGGGCAGCCGGCGTAGACCGGCAGCTCGGCGCGGCCGGCGAGTTCGACGAGGCTGCGTGCATTCGGTGCCGTCGCCGCCAGCGGCAAATTGCCGGCAACCGCGACCAGGCCCAGCACAGCGAGCTCGGGCGAGGCGAGCGCGAGGAGGATCGCAACTGCGTCGTCGATCCCGGGATCGGTGTCGATGATGATTGGGCGCGGCATGGCTCGCCACCGGCTCCTGTCGGGCAAGGCCGCGAAGCTTAGCAAAATTGCGACGGCGCGCCGAGCGGGGCTTGACCTTGCACGCGAACCAAAGTAGAACAGTATTGGCGTTTAGGGTTTGTTCCCTGACCGGAGAATTGGCAATGCTGACGAAAAAGCAGCACGAGCTGCTGCTGTACATCAACCAACGGCTGTCGACGACGGGTATTGCCCCGTCATTCGACGAGATGAAGGACGCCCTCAATTTGCGCTCGAAATCAGGCATCCACCGGCTGATCAGCGGGCTTGAGGAGCGCGGCTTCATCCGCCGCCTGGCGCACCGCGCCCGCGCCCTGGAAGTCACCCGGTTGCCGGAGGAGAGCGCGGCCCCATCGGGCTCCACTGGTGGCGCCAATGGGGGTGTGGCCGAGCGCGGACGATTTTCGCCGACCGTCATCCGCGGCGATTTTGCCGGCGCGCTGCCCGGGACGCCAGTCGCCCCCGATACCGCGGCGGTCGACCTGCCGCTCTACGGCCGCATCGCCGCCGGCACCCCGATCGAGGCGTTGCGCGACCAGAACAGCTCGATTGCGGTGCCGGGGAGCCTCTTGGGCCGCGGCGAGCATTATGCGCTCGAGGTCGCCGGCGACAGCATGATCGAAGCGGGGATTCTCGACGGCGACAGCGTCATCATCCAGCGCGGCGACACCGCCGAGAACGGCGCCATCGTCGTCGCGCTGGTCGACAATGTCGAAGTCACCCTGAAGCGGCTGCGCCGCCGCGGCGCCTCGATCGCCCTCGAACCGGCCAACAAGGCCTACGAAACCCGCATCTTCGGGCCCGACCGCGTCAAGGTCCAGGGCCGCCTCGTTGGCTTGCTGCGGCGTTATTGAGAGGAGCTGCGACCGGCCGAACGGCCGGCGTCAAACGCTTTACCGGTCAGAAAATAAACGACGCTCCCCTCGACTCGCTGGCCGATCGGTAACGATGTGCCGCGCGGGCTGTTTAGAGAAGCGTGAGATCGCCGATCTGCCGAGGGTGCGCATGGTGCCGAAATGCCGGTTCGCAAGCAGGCCTGCGCGCATTAGAGCCATGCGCACATTGCCCGGCGAGCCCGGCGGCGGCGACCCATGTGCTCCTCCACCTCATCAACCCAATTCAACGGGGATGCAGCATGAAACGCTCGATCCCAGCCACAGTCCGAAGTTTGAGTCTTGCCGGTGTTGCGCTTTGCCTCGGCCTGGCGGCGCTGTCCCCGCGCGCGGTGGCGATGGCGGCCGGCGGAACCGAGACGGTGCGCAGCCTCTATGCGACGCTCTTGCAAACGATGCGCAACGGCGCGGCTCTCGGGCCGCATGGGCGCTATGCTCAGGTCGAGCCGGTGGTCCGCCGGCTCTTCGACATCCCGTTCATGACGCAGCTCGCGGTCGGGCCGCAATGGGCAAGCCTGAGCGAAGCGCAGCGGCAACAGGTGTCCCAAGCCTTCGAGCGCTATATCGCGGCGATCTATGCCGATCGCTTTGACAGCTATTCCGGCGAGCGGCTCCAGGTCACCGGCGAAGAGCCCTCCGCCGGCGGCACGGTCATCACCAGCCAGATCGTCAAGTCGAACGGCGAGCCGGTGACCATCAACTACCTGATGCGGCAGAACAGCGGCGTCTGGCAGATCGCCGACGTCTACCTCGACGGGACGATCAGCGAACTGGCAACCCGGCGCTCCGAATTCGCCGCGATCCTGCGGACCCGGGGTATTGGCGGGTTGATCGAAACGCTCAACGCCAAGGCCGATACGCTCTCCTCGCGCGCCTCCTAGACGACGCCGTCCTCGCGCAGCCGCTTCGCCTCGTCCGGATCGACGCCGCAGAGAGCGCCGAGCAACTCCTCGGTGTGCTCGCCGAGGAGCGGCGGCCGGGCGACGGTTGCCGGCGAGCCTGACAGTTTGACCGGACAGCCGACGGTCTGATAGGTGCCGCGGGTCGGATAATCGAGGTCGAGGATCATCTCGCGCGCCTTCAGGTGCGGGTCTGCGAGAACTTCGCCAGTATCCTGAACCGCGCCACACGGCACCCCAGCCGCGCCCAAAACCCGCATGACCTCATGCTTGGTGCGCCGCCCGGTCCATTCCTCGATGATTGCGTCGAGCGCGGCGCGGTTGTCCCACCGTGCCGCCGGCACCTTGAAGCGCGGGTCGTCGGCGAGTTCGGAGCGGTCCATCGCGCCGAGCATCGCGATCCATTGGGGATGCTCCCAGGCGTTGATGAAAGCGTAGTCATTGGGTCCACCGCCGG
>DASYZD010000101.1:0-3753 GCA_035946655.1 Allostellaceae bacterium | reverse complement strand
CGCTTCGCGCGCCGCACGCCGCTCGATGGCTTCCGGACTTTCGGCCGCCGCCTTCGCCCGGGCGGCCCGCTCTAGCAAGGCCTTTCTGGCTTCCGCGGCCGCACTCAGGCGGTCGGCGAAACCGGTTTTTCTCGACGTGTCCATCTCATCCTTGTGCGAAACCGGCCGGGTGCGGCCGCCCCGCCTTGTAACACGATGCCTCGCTTTCCAGCCGACTTTTCGGAACAAGAATTTGCGGTAGGATCGCCCGCGAGTTCGGTTGGCGCAGCCAATGCGCCCGCCGGGCCACCGCCATATGGACGAATCGATGATGACCTCTCTCGCCCGCCTCGATGAGGCCGCCGCGCTGGTCCGCGCGGTGGTGCCGGCGACCCCGCAATATTGCTGGCCGCTCCTGTCGCGCCGCACTGGCGCCGAGCTCTGGGTCAAGCACGAGAACCACACCCCGATCGGCGCCTTCAAATTGCGCGGCGGCCTCATCTATCTCGACGAATTGCGCCGCACCCAGCCGAACGTCCGGGGCGTCATCACCGCGACCCGCGGCAACCACGGGCAATCGATCGCCTATGCCGCCGCGCGCCTCGGCCTCGCCGCGACGGTCGTCGTGCCGCACGGCAACAGCATCGAGAAGAACCGGGCGATGGAGGCCTTTGGCGCGACGCTCGTCGAAGCGGGACACGATTTCCAGGCGGCCTATGAATACGCCTCCGCGCGCGCTACGACCGACGGCCTCCACCTCGTGCGCTCGTTCGATCCGGCGCTGGTGCGCGGGGTGGCGAGCTGCGGGCTCGAATTGTTCCGTGCCGTCCAAGGGCTCGACACCGTCTATGTGCCGATCGGGCTCGGCAGCGGCATCTGCGCGATGATCGCGGCGCGCGACGCCTTGGGAGAAACTGCCGAGATCGTCGGCGTCGTCGCGGCCAATGCGCCGGCTTATGCGCTCTCCCTCGCCGCTGGCCGACCGGTCAGCACCAATTCCTCCGACACGATCGCCGACGGGCTCGCCGTGCGGGTGCCCGACACCGACGCGCTCGCGATCATCGCCAACGGCGCCGCGCGCATCGTCAGCGTGTCGGAAGCCGAGATCCGCCAGGCGATGCGCATCCTCTTCACCGACACCCACAATGTCGCCGAGGGCGCCGGCGCCGCCCCTCTCGCCGCCGCGCTGCAGGAGCGCGCGCGTCTCGCCGGCAGGCGGGTCGCGGTGGTGCAGTCCGGCGGCAACATCGATCGCGCCCTCCTCGTCGAGGTGCTCGCCGAAGGAGATGCCGAATAACGACGCCGCGTCACTCCTTGGCGATCTCGCGCGCGATCAAGAGGCGCTGGATGTCGCTGGTGCCCTCGTAGATCTGGCAGACGCGCACGTCGCGGTAGATCCGCTCGACCGGGAAGTCGGCGAGATAGCCGTAGCCGCCGTGGATCTGGATCGCGTCGGAGCAGACCCGCTCGGCCATCTCGGACGCAAACAGTTTGGCCATCGCCGCCTCTTTGAGACAGGGTTCGCCATGGTCGCGCCGCTCGGCTGCGTCGAGAATGAGGCCGCGCGCAGCGGCGAGTTGGGTCGCCATATCGGCTAGGCGAAACGCCACAGCCTGGTGCGCGATCAGCTTTTGCCCGAACGCTTCGCGCTCCTTGGCGTAACCGAGCGCCGCCTCATAGGCGGCGCGGGCCATGCCAAGCGCCTGTGCGGCGATGCCGATGCGCCCGCCTTCGAGGTTGGCGAGCGCGATCCGGTAGCCTTCGCCCTCGGGCCCAAGCAAGAGATCGGGGGTCAGCTCCATCTCCTCGAAGACAAGCTGGGCGGTGTCGGAGGCGCGCTGGCCGAGCTTGTGCTCCAGCCGAGCGACGCGATACCCCGGGGTCGATGTCGGCACGATAAAGGCGCTGATGCCGCGGCGGCCGGCCGCGGGGTCGGTCAGCGCGAAGACGATCGCGACCTGCGCGCTCGAGCCCGAGGTGATGAACTGCTTGGTGCCGTTCACGACCCAGCGGTTGCCGTGGCGCCGGGCGCGGGTCTTGATCGCGGCGGCGTCGGAGCCGGCCTGCGGCTCGGTCAGGCAGAAGCAGGCGATCTCGCCTTGCGCCATTGGCTTGAGGAAGCGGGCCTTCTGCTCGTCGCTGCCGTATTGCAGCACGGCGCCGCAGCACAGCGAATTGACCGAAAGAATGGTCGAGGTGGCACCGTCGCCGTCGGCAATCTCCTCCATCGCCAGCGCGTAGCCGACATGGTCGGTGCCGGCCCCGCCATATTGTTCCGGAACCAGCATGCCCATGAAGCCGAGCTTGCCCAGTTCGGCCAATGCCTCTTTCGGAAACCGCGCCTCACGGTCCCATTCGGCGGCGTGCGGCGCCAGTTCGCGCGCTGCAAACGCGCGCGCCGTATCGCGGAACAGGCGCTGCTCTTCGGTGAGTTTCATTCAATGACCTCGTTGGCCAGCGCCAGCAGCGACTGCGGCACGGTCAGGCCGAGCGCCTTCGCGGTCTTGAGGTTGATCGTCAACTTGAACCGCTGCCCTCCGAAGAACGGGATATCGCCCGGTTTTGTGCCGCGTAGAATGGCATCGATGTCGCCGGCCGCGCGTCGGCTCAATTCGAGAAAGTCGGCTCCGTAGGCCATCAATCCGCCGGCCTCGGCGAACTCATATTCCGCGTAAACCGCCGGCCGCCGTGCCTGCCCGATCAAACCAGTAATCAAGACCCGATTCTCAAACGCATCGGGGTTACTGGTGACCATGATCGCGTCGGCGCCCGCGCGAACAGCGTCGCTGATCGCATTCCGATATCCGGGTTCGCCCGCCGGTAGATCGTACAACGCAGTGACTAGAGAAAGTGCAAGGCCTCGCAGGCAGATTGGATCGCCGAGCTGAGCGTCCCGAACCATCCGGCGCGCGGGCCGAGAAACGCGAGCTTCACCATCGCCGGGACGGCTTCGCGCAGCAACTGAACGCGCTTGCCCCAGATCGACGGGTCGATGTCGCCAGCGACCCCGGTAATGTTGCCGTCGGGGCGGGCGAGGCTCTTCGTTAGGCCCCTCCCGAGCGGGTCGTAATCCCAAATCACCAGCGGGATCGTCGTCGTAGCTGCTTTCATCTGCAAGCTGCCGGCGCCGATGGAGAGCACGACATCGGGGCTGCTGCGCACCACCTCCATCGCTAGCGCGTCGAGACTGGTGACGTTCTGTTCCGTGCCGAATCGTTCGACCGCCAGGCTTTTTCCTTCGACATGACCGAGCCGCCGCAGTTCGGCAAAAATGGCGCGGTAATACGGGTTGCTGCTATTGTCCCGCATGTCCGCGCTCGGCTGGGACGGCGAGAAAACCGCAAGCCTCTGAACTTTTGAGCTCAGCTGCGCTGCGGCGGGAAAACCGACACCGAACACCGCCGCGCCGGCAAGGATTTCGCGCCGCCGCATTTTCGCCCCTCCTCGTTGTCGGGCCGAGTAAGGTAGCCGATGCGCTATGCCGTTTCCGAGAAGATCTCGCGGCCGATCAGCATGCGGCGGATTTCGCTCGTGCCGGCGCCGATCTCGTAAAGCTTGGCGTCGCGCAACAGGCGGCCCGTGGGATAGTCGTTGATGTAGCCGTTGCCGCCCAATATCTGCACCGCGTCGAGCGCGATCCGGGTCGCGGATTCGGCGGCGTAGAGAATGGCGCCGGCGGCATCCTTTCGCGTCGTCTGGCCGCGGTCGCAGGCCCGCGCCACGGCGTAAACATAGGCGCGACAGGCGCTTGATGCTGCATACATGTCGGCGAGC
>DASYZD010000100.1:0-1977 GCA_035946655.1 Allostellaceae bacterium | reverse complement strand
GCCCTATGACTACTACCCCGGCCGCTTGAGCCTCGAGGGCCGCTTTCCCGAAGCGGTGACCGCCGATCTCGCGCGCCGCGGCCATAAGGTCGAGCGCTGGCCCGAGTGGAACTGGCTCGCCGGCGCGGTCTGCGCGATCCGCACAAACCCAAAGCGCGGCCTCCTGGAAGCCGGCGCCGACCCGCGCCGCGCCGCCTACGCCTTGGGGTGGTGAGCGATCACGCCCCGCGGCGGGGGGCTTTCGGGTAGGGCGTGCCGTCGCGGTGGACATAGCCGGCGCCGGGCTTGGTCATCATGTCGATGTCCGAGTAGTAGGCCATGTTGTCGGCTGCCCGCGTGCCGATCTCCAGCACCGTCGCCACGCGCCCGGAGCGGTTCTGCAGGCAGTGGCCGTCGGGGTCGTTCGCCTTGAAGCCGGCAGCGTCGCCGCCGCGCAATACTTCTTCGCCGGCGTTGGTGACGAGCGTCACTTCGCCCGACAGGACATAGACGAATTCGTCCTCGGCCGTGTGCCAGTGGCGCTGCGATGACCAGGCGCCGGGCGGCAGGCGCAACAGGTTGACGCCGAACTGGGTGAGCCCTGCGACATCGCCCAGTTTGGTGCGCTGCCGCGGCAGGCAGGGCTCATCGAACGGGGGAGGATAGAGGGTGCCGGTAATCACCGCGAGGGTCGCGGGGTCGATGCGCTTGGCCATGGGAGGATCCTTTCGCCGAAGGACACGGTGCCAGAAGCTTGATATTGCACCGCACAAAATGTCAATCGCTGGCGTTGCCGACCCCGCCCGGCGCCCGCTATAGATGCGCGCAACCGAGGAGGGACGCGTGAACGAAGGTGACCCGGTGGCTGCCGCCCTCGACTGGCGGGAGGCGATCTTTGCCGCACTGAAGGCGGGCGGGATCCGCCAAGTGGGCTATGTCCCCGATGCCGGGCACACCAGGCTGATCGAATTATGCCGGGGCGACCCGGAGATCCGCGCGGTCGGGCTGACCAGCGAAGAGGAGGGGATCGGGCTGGCCGCCGGCGCCTGGCTCGGCGGGCAGAAAGCCCTGCTCCTGATGCAATCGAGCGGGGTCGGCAATTGCATCAACCTGCTGTCCCTGGCGAAATCCTGCCGGTTCCCGCTGACGATGCTGGTGACGATGCGCGGCGAGTGGGCCGAGTTCAACCCGTGGCAGGTGCCGATGGGAACCAAAACCCAGGCCGCGCTCGAATTGATGGATGTGCTGGTTTACCGGGTGGAGCGCGAAGAAGAGGCGGGGGAGACCGTGGCCGCGGCGCTCGACATCGCCTTCAACGGCGGGCTGGTGACCGCGGTCCTCCTGGCGCAGCGCCTGATCGGCGCCAAGCGGTGGGTGAAGTGAAGGGCGACCCGGGCGGCACCGAGCCGCGGTTGGACCGGCGTCTCGCGATGGCCGCACTCCTCGCGGGGCGGGGCGACAGGCTGGTCGTCACCGGGCTCGGCTCGGCCACCTACGATGCCGCCGCGGTCGGCGACGACGACCGGAATTTCTACCTGTGGGGCGCGATGGGCGCGGCGGCGATGGTGGGGCTGGGCCTGGCGATCGCGCGGCCCGAACGCCGGGTCCTCGTCGTCACCGGCGACGGAGAGCTGCTGATGGGGCTGGGTGCCCTCGCCACGATGGGGGTCGAGCGCCCGCCCAACCTCGCGCTCGTTGTCTTCGACAACGGCCGTTACGGCGAGACCGGCATGCAGGCCAGCCACACCGAGGCCGGCGTCAGCCTTTGCGGCGTCGCCCGCGCCTGCGGGATCGATCTGGTGTTCGACATCACCGATGAGCCGGCGCTCGGCGAGTTCGCGGCGCGGCTGCAAGATTTCGACCGCACAATCTTCGCCCGCGTTGCGATCCGCGCCGACGAACCGCCGCGCGTATTGCCGTCACGCGACGGTGTCCATCTGAAGAACCGCTTCCGCCGCGCGTTGGGGTTAGAGTAGCCCGCACCACACCGCCTGTGGT
>DASYZD010000099.1:0-19329 GCA_035946655.1 Allostellaceae bacterium | reverse complement strand
TGAGGGGCCGGCACGGCTCACGCGACCGGAAATCCTCTAGGCCGGGGTGAACATCGGCACGGGCGGGCCGCCTTCGCTGGGCTTGAAGACGAGGCGGACGGCCTGGCCGATCTTGATGCTGTCCAGATCGCAATCGACGATGTTGGTCATCATCGTCGGGCCTTCGGCCAGCGTCACATAGGCGATCGCGTAGGGAATGGGCGCCCGCCGCATGACGCTGTAGGTGTAGAGCGTGCCCCTCCCCGAGGCTTCGGCCCATTCGGTCTTGTCGCTGAAGCAGAACGGGCAGTGAGTGCGCGGGTAGAAATGCGGTTCGCCGCATTGGGTGCACCTTTTATAGAGGAGCTTGCCCTCGGCCGCGGCATCCCAGAAATGCTGGGTTTCGAGGTTGACCGCCGGCGAGGAGATTTTGCGTTCGGCCATATCGCTCACTCCCTTTCCATGATGACGGTGGCGGCGGCGTGGCGCGTCCCCAATGAGCCGCCAGTGCCGTGCGCCAGCGCGATGTCGCAATTGTTGACCTGGACCTTGGGGTGCGCTTCGCCGCGCAATTGCCGCACCGCTTCCAATACCTTGGTGAGGCCGCCGCGGTTTGACGGGTGGTTGTTGCAGAGGCCCCCGCCATCGGTGTTGAACGGCAATTTGCCGACCCCGGAAATGAGGTTGCCGTCGCTGACAAAGCGGCCGCCCTGGCCTTTCTCGCAAAAGCCGAGATCCTCGAGCTGCATCACAACGGTGATCGTGAAGCTGTCGTAGATCGAGGCGTATTTGATGTCGGCGGGCTTGACCCCGGCTTCGGCAAAGGCGAGGGGGCCCGACCACACCGCGCCCGAATAGGTCAGATCGACCTTGCCGCCCATCTGGTGCTTGGGCGCTTCGCCGGCGCCGATCACCTTGACGAGCGGGCGTTTGAGGCTCCGGGCGACCTCCGGCGTCGTCAGGATGATCGCGCCGCCGCCGTCGCTGATGACGCAGCAATCGAGGCGGTGCAAGGGATCGGCGATCATCGGCGAACTGACGACGTCTTCGACGGTGACGACATCCCGCAGCATCGCGTGCGGGTTGTATTGCGCGTGGTGCGAGGCGGCGACTTTGACCCAGGCAAGCTGTTCGCTGGTGGTGCCGTACTGGTGCATGTGGCGCATCGCCGCCATCGCATACATGTTGGCGGTCGCCGGCGCGTAGGGCGATTCGAACCCCGATTCCGGCATCGGTACGGCGGGCGCGCGCGGCTGTGTGCCGGTCGCCATCCCCTCGGCGCGCGGCCGTCCGGCGAGGGTGATCAGCGCGATCGAGCATTTGCCGAGGGCGATCGCCTCGGCGGCATGGCCGACCTGCAACAGATAGGAGGAGCCGCCGACATCGGTCGAATCGATGTGCCGGGTCTTCAGCCCGAGGTAATCGGCGGCCGAGATCTGGCCCAAGCCCGGCGTGTCGCCGGCGGCACAGAAATAGCCGTCGATGTCGTTCTTGGTGAGCCCGGCATCAGCAAGCGCGCCGGCCGCCACCTCGGCATGGAGCTGCATCACGGTCTTGTCCGTGGCGAGGCGCGTCGGATGCTCGTAGATCCCGACGATGTAGGCCCTGTTCTTGATGGTCATCGCGGGCGGGTCCTCAGGGTTGCGGAGGCCGCAGGATGGATAGCGCTCGGCCACGGGTCAATCCCGGAATGCTCAACCGGCCGCGCAAATCTCGCTGATCTCCCGGGCGTCGTAGCCGAGTTCGCCGAGGATTTCGGCGTTGTGCTCGCCGAGGCGCGGCGGCGGCAGGCGAACCTCGCCCGGTGAGCGGGAGAACGAGGTCGGGATCGCCATCGTCACGGTCGGCCCCTCGGAGGGGTGGAGGAGCGGCTGGAAAAACCCGGTGTCGCGCAGATAGGGGTCGGCGACGAGCGACGCCAAGTCGTTGACCCCGCCACTGGGCACGTCGAACCGGTCGAGACGCGCCCGCCACTCTGCGGTGGTGCGGCCCCGCATCGCCGCGGCGAGCAGCGTATAGAGCTCGTCGATATTGGCGGTGCGCTGCGCGATCGTCGAGAAGCGCGGGTCATCGGCAAGTTCGGCGCGCTCGATCGCGGCGAACAAATTGCGCCATTGCCGGTCGGTCGTCGCCAACAGGCAGACATGGCCGTCCTTGGTCGCGTAGGGCCGCCGGTAGGGCGTCAGCATGCGCGGATAGCCGAGCCCCTTTTCCGGCTCGCCAAAGACGCCGTGCCACAGATGGTCGACGAGGGTGAAGGCGCTCATCGTCTCCATCATCGGGACATGGACCTCCTGCCCCTTGCCGCTGCGCTCGCGCTCGAAGAGAGCCATGCCGACGGCGCCGGCGAGGACATGGCCGCACACCTTGTCGCACACCACCATCGGGACATAGCGCGGCTCGCCATCGGCGCCCTTGTTGAGCGCGGCGAGGCCGCTTTCGCCTTGGATCACATCGTCGAAGGCAGCGCGGTCGCGATGGGCGCTGTCCGGCCGATAGCCGCTCGCCCAGGCGTAGATGAGGCGTGGGTTGGCGGCGGCGAGCGTCGGGTAATCGATGCCGAGCCGGGTCGCCGCGCCCGGCCGCAGGTTGTGCACGAAAACATCGGCAGTGGCAGCGAGGCGCAGCATCGCGGCCCGCGCCACGGGGCGCGTCAGGTCGAGGACGAGGCTTTTCTTGTTGCGGTTGACGTTGAGGAAATAGGCGGCCATGCCGGGATGGCGCGCGGGGCCCAGATAGCGCGTCGGATCGCCGACCGGGGTCTCGACCTTGATGACCTCGGCCCCCATGTCGCCGAGGACCTGGGTCGCCACCGGTCCGAGGACCGCGATCGTCACATCGATAACGCGGATCCCCGCGAGCGGTCCGGACATCCTGCCCCCCAATTATGGCGGCGGCGATGATGGCCGACCCGGCCGCGCGGCGCCACAAGGATGGTTGCGGCCCCGCAAAGCTTTCTAAGGGTTCACCGCCTCGACCTGCGGCGCGGTGAACGGCTCGGTGCGGTGGACCACCTGATCCGCGTACAATTGCTCGATCGCCGCTTCGGACAGGCCCAGCATCGTCGCGAGGATGTCTGTCGTGTCGTCGCCGATCGAGGGAGCGCCGCGCCAGATCCGGCCCGGAGTCAGCGATAGCTTCGGCACCACCCCGTAGACGCGGATCGGCACGCCCGACTGCCGGTCCAGCACCGGCACGGTCATCTCGCGCTCCGCGTAGTGCTCATCATGGTACTGGTCGCGCGTGTTATACACTCGCGCGCAGCCGATCTTGGCCTCGTTCAGCGCCGTCTCGACCTCAAGGGCCGGGCGCGCCGCGCAATAGTCCCGCAGCCGCCGGTCAAGCTCGCGGCCCTTGTCGGAGCTCACCGCCGCCGCGTCCTTCGAGCAGGCGTCGTAGCAGTACTCGACCGGGTCGAGTCCGAGGAATTTGGGTACCCGGTCATAGATCGCCCCGCCGAGCGCGCCGATATAAACCCAGCCGTCGCTGCACTTGAACGTGTCGTAGGGCTGAAACCCCGGCGGACGGTTTCCGGTATGCCCGTAGATCGCACCCTCCCCGGTGAAGAGCGGCAAGGTGTTGCCGTTGGTCTGCGCCACCGCCTCGAACTGCGCCAGATCGACGACCTGGCCGCGTCCGCTCTTCTTCACCTCCCAGAGGGCCATCATCGTCGCCGCCCATCCGGTCAGCGCCGTGACGTAATCGCCGGTATAGCTTTTCGCGCGCTGCGGTGGCCCGGCCGGATCGCCGGTAAGGTTCATCATGCCGCCATAAGCTTGCGCGATCGCATCGTAGCCCGGTCTGCCGAGATATTCTTTCTTGCCGAACTGGCCGTAGGTGCTGACCCGCACGATCACCAGGCTGGGGTTGACCGCGAGCGCCAGCTCGTTGGTGATCCCCGCCCGTTCGAGCGTGCCGGGCATCGACGATTCCATCCAGACGTCGGAGATCTTCCACAGCGCCATCAATAATTCGAGGCCGCGCGCGTGCTTGAAGTCGAGCCCCATCGACAGCTTGTTCTTGGTGACCTCGGCTTCGTCGCAGCCGTGCGGGCGCGGGCCGCGGGTCAATTGCGGTGCGGTGAAGCGGAATACATCGCCGCCGGGACGCTCGACATGGATCACCTCGGCGCCGAACTCGGCCAGCTTGGTGCCGATATAGGGCTGAGCCACAAGCTGCCCGGTACCGACCACACGGATGCCTTCCAACGGCCCGAACGCCGGAACGACACACGGTGTCGCCGGCCGATCCAGGCGCTTGATCCAGTCAGGTATGGTCTTTTTCAGTTCTTCGATCTTGTCTTCGGATTCGATGAGCCGCGGATCGTGCGCCATGTCTGGCTCTCCCTTCGGGTTTGGCTTTGCCCCCGGCTCGCCCGACCGGCTTTGGCGGAAAGGACGATTGTTCGCTTACCAGCCAATTAGACAAGCTTCAATTCTACCCTTGCATCAACGATAGGAGTTTCCCGACGCCGGTTCCCTTCCGAATTCGAAGATCGGCGCGATCATTGCCAGGTTTGGCGGTTGCCGCGGCGCCCGGCAGTGTTTAGCTTTTGCGGTAGGCTCTTGGCGGGAGGCGCGTTATGGGGAATCGGGTTCAGATCCGCGAAGTTGGCATGCGCGACGGGCTGCAGAGTATCGCCGACATCCTGCCGACCGCAACCAAGCTCGCCTGGCTCGACGCGGAATATGCCGCCGGGGTGCGCGAGATCGAGGTTACCTCGTTCGTGCCGCCGAAGCTGTTGCCGCAGCTCGCCGACGCGGAAGCCGTGGTGCGCCATGCGATGTCGCTGCCGGGGCTCAAAGTCTCCGCCCTCATCCCCAATTCGCGCGGCGCCGAGCGCGGTCTCGCCCTCGGCGTGCCCGAGATGAATTTCGTGCTGTCGGTCAGCGAGGGCCACAACCTGTCGAACGTCCGCCGCAGCACCGAAGAGTCGGTCGAGGATTTCCGCCGCGTCGTGCGGCTGTGCCGCGACAGCGGCAAGACCGTCAAGATCAATTGCGGGCTCGCTACCGCCTTTGGCTGCACGATCGAGGGCGATATCGACGAAGAGCGGGTGCGCCGGATCGCCGGCGAGGTCGCCGAAGCCGGCGCCGACGGGATCATCCTCGCCGACACCGTCGGCTACGGCCAGCCGGCGGCGATCGGCCGGGTCTTTCGCAAGGTCATGGCCGATGTGGCGCCGTTGCCGGTATCGGCGCATTTCCACGACACCCGCGGGTTGGGCCTCGCCAATGTGCTGGCCGCGTACGACGCCGGCTGCCGCGCCTTCGACGCCTCGTTGGGCGGGCTCGGCGGCTGCCCCTATGCGCCGGGCGCCACCGGCAACATCGTCCTTGAAGACACCGTCTTCATGTTCGAGGCGATGGGGTGCGAGACCGGGATCGACATCGAACGCCTCGCCGCGGTCCGCGAGATCCTCGCCGGCGCGCTTCCCGAGGTCACGCTCTACGGCGCCATCGCCAAGGCCGGGCTGCCGCGCAACTTTCATCCCGTGGCGCACGCCGCATAGCTGATTCCGGCCCTACCGGCGGACGGCGTTGCTGGACACGATCGGCCAAGTCGCGCATGATTTTTCGCGATCGTGCGACGAGGTGGGGTCGGCGTGGCGCAGCACCGCGGGCGGTGGCTTATCGGTTTGGCGACGGTTTTGATCGGCGCTCTCGCGCCCGGCGCCACATCGGCGCAGCACATCACCGGCGACGGCAGCCTTGGCACGCGAGTAACGCTGACCGGCCAGAATTATGCGATCACCGCGGGCACGCCGGTCGGCGGCAATCTGTTCCACAGTTTTGGTGTTTTCGGTCTGTCGCAGGGCGAGACCGCCATCTTCAGCAACACGGTCGCGTCGCCCAACTCTGTTAATAACGTGATCGGCCGGGTGACCGGCGGCAGCCCGTCCGCGATCGACGGCGCGATCAAGACCGATCCGGCGACGCTGAAGGGCGCCAACCTCTATCTGATCAACCCGTTTGGGATGGTCTTCGGGCCGCACGCGACGGTCAATGTGTCGGGCAGCTTTCATGCCTCGACCTCCGACTACATCCGTACTTCGGACGGGGCGAAATTTCAGACGACCACCGCGAGCGGCAGCACCCTGAGCGCGGCGGCACCGGCGGCGTTCGGGTTTCTCAATGCGAAACCACCGGCGATCGCGGTCAACGGCAGCCAGCTCGGGGTCACCGCGCCGGGCGCGACATTGGGTGTCGTCGGCGGGCCGGTCACGGTCGAGAACGGCGCGAGGCTCTCCGCTCCGGCCGGGCGGATCCATATCGCCGCCGTCGCCGGCCCGGGCGAAATCCCGGTCGATCCGACCAATGCTGCAGGCGTGACGGCGACGAGTTTCGCGCCGGTCGGCATCACCGGTGGCTCCCTGCTCAGCGTCAGCGACACGGCCAATCACGGCAGTGGCGGCGGGATCTTCATTCGCGCCGGTGCGCTGACGATCAGCGCCAGCGAACTCGACGGCGACAATTTCGGGACGGGCGCGGGCGGCCAACTCGCGCTCGATGTGAGCGGCCTGATCGACCTCAATAGCAATGCCTTTGTCCATGCGATCGCGCAATCGAGCGGCGCCGGCGCACTGATCGCGATCGGCGCGGGCGCGCTCACCGTCGAGAGCAGCGCGACCTTGTTGACCCAAAGCAATGCCGCCGGCCCCGCCGGCCCGATAAATCTTAGCATCGGCGGCGCATTGCAGGTGTTGAGCGGCGGCCTGGTGTTCAGCGACACCAAAGCGACCGGCGCCGGCGGGGCGATTGTCGCCGCCGCCGGCAGCGTGGCGATCGACGGCACCGGCGCGCCCAAAAATTTCCTGACCGGATTGATCTCGAAAACCGTTGGATCGTCCGCGGCGGCACCGGTTTCGGTCACCACCTCCGGGACGCTGTCGATCGACGGCGGCTCAGCGGCCCCCTCCTGCTTTGATTGCGTGATGATCGGGTCGACGACTTCCGGCACCGGCGCCACCGGGAACGTCGCGGTGTCGGCGCAGCAGATTGCCCTCACCAATGGCGGCGCGATCGCCTCCGACACTTTTGGCGGCAATGCCGGCTCGGTCTTGGTCATCGCCACCCAGGCGATCACCCTCGTCGGCGGCTCGACCAAATCGCACATTTCCGCCGATACGGGGGGCGGCGCGGCGGGGAAGATCGTGGTCGACGCCGGCGGCAATCTTACACTCTCGGGCGCGTCGTACATCTCGGCCGACACGCTGGCGAGCGGCGCCGCCGGGAACCTCGAGGTCAGCGCCGGCGGCAACCTGACCCTCTTATCGGGCTCTTCGATCTCGTCCGACAGCGATTCCGGCGTCGACGCCGGCAGCGTCACCGTCAGCGCCGGCGGCAACCTCACTGTGGCGCAGGCTTCGCGCCTTTCCGTTGACGCAAACTCAACCGGCAACGCCGGGAAGATGACGGTCACCGTCGCCGGCGATTTGTCGCTCTCGGATGCGACGAAGTCCGGGGGATCGTTTATCGAGGCGCAAGGCTCTGGCGGCGGGACCGGCGGCGGCGTCAGCGTGACGGTCGGCGGCAATCTCGCGCTGGCAGACCAATCGTCGATTTCGGCCGCCGCGTTTTCGGGTGGAAACGCAGGCACGGTGATGGTCAATGTCAGCGGTGACCTATCGCTGTCGAATGTCACGAAATCGTTCGGATCGTCGATTTCGGCCGACACTTTCGCCGGGGGCACCGCCGGCAGCGTCAATGTGGCGGTCGGCGGCAATCTGATGCAGTCGGGCGGGTCATTCATCTCCGCCGATGCGCTGCGGAACAAGGGTGACAAGTCGGGCAACGGCGGGACGGTTCAGGTCGCCGTTCAGGGCGATACGACGCTCCTTAGCGGCGCCTATGTTTCCGCCGACAGCTTTTCCAGCGGCACCGCGGGCTCGGTCACGCTGAGCGCGCAAAACCTGACGCTGGCGGGCTTCTCCGCCGGACTTCACTCGGCGATCGCGGCGGACAGTTTCGAAGGTGGCACCGCCGGCAGCGTCACGGTTGCCGTCAAGGGCGACCTCGCCATCTCGGACGGCACGTATATTACCGCCGATGCGCTGCAGAACACCGGAAACGGCGGGACCGTCCGTGCGACCGTCGGGGGTAACGCCGTGCTCTCGGGCGGCTCCCATTTCTCGGCCGAGAGCTTTGGCGGCGGCGACGCCGGCGCGGTCAGCATCGGCGTTGCCGGCAATCTCTCGCTGCTGACGACGGCGTTCATCTCGGCCGATTCGCTGGTGGGTGGCGGCAACGCTGGCAAGGTGGTGGTGGCGGTCGGCGGCAATCTGTTGCTCTCGGATACCTCGCAGTCGGGCGGATCGTACATCTCGGCAGACGCGCTGTTCAGCAAGGTATCTGGGACGGGCTGCCCAACCCCGGCCACCTGTCCCACCGGGAATGCCGGCAGCGTCATGGTTTCGGTAGGAGGCGACACGACGCTGTTGGATGGGTCGTTCATTTCCGCCGATGCCTTTGTCGGCGGGCTGGGCGGCGCGGTCACGCTCGCCGCGCACAATCTGACGCTCGACCAGGGCGCATACATCTCCGCCGACTCTCTGCTAAGCGCCGGGCAGGCCGGTGATGTGACGGTAACGCTCAACGGCGATTTGTCCCTGACGAATGCAGCGTCGATAGCGACTCAATCGGACGGTGCCGGGAATGCCGGCAACGTCGTTGTCCAGGTTGCCGGGGCGGCGACGGTCAGCGGGTCCAACATCTCGTCGGATTCGCTCGGAGGGGCCGGAAATGGCGGCAGCGTGATCATCACTGCCGGTGCCCTGACCGTCGTGAATGGCGGCGTCATCAGCACCAATACCGATGGCTCGGGGAACGCTGGGCAGGTGGCGGTCAACCTCGCCGGCGGGGTCTCGATCGATGGCACGGGAACCGCGATCTCCTCGACCTCGGGTGCGGGAACCAGCGGGAACGCGGGGACCGTCACGATTGCCGCCGGCACGCTGTCGGTCACCAATGGCGGGACGATCTCGACCAGCACCGGCGGGCGCGGCGCCGGCGGTGATGTCGTACTGACGATCGCGGACGGAGTGACGCTGGCGGGCGGGGGTGTCCCGCAGATCAGCGCCGGGTCGACCGGCACGGGCGACGCCGGATCGATCGCGGTGACCGCGGCCAACTTGACGATGAACGGCGACGCCGCGGTCTCGACCCAAAGCGCCACCGCCAATGGCGGCAACATCACCCTGCGCGTCGGCGATCTGATGTTCCTGACCGACAGCAAGATCACCACCTCGGTCGCCAAGGGGTTCGGCAACGGCGGCAACATCACGATCGACCCGATTGACCTGGTGCTGCTGCACAGTGAGATCATCGCCGAAGCGGAACAGGGCCACGGCGGCAACATCACGATCCACGCCGACGAGTTCCTCCAATCCCCGGACAGCATCGTGTCGGCGTCATCGCAATTGGGAATTTCCGGGACGATCGACATCGTCGGACCGCGGACCGATCTCAACGGCAGCCTCGTGATCTTGTCGAGCGAACTGCGCAGCGCCGCCGAGGTCTTGCGCAACAGCTGCGCCGCGCGCAGCGCCCTGCCGCGCTCGACTTTCACCGAGCCCGGCCGCGGCGGGCTGCCGCAGGACCCCGAAACGACGATCCCGGCGCTCTATCTGGCCGGCCGCGACGCCGATCTGTCGGCGCCCGGCGCCGCACCGGCAGTGCCGGCGCGCGCGACGCGGCAGAGCCAGTTGCGGCTGACGATGCACTGCGGTGCTTGACGCGGCGCATGACCGTCCTCGCCAAAGAGCCAAGCCGCCCGTTGAGCTTTTGGCTGCAGCTGCGCCGGCGCGCCGTCAGGGTGCTGCGCAACACGGTGCTGCGCGCGATCGTCGGCGCGCATATCGTCGCCGCCGCCACCATTCTGGTGCGCTACGAGGGCTGGCTGCAGCCCCTTGAGTTGCCGACCTATGACGCTCTCCGGGTCGCCTCGGCCGGGACGCTCGCCAGCGACCGGGTGGTGCTGGTCGGCGCCACCGAGGCCGACATCACCGCGGGCGATGACAAAGCCGGCCGGCGCTGGGGCTGGCCATTGCGCGACGGCAAGCTCGCCGCGCTCCTCGAGCGGATCGCGTCGTGGAAGCCGCGCGCGATCGCGGTCGATCTCTACCGCGACATTCCCGAGCCGCCGGGAACCGAGGAGCTCGATGCCGTGTTGCAGCGCCACCCCGAGATCCTTTGGGTGTTCAAGCTGAAGGACGCTGTCGGTCCCGGGATCTCGCCGCCCGAGCTATTGCGCGGTACCGATCGGGCCGTGCTCGCCGATGTGATCGACGATCAGACGATCGTGCGGCGGGGGCTCCTGTTCGCCGACGATGGCACCAACCAGTACACCAGCATGGGATTGGCCCTCGCACTGGCGTATCTGGCACCCGAGCACATCGCGCTCGAACCCGGAGCGGGCGACGATTTGCGGCTCGGCAAGGCGCTGATCGAACCGCTCGATCAATCGCGCGGCCCCTATATGAGGCTCGACGCCCGCGGATATCAGGTGCTGCTCGATTACCGGGGTGGCCCACAGCCATTCCCGCAGCACAGCCTGAGCGAGATCATGGATCGCGACGATCTGGCTGCGCAGGTCCGCGGCCGGCTTGTGATCGTCGGGGTGACCGCCGAAAGCGTCAAGGACTCGTTCGGGACCCCATTCAACACCGGCCTCAGCAGCGCCGAGCCGGTCAACGGCATCGCCATCCATGCTCACCTCGCCGACCAGCTGATCCGGGAGGCTGTGGACGGTGCGCCGATCCTGGTCGGGATGCCGCGCCTATTCGAAAACCTGTGGATCTGGGCGTGGGCGATAGGCGGGGCGATGCTCGGCCTCTTGATCCGATCGACATTGCCGGCGCTCGCCGGCACCGGCGCCGGGGTCGCAACCATCGGCGCGATCGTCTATGCCGCCTTCGGGCGAGACCTGTTGCTGCCGTTCATCCCGGCAGTGCTCGCCTGGGCCGGCGCCGCCGCGGTGACCAACCAGCTGCTCCACGCCGCGAGCAATCGCGCCCGCGCCCGGCTGCGCAAGAGCTTCGAGCACTATCTCCCGGCTGCGGTCATCAGCCAGATGGTCGGCGCCGACGCGCTGCCGACGCTCGGTGGGGAAGAGCGCGAGATTTCGGTAATATTTACCGACGTGGCCGGGTTTACCACGTTTTCCGAGGGTCGCGACCCGGAGGAGCTGGCGGCGATCGTCAACGCCTATTTCGACGGGCTGTGCGCCGCGGTCTTCAACCATGGCGGCCTCGTCAATGCCTTCCTCGGCGATGGCATGCTCGCCTTCTTCGGCGCGCCGCTGCGTCAACCCGATCACGCCGACCGGGCCATCGCCGCGGCCTTCGAGATCGACGCGTTCGCCGAAAGGTTCTCCGCCGAGCAAAAGGCCCGCGGGATCGCCTTCGGCCATACCCGCATCGGCGTCCATAGCGGGCGCGCCTTTGTCGGCAATGTCGGGGCGCGCGAGCGGCTGCAATACACTGCGCTCGGCGATATGCTGAATACCGCTTCCCGCCTCGAGGGCCTCAACAAGGCAATCGGCACGAGAATCTGCGCGTCGAGCGATACCGTCGAAAAATGCCAGCAGTACAAATTCCGCCCGGTCGGCGCCTTTATCGTCAAGGGACGGCATGACGCCACCCAGGTGTTTGCGCCGATCGATCCGGCACGCTACCCATCGGACTGGATCGGGCGTTACGATCTCGCCTTTCGCCAGCTTGAGGCGCAGACTCCGCAGGCGACCGAACAGTTCGCCGCGCTCTATGGTGATGATCCGGGCGACCCCTGTGTCGCGTTTCATTATCACCGGTTGATGGAAGGAGAGACTGGGACGTTGATCGAGATGCACGACAAATGATCAGGGGTTGCCGCTTTGCGCTGCTGATGATCGCGGTCCTCTGCTTGCCGGTGCGTGGCGAGGCGCGAGCCGAGGCGGGGCGGGATGCCGCGCTCGACCATCTGGCGCGCGGGACCGCGTCATTCCGGGCGGGCGAGATGGCAGCGGCGGTGCGCGAATGGTCGGCGGCGATTGGGCTTGCCCGGGCGGTTCCGGCGCCCGATGTCGAGGCGCAGGCGCTGGCGCGGCGGGGCGAAGCCTACCGCACCCAGGGCTATCTGCGCGATGCCGACCGGGATCTGCGCGCCGCGCTGGCGATGGCCGAAGCAACCGGCAACCGGGACCTGATCGCGGGGGCGAGCGGCGCCTTGGGCAACCTCGAACTCGCCGCGCATCATCCCGAACAGGCCGAGCCCCTGCTCCAGCGCAGCCGCGATCTCGCCAAGGCGCTCGGCAACCGCAATACGCTCGCGGCGAGCGCCAACGATCTCGGCAATCTCTACGCGCAGACCGGGCGCGCCGCGGAGGCGGCAAGCGCCTATGGCGAGGCTATCGCCAGCGCTACAGCGGCCGACGATGCGGCCTTCGCCGCCGCGGCTGAGGTCAACGCGGCGCGGCTCGCCTTTGCGCGGGGCGACCCCGCTCGCGCGCGCGACCTCCTGACCCGCGCGGTCGACCGCCTGCGGCGCACGCCGCCTTCCTACAGCGCCGCCATGGCGCTCCTGTCGGCCGGGTCGGCGGCGTCCGAGCGCCCAGGCGTGATCGCGGCCGAGGATCAAGGGATCGCCGAGCGCGCCTATACCGCGGCAGCGGCGGCGGCCGACACGCTGCACAATGCCGCCCTCTCCTCGTTGGCGCACGGTGGCCTCGGCAAGCTCTACGAGCGCACCGGCCGCGCCCAGGCGGCGGCACGGCTGACCAACGAGGCGCTGTTCGCTGCACAGCGCGCCCCGGCACCCGAATTGTCGTTTCGCTGGGACTGGCAAGAGGCGGGCCTCGAACGCCAGCAAGGCCGATGGGACGCCGCGCTCGCCAGTTACCGCCGCGCCGTCGCCGAACTGCAATCGGTCCGTCAGGACATCCCGGTCGAGTACCGCGACGGCAAATCGTCGTATCAAACGACCTTCGGCCCGCTCTATCGCGAGTTCGCCGATCTCTTGTTGCGCCGCTCGGCCGCCGAACCGGCACAGGCCGCCAGCCTCATCCACGAGGCCCGCGATGCCATCGAGACCCTGAAGGAAAGCGAGTTGCAGGATTACTTCCGGGATTCCTGCATCACTTCGTTCGAAGCGCGGCGCCAGTCGATCGAGACCATCGCGCCGGGCACGGCCGTGCTCTACCCGATCTCGCTGCCCGACCGGCTCGAATTGTTGGTGAGCTTTGGCCAGGAGCAGCGGCAGTTCACAATCCCTGTTGCCGAGCCCGTATTGCGCGCCGAGGTGCAGCGCTTTCGCGAACTGTTGGAGAAGCGGACAACCAACGAATATCTGGTCCCGGCCCAGCTGCTCTATAACCAGATCATCCGGCCGCTTGACCCGCTGCTGGCCGAACGCCATATCGACACGCTGGTCATCGTGCCGGACAGCGTGTTGCGGGTCATTCCGTTTGGGGCGCTGCACGACGGGCGCCATTTCCTGATTGAGCGCTACGCCACCGCGATCGCGCCAAGCATGCATCTGATCGACCCGAAGCCTCTCGCCGCCGGGCCGCGGGTGGCCTTGGTGATGGGTATTTCGCAGAGCGTGCAAGGGTATAGCGGCCTGCCGAACGTGTTGAACGAGGTTAATGCAGTACATGAAATTGAGGGTGGCAAGGAGCTGGTTAACAACAATTTTACCCAAACCAGCTTCGCCGCCGAATTGAAAACGGTGCCGTATAATATTGTGCACATCGCCTCGCATGGCCATTTTGGCGATGATCCGAAACACACGTTCATGCTGGCCTATGACGGGCAATTGAACATGGACGAGCTGGAAACCGACATCAAATACAGTACGCACCCGGACCAGGCGCTCGAGCTCCTGGTGCTCAGCGCATGCGATACGGCGACCGGCGACGACCGCGCCGCGCTCGGCCTTGCCGGGGTCGCGCTCAAGGCGGGGGCGCGCAGCGCGCTCGCCAGCCTGTGGTATGTCAGCGATCAGGCGGCCGGCAACCTGGTCGTCGATTTCTATCGCGCGCTGCAATCACCGGGCGTATCGAAAGCCCATGCGCTCCAGGCCGCGCAGCGTCAGTTGGCGGCGAGCGAGCGCTACGGGCATCCGGCCTACTGGGCGCCATTCCTCCTGATCGGCAATTGGCTGTGAAACACCCGCTCCTCATTGCCTCCCTGGCGACGCTCGTCGTCGCGGCCTCGGACACCGCGCGGGCGCAGAGCCCGGCCGACGCTTCGAGCGCTGCCGACAAGCCGGCCGCTGCTGCGCCGCCGCCGGTTTACAAGCCGCCGTTGCGCGGCGCCCCGGGCGGGCGCGTCGGCGGCGCCTCGCGCGCCGCGGTGCACATCACGACCCCATTGCCCGAGATCGAGCTTCTGGCGCCGGCCGACCATGGCGGCGTCACCGGCACGGCGACCCCGACACTCTTTTATTTCGTGTCGCGGCCGGTCAGCTGGCCGACCCAGTTCACGATCAGCGCGCCGATGCAGCCCCAGCCGGTTCTCGAGACCACGATCTCCTCGCCCGCCGCAGCCGGGATCTATGCGCTGCGCCTTGCCGACTACCGGGTTCGCCTGCACCCCGGGACGATCTACACCTGGTCGGTGTCGATCATCCTCGAACCGCGGGCGTGGTCGCGCAACATCGTCGCCAGTGGCACGATCGTTTTCGATCCGGCCGTCGACACCAGAGCCGCGCTCGCCCTGCCGCCGGTGCGCCGCGCCGACTTCTTTGCCGGTGCGGGCCTGTGGTACGACGCCGTCGCCGCCGCCGCGGAAGCGCAATCCCTCGACCGCCACGCTGCGATCGACGCCTTGATCAAACAGGTTGGTCTGACCGAGGCGACGGCCTACGAAGCGGCGCTCGCTCAACGCTAGAGCGGTGGGCGGGAGGCTGGCGGTCCCGGGTTCAGATCTCGATCTGCCCGCCGAGTTCGACGACCCGGTTGGACGGGATGCGGAAGAACTCGGTGGCGTCGAGCGCGATGTTGCTCAGCATGATGAACAGCCGGTCGCGCCAATGCCAGACGGCGCCGCCGCGGCGCGCGCGGGCGCGCAATTTTTCGCGCCCGATGAAGAATGAGGTTTCCATCAGATTGATCCGGAAACCCTGCACGCGGCATTGCGCCAGGGCGCGCATCACGTTGGGCTGATCCATGAAGCCGTAGCACACGTGCATCGTGTAGAAGCCCTTGCCGACCTCCTTGATCTCGAGGCGCCGTTCGGTGGGCACGTGCGGCACATCCTCGGTTTCGACCTGCATCATGATGACGCGCTCGTGCAGCGCCTTGTAGTGCTTGAGGGCATGCAGGAGGGCAACCGGCACCTGGGTGAGGTCGCGGGTCATGAAGACCGCCGTGCCCGGCACCCGAACCGGCCGCTCCGGATTGAGGCTGGTGACGAACTCGCTCAGCGCCAAGGAGTCGCGCGCGCGCTGCTCGGCCAACAGTCGGCGGCCGCGCCACCACGTCCCCATCACGGTGAACGCCAGCCCGGCGATGACGATCGGAAACCAGCCGCCTTCCATGATCTTCAACAGGTTGGCGGAGAGGAACGTCAGATCGACGACGGCAAAGAACGCAAACAGCGGCACCGCAACGAGGAGGCTCCAGCCCTGGCTGCGCATATAGAAGAAGGCGAGGCCGGTGGTGATCGCCATCATGCCGCTGACCGCGATGCCATAGGCCGCACCCAGATTGTCCGATGTCTGGAAGCCGAGCACGAGGAGGATGATGGCGACGAGGAGGCCACTGTTGATGCGCGGCACATAGACCTGTCCGATCTCGGTCTCGGAGGTGTGGCGCACCTCCAGGCGCGGCAGATAGCCGAGCTGGATGGCCTGACGGGTGATCGAGAAGGCGCCCGAAATCACCGCTTGCGAGGCGATGATCGTCGCGACCGCCGCGAGCGCGACGAGCGGGTAGAGGCCCCAGCCGGGCGACAGCCGGTAGAACGGGTTCTCGATGGCTCCCGGGTCGCGGAGCAATAGCGCGCCTTGCCCGAAATAGTTCAACAGGAGCGCCGGAAAGACGAGCCCGAGCCACGCTCGGGTCAAGGCCCGGCGGCCGAAATGCCCCATATCGGCGTACATCGTCTCGGTCCCGGTCACCGCCAGGAACACCGCGCCCAGCATGATGAAGCCGTGCCATGGCGCGTTCACGACCACCCTGATGCCGTAGAGCGGGTCGAGCGCGAAGAGGACGCGCGGCTGCTGCACGATCCCCCACAGGCCCAACAGCGCCAGGGCCGCGAACCAGACCAGCATCACCGGCCCAAACAGGCCCCCCACCGCCGCCGTGCCGCGCCACTGCACCAGGAACAGACCGACGAGGAGGACCAATGAAATCGGAATGACGTAGGGCTCGAAGAACGGGGTCGCCACCTTCAGCCCCTCGACCGCGCTCAAGACCGAGATCGCCGGGGTGATGACGCCATCGCCGTAGAACAATGCGGCGCCGACGAGGCCCGCCGCCATGATCCACAGATAGCGCCGCTGTCCGCGGTGCGTCGTGCGCAACACCAGCGCAGTCAAGGCGAGCAGGCCGCCCTCGCCGCGATTGTCGGCCTGCATGATGACGAGGACGTACTTGACCGTGACGATCAGGACGAGGGACCAGATGATCAACGACAGTGCGCCCAGAATGGCGGGCTCGCTCATATCGCCGAAATCGACGAGCGACTGGCGGACCGTATAGAGGGGCGAGGTGCCGATATCGCCATAGACGACGCCGAGCGCGGCGAGCGCCAGGTTCTGCTTGGCGCTCAGGCCCTGAAGGGGCGCGCTCTGAGGCTGCTCGGTATCCGGCATGGTGAACCCGATCCTCCAGTCAGCACCCGGGCCGTTTGTTGTCGAGCAAATCCGAACTCGTGGGTTGGGCTGAAGCGGCGGCGAGTTCCTCGAGGCTACACCCGGCGATGCGTTTATACCGGTCCGACGGCGCGCGCAATTCCTCCTGGCTGATGAGGGCGTCAAGGCCGTCGACGATCGCGATCGTCATCGCTCGTCTCCTGCGCCATCGGCTGCTATCGTCTGCCGCGGGCGATACGAGGACGAGGGCGATGGCGGAAGTCAAGTTTCGCTGCGGGATGCTGGTGTTTCCGAACCTGACCCAGCTCGACATGACCGGGCCCTACGAAATCCTCGCCCGAATGCCGGACAGCGAAGTCTCGCTGATCTGGAAGAGCCTCGATCCGGTGCGCACCGAGCATGGCCTGACGATCCTGCCGAATGCGACCTTCGCGACGGCATTGCCGCTCGATCTGGTTCTGGTCCCCGGCGGCGGGGGCATCAATCCGCTCCTCGAAGACGCCGAGACGCTCGCCTTTGTGCGCCGCGCCGCGGCTTCTGCGCGCTACCTCGTCAGCGTCTGCACCGGGGCTCTGGTGCTGGGCGCGGCGGGATTGCTGCGCGGGCGCCGGGCGACGACGCATTGGATGTCGCGCGATCTGTTGCCCGCTTTCGGCGCGCTCCCGGTCAACGAGCGGGTCGTCCAGGACGGCAATCTCTTCACCGGCGGCGGCGTCACCGCCGGGATCGATGTCGCGCTCAGCGTCGTCGCCGAGATCGCCGGGCGCGCGGCGGCCGAAGCGATCCAGCTCGCCGTCGAATACGATCCCGCGCCGCAATTCGCCGCCGGCTCCCCCGGAAGCGCCCCGCCGGCGGTACGCGAAGCCGTGCTCGCCCATGGCGCCGCCCGCCAGCAGGACCGCGCCGCACGCGTCGCCCGCGCCGCCGCGCTGATTGGGGCATGACCCACCTCGAATGCGACGTCTTGATCATCGGCGCCGGCGGGGCCGGGATGTACGCCGCAATCGCCGCGGCGCGGAGCGGGGCCGGGCAGATCGTGCTCGCCGACAAGAGCCTCGTCGGCCGCGGCGGCGCCACGGTGATGGCGCAGATGACGGTGGCCGCGGCGCTGGGAGAGGAAGGCCCCGACGAGTGGACCCTGCATCTTGAAGACACCCTGGCCTCGGGCCGCGGCCTGTGCGAGGAAAACCTCGCCGCGCTCCTCTGCCGCGAGGCGCCGGCTCGGGTTCGCGAGATGGCGGAATGGCGGATCGGCTGGGCGCGGCGCGCCGACGGCCGCATCGCCCAGGTGACTGCACCCGGCCATTCGCGGCCGCGCTGCTGCTATGTCGATTTTCTCAACACCGGCCCGGCGGTGGCCGCGACGCTGCGCCGCCAGGTCGCCCCAGTCGCCGCGATCCGCCGGGTCAGCAATCTGAATGTCACCGATATCGTCACCGCCGATGGCGAGGCAATCGGCGCGGTCGCGCTCGACAGCGCTTCCGGCGAGGCGGTGACGATCGCCGCCCGGGCGGTGATCATCGCCGCGGGCGGGCTGACGCGAATTTTCCGGCGCAACAGCGCCTCGGCCAATATGGGCGGCGACGGGTATGCGCTGGCGCTGGCCGCTGGCGCTGATCTGGTTGACATGGAATTCGTGCAGTTCTTCCCGATCGGACATCTCGCGCCGCGCCTCGTTGGCATGGACCCGATCATGTGGGACCCGTTCCGCTACAAGCTTGGCGGACGGCTGCTCGACGGCAACGGACGCGAGTTCCTCGCCGGTTACGGCAGTGACGAGACCAGCCACTATACGACGCCGCGCGACCTGGCGACCTATGCGATTACCAAGGAGGTCGCCGCCGGGCGCGGCTCGCCGCATGGCGGGGTCTATCTCTCGTTCACCCATGTGCCAAGGAGCGCGCTCGAGGCGGCGTTCGGGCCGGTCATCCAGCGGCTGGCCGCGAACGCCATCGATCTGGGATGCATGCCGGTCGAGGTCGCGCCGATCGCGCATTACCACATGGGCGGGATCGCCGTCGATGAGCGGATGGCGACCAAGGTGCCCGGCCTTTTCGCGGCCGGCGAGGCGGCGGGCGGCGCCAATGGCGCCAACCGGCTGTCGGGTAACGCGATTCCCGAGGCGCTGGTGTTCGGCGAGCGCGCCGGGCGCAGCGCTGCCGCCTATGCCGCGTCCCGCACGCTCCGCTGGGAGCGCGGCGCAAGGGTGGCGGCGGCGGTCGAGCGCATCGACAGCCTCGGCTCGGGCCGTCGCGGCGATGTCAGCCCGGCGACATTGCTCGACGAATTGCGCGAGCTGATGTGGCGCGAGGTCGGTCCGTTCCGCACCGAAAGGGGTCTCGCGCGGGCCCTCGCGCGGCTCGCCGAGATGCGGGCCTGTTTGAACGAAGCGGCGATCGCGCCCGGCCCTGCGTTCAACCCGACCGTGGCCGACTGGTTCGAGCTGCGCGCCAGCCTCGTTGCCGCCGAAGCGGTGGCGTGCGCCGCCCGCACGCGCGAAGAGAGCCGTGGGGCGCATCAGCGCGACGATTTTGTCGAACCCGATCCGGCTTGG
>DASYZD010000098.1:0-5900 GCA_035946655.1 Allostellaceae bacterium | reverse complement strand
TGTGGGAGGGTGAGGGGCGGGCACGGTCGGCGTTTCCGGAGATGGGGGAACCTACATCATGCGTGCGATGCAGATCATCGAATGGGGCCAGCCGCTCGAGGCGCGTGACTACCCCGATCCCGAGCCGCAGGGCGAGGAAGTGTTGCTGCGCGTCGAGGCGGCCGGGGTCTGCCACAGCGACGTCCATATCTGGGACGGGCATTTCGATCTCGGCGACGGCAAGCAGATTTCGCTCGCCTCGCGCGGCGTCCACCTGCCGTTCACGATGGGCCACGAGATCGCCGGCGAGGTTGTCGCGCTCGGGCCGCACGCCTCCGGCGCCCGGGTCGGCGACAAGGTCGTTGCTTACCCGTGGATCGGCTGCGGCGAATGCGCGGTGTGCGCGCGGGGCGAGGAGCTCCTGTGCCTCAACCCGCGCACGCTCGGCACGCGGCGGGCCGGCGGCTATGGCAGCCATGTCCTCGTCCCGCACGGGCGCTACCTCTTGCCGCATGACGGCATCCCGCAGGGGTTGGCGGCGACCTACACCTGCTCGGGCATCACCGCCTTCTCGGCCTTAAAAAAGACCCGCGAGCGTCTGGGCAAGGACGATCATCTGGTAATCATCGGCGCCGGCGGGGTCGGCGGCAGCGCCGTCCACATCGCGCCGGCGGCGGTCGAGGGCAAGGTCATCGTCGCCGACATCGACGCGCAGAAGCGCGCGCATGCCCGCCAGATGGGCGCCGTCGCGACGATCGACAACGCGGCGCCCGACGCGGTCAAACAGGTGATGACGGCGACCGACGGCGGCGCCGCCGCGGCGATTGACTTTGTCGGTTCGCCGAAGACGATGGAGTTCGGCGTCAACGTCCTCAGGAAGGGCGGCAAACTCGTTATGGTCGGGCTCTACGGCGGCGCCAACCCGATATCGACCGTGCTGTTCCCATTCAAGATGATGACGATCGAAGGCTCCTATGTCGGCACGCTCGAGGATCTGCGCGAACTGCTCGCGCTTGTCCAGGCCGGCAAAGTTCCGCCGATCCCGATCGAAACCCGGCCGGCGAGCGAAGCAAGCGCCGCGCTCAGCGACTTGAAGAGCGGCGGCAAGGTACGCGGGCGGGTGGTGCTGCACCACTGACCGGTTTACCGAACCAAGGAGTACAAATCATGCCGCGATTGAACTTCGGCGCCTTTCTCGCTCCCCATCATCCCGTAGGCGAGCACCCGCTATTACAGTTCCGCCGCGATCTCGACCTTGTCGAACACCTCGATCGTTTGGGGTACGACGAATTCTGGTGCGGCGAACATCATTCGAGCGGCTGGGAGATGATCGGCTCGCCCGAGATGTTCCTCGCCGCGGCGGGCGAGCGCTCGAAGCGGATCAAGCTCGCCACCGGCGTCGTCTCCTTGCCCTATCACCACCCATTCAATGTCGCGCAGCGCATGGTGCAGCTCGATTGGATGACCGGCGGGCGGGCGATTTTCGGGTCGGGCCCGGGCGCGCTTGCTTCTGACGCCCACACGCTCGGCCTCGACCCGATGGTGCAGCGCGACCGCCAGGACGAGGCGATCGGCGTTATCCGCCGGCTGATGAAGGGCGAGCGGGTGACGGCGAAAAGCGACTGGTTCACGCTGCAGGACGCGCAATTGCAGCTTCTGCCGTTGCAGGAGGAGATGCCGTTCGCCACCGCCTCGCAGATCAGCCCGTCGGGGATGACGCTGGCCGGCAAGCACGGGATCGGCGTCATCTCGATCGGGTCCTTGTCCGAGGAAGGCTTGAATTCATTGCCGACGCAATGGGGCTTCGCCGAAGCCGCCGCTAAAAAGCACGGCACAACCGTCAATCGCAAGGAATGGCGCGTCCTCCTTTCCTGGCACATCGCCGAGACCCGCGAAAAGGCCCAGGCGGAAGCTCGCCACGGCCTCTTGCGCCACCACAACGAATATATCGTCGGCACGCTTCAGCGGCCGGGCGCCAAGCCCTTCGACGACCCCGACGAGGCGGTCGAGAAGACCGCGTTCGGTGCCGGCGCCGCGGCGACGATCGGGACGCCCGACGACCTTGTGGCGCGGATCAAGTCGGTCCTCGAGGTCAGCGGCGGGTTTGGCACCATCGTCGGCTTTGTCCACGACTGGGCCAACCCGGAAAACACGATGCGCAGCTGGGACATGGTCGCGCGCTACGTCGTGCCGGAGATCAACGGCTATCTCGCCGGGCTGCGCCAATCGCAGGAATTCGTCAGCACCAACCGCGGCGTCTTCGACCGCGCCAAGGAAGCGATCATGGCGAAGATCAACGAAAACGACGCGGCGCGCGCGGCACTCGCGGTGACGACGGGATCGCGGCTCGGCGCGGTATCGGCGAGCAACGTACCCGATCTCGACGAGGCCCGCGCCCGCGCCGGATCTCGCTGACAACGACGGGCACGGCCATGGTGGCGGCGGGGGTGATGCGTGTCGAGTGTGTCGACTCGGTCGAGCAACGCTCAGCGGAGCGCGCCTGATCGGCGGAACGCGGCGATATCCTCCGGTGTCATATCGAGAACCTCACGCAGGACCTGATCGCTATCGGCGCCGAGACCCGGGGCGCGTTGCGAGATCCGGCCGAAACTGGCGCGCCACGGGAGGCCGGGCAGAACGCCGGGGCCGTGGGCGTCCCAAAAGCCGCGCTCGCGCAGATGCGGACAGCGGACGAGATCGCGGGAGGTCACCAGGGCGGCGGCCGGGATGCTGGCGCGGAGAAGTTCCTCGGAGACTGCGGCGGCGTCCCGCGGGCGCGCCCAGGCGGCGAGCGCCTCGTCGATCGCCTCCCGCCGCGCCGCGCGCTCGGCAAACCCAAGTGGTGTCAGCGCCGCCAAAGCCGGGACGATGGCGCAGAGGCGGCGCCATTCCTCGTCGTCGGCGACCGCGAGACTGATCCACTCGTCTTCGCCTGCGCAGCGATAGGCGCCGTGTGGCGCATCGCGCTCGGAGCGGTTGCCGACCGGGTGCGGCGCGGCGCCGAGCTGCGCGGCGAGGAGCGGCTCGGCCATCGTCCACAGCATGGCTTCAAGCATCGAAAAGTCGATCCGCGCCGCGCCCCCGCTGCGCCGGCGATGCCAGAGCGCGGCGGCGGTGACGAAGGCCAGCATCAAGCCGCACATCGGATCGAGCCATGCGAGGCCGACCCGTGGGGGCACGTCCGGGTGGCGGTTAAGCCCGGCGAACCCGGCGTAGCATTGCAGCAGCGTGCCGTAGGCGACGGCCCGCGCCTCCGGTCCGTTGCGCCCGAGGCCCGAGGCGGAGACATAGACGAGATCCGGGTTGACCGCCCGCAATTCGTCGGCGCCGAGGCCGAGGCGGTCCATGACCCCGGTCGCGAAATTCTCGACAAGCACATCGGATTTGGCGGCGAGCGCGCGCGCAAGCGCGATGGCGTCGGGCTTTTTGAGGTCGAGGACGATGCTGCGCTTCGCCTGGCCGAGCACGGTGTGGAGTTCGGAGGCGCGCCCCGGGTCGCCGCGCCCCGGCGCCTCGACCTTGATCACCTCCGCGCCCATCGCCGCCAGATAGCGCGTCGCCGTCGGCCCGGCGATGACCCAGCTGAAATCGAGGACGCGAACCCCGGCGAGCGGCATCGGCCCGCCGCCGCTGCGCGATTCGCGCGGCGCCGCGGTCCCTGCTGGTTCGACGACGCGCAGACCGAAAGGCGGTCCGGGCACCTCGACCCTCTGTCCATCGATCTTTAGCGGGCGATAGAAATTGCGATGCGCGAGTTGCGCCGACTGGAGCTGCTCGGCCGGCTCGCGCAACGGGAAACTCGGTACATGCGCGGCCTGCGCCATGTCGGCGATCGTCTGCTTGTCGTAAGCGCGGCTCCACGCCGACATCAGCGCGTAGAGCGCATCCCAATTGGCGACCCGGTCCGACTTGGTGGCGAAGCGCGGATCGGTTCCCCAATGGGGCGAGCCCATCACGGCGAGCCACCCGGCCCATTGGTGATCGTCGCGCGGCGAGATCGCGGCGTAGCCGTCCCCCGCCGGGAGGATGCAGACGGTGGCGCCGTTGCCATCGTTGAGCCGCTTGCGCGACCAGCTGCTGCCGGAAAGCCCGGCGCGCGCCAGCTCGGTGATCGCCACGGTGACGAGCGCTTCCTGGATCGATACGTCGACCATGGCGCCCGGCTCGGCGGCCAGCACCGCGTGCATGCCGGCGCAGGCGGCGGCGATCCCGCCGATAAAGGCGGATTGCTCGCCGACCGGACGGAGCGGGGGCTCAGCGAGATCGTCGACTTGCCCCGTCAGCATCCGAGCGATCCCGCTGGCGAAGAAGAGGGTGAGGTCGCTCGCCGGATCGTCTGCCCTGGGGCCCGTCTGCCCGAAGGGTGAGATCGCGACAATCGCGGCAGCCCGATTGATCCCGCGCAGCGTGGCCGGGTCATGGCGCCGGGCGCGAAGATCTGAAGGACGCCCTTCGCAGACGATCAGATCAGCCTTCGCTATCGCCGCACGCGCGGGAGCATCACCGGCAACGACGATCTTGCCGTCGTTGAGGTGGGCGGCGAGCGGGGTCGATGCGTCGGGGTCGATGCAGTGGATTCGGGCGCCGATATCGGCAAACAACCGCCCGCAAACCGCCGCAGCCAACCCGCCGCCGAGTTGGGCGACTTCAAGCCCTGCCAATACCGACATCACCTGACCCCAGCCAGATTGCTCGCGCCGTTGTCGCCGAAGGCGCGGCGGACCGCAATGCGCTTGACCGGCTCTCGCTCGGGTTTGTGGCACGCGTGGCGGTCGCGCGTGCTAAGCTCGCGGCATGCAGGCGAATCCCACCAGCGGCTCGGTCGGGGCGCTGCGCCGGAAGTTGCGGGCGCTCGCCTCGGTGATCGAGGATGGCGGCGCCACCGCACCGGAAAAAGCCAATGCGCAGGCTCTCAAGAAGCGCCTGGAAGAGAAGCTGGGGGCAGCGGATTCGCGCCGCGCCGACTGGTCGGACAAAGCCTTTCGGCTGGGCCGGTGGGCAAAGGAAATCCGCAAATCTACCGCACCCACGGCGGCCAAAGGCGATTGGACGGACAACGTCCACCGCCTCGGCAAAGCGGTTCGCAAGGGCTACAAGAACTGGTTTTCGGAATGAACGGCCCCGCTCGGCGCCGGAGCAGAGCCGGATGACGCCCGACGCGCTCGTCTTTCGCCGGGCTGCGTCGGGCGACCTGCAAGCGATCGTGGCGCTGCTCGCCGATGACCCGATCGGCAGGAGCCGAGAGAGCCCCGGGACGCCGGCGGAGGGTGCATACCGCGATGCGTTCGCCGCGATCGATCGCGACCCCAACCAACTGCTCGCCGTCGCCGAAAGAGGAGGCCGGGCGATTGGCGTCCTGCAGCTCACCTTCATCCCCGGCCTTACCCGCCGCGGCATGTGGCGCGGCCAGATCGAGGGCGTGCGCGTCGCCGCCGGCGAACGCGGCAGCGGCATCGGCCGGGCAATGCTGGAATGGGCGGTTGCTGAGTGCCGCAAGCGCGGCTGCGGCCTCGTCCAACTGACCTCGGACAAGCGCCGCGCCGAGGCGCACCGATTTTATCTGGCTCGCGGTTTCCAGGCGACGCACGAGGGCTATAAGCTTGTCCTCTGACCGGGACCGTGCGAGCGAAGGAGAGCGATGTGGCGATCGACTACGAGAAACGCGACGGCGTCGCTTACATCACCCTCAATAACCCGGCCAAGGCCAATATCCTCGACAAGGCAACCTCGGACGAGATCTCGGCCGCCTGGATCGACCTTTGGGAAGATCGCACGGTCCGTTGCGCGATCCTGACAGGCGCCGGCGACCGCCATTTCTGCGGCGGCCACAATTTGGCGCCGCGCAAGAACATCACCCCGGAAGAGCGCGAATATCTGCGCACCCAGCGCATCTTCTGGCCGCTCGCCGGCACCGTGCACGG
>DASYZD010000097.1:0-8298 GCA_035946655.1 Allostellaceae bacterium | reverse complement strand
GTCGGCATAGAGCGGCGCCGCCAGCGGCGAGCGCGGATCGGCCCCGTTCAGATAGAGCCGCGCCATTTCCTCAATCCCGGCCCGCTGCACGACCGGATCGGCGGCCGACTTCGTGCTCATCGTCTCGCCGGTCATTTCCATGTCGACCCAGGGCGAGATGCACCAGCCGCAACCCGGTTGCGGCAGGCCCGCCTCGCGGATCGCCACCATCGCCGCCACCACGAGGCCGCCGCCGGCGCTGTCGCCGGCGATGGCGATGCGGCCGGGCTTGATATCGCGGGCCAAGAGATAGCGATACCCGGCCACCGCATCCTCGACCGCGGCGGGGAACGGGTGCTCGGGGGCGAGCCGGTAATCGAGCGCCAACGCCCAGCAGCCGGCGGCGCGGCCGGCTTCGGCGACAAGGTGCCGGTGGCTGTCGAGCGACCCGATCACATAGCCGCCGCCGTGCAGGTAAAGGAGCGCGGCGTCGCTTGCGTCCCCGGGCGTCGAGGTCCATTCGGCGCGCACCCCGTTTGCCGTCACCGGCTCGACCGTGACGTCGCTCGCCACGCGGTACTCGAGGCTGCGCGCATCGAAATCGCGCCGGCGCTGCCGGTAATCGTCGGAGCGCGGCCGGCTCGCCAATTTCGCCCGCAGTGCTGTGATTTCCGCATCGGCCATCGGAGTCTCCTGCTGGCTGGAATTTACGGTCGTGGTGCGCCCGGCCCTTGGGTCCAATTGTAGCCGGCGGCGGCCTCGACCTCCAAGGTGCGCTCTACCGCCGGACGCGCCATCATCCGGTCGTAATGGGCCGACAAAGCGGGGTAGGTGAGGGGATCGGGACGCAACGAGTCAACAAAACGCCAATAGAGGCGAAAGAGGTGGATATCGGCGATCGAATAACGCTCGACCGTCCAGTCGTTCGCCCCCAGGCGTTGCTCGGCGAGCGCAAAGACCTCGCGCCAGCGCGCCTCGCCCATGCGCCGCGCCGGGTGGATCGTCGACGCAATAAACGACATCCACGAGATGACCCGGGCCTCGGCCTCGATGTCGCCCTGCTGCGGCAGCAGCCGGGCTTCGGGATAGCGCCGCGCCAGATACCACAATGTCGCCGCGACCTCGGTCAGCGGGCGCCCGTCGATCATCAGGGTCGGCACCTTGCCTTCGGGATTGATCGCGAGATACCCGGGGGCGCGGTGCGCATACTCGTGAAGCGGCGTCAGCTTCGCCTCGAACGGCTCGCCGATTTCATAAAGCGCGATGTGGGTCGCCATCGCGCTCGAACCGGGCGAGAAATAGAGGGTCAGCATCGGCGGGCGCCGTCGCTCAACCGCGCAATTGCCGGATGTGGCCGGCCCAATGGTCGAGCAGCGGCAACAGCTGGTCCCGTGTCTCCGACATCAGCGTGACGTTGACGGCGTCGACCCCAATGTCGCGGAAGCGCTTCAGCTTGTCGGCATCGTCCGGGGCGCCGCCGAGGCGCAGCGATAAGGATTTGGGGTCGCGCCCAGCTTCGCTCGCCATCTTGCGGAAGGCGGGGACGTATTCCTCGGGGTTGCCGCTCGAGGCGTTCGGATACCAGCCGTCGCCGTAGCGCACCGCGCGCCGCGCCGCCCACGGAAAGGCGCCGCCGAGGATGACCGGCGGGTGCGGCTTCTGCACCGGCTTCGGCCAGGTCATCAGTGTATCGAAATTGACGATCTCGCCGTGGTATTCCGGCTTGGGTTCGGTCCAGATCGCCTTCATCGCCTCGATTTGCTCGCGCATCTTTTGCATGCGGGTAGCAAAGACGGTGGCGTGGTTCTCGACCTCCTCGACATTCCAGCCGCCGCCGATGCCGAAGATGAACCGCCCGTTCGACACCTGATCGATCGAGGCGACGGATTTCGCGGTCTGGATGGTGTCGCGCTGGATGACGAGCGCGATGCCGGTCGCGACCTTCAGTTTCTTGGTGGCGCAGGCCGCCGCGGTCAGCGTGACGAACGGATCCATCACGTCGTAGTAGCGCTTGGCCAGTTCGCCGCCGCCCGGCGGGGGCGTCTTGCGCGGCACCGGGATATGCGAATGCTCGGCGGCCCATACCGAATCAAAGCCGCGTTCCTCGAGCGCGACGCCAAGCTCGGCCGGGGTGATCGAATAGTCGGTGAAAAAGATCGAAGCGCCGAATTCCATTTTGCCTCTCCCGCCCGCTCGTATCTCGATCGGGTGATGCTGTCATTGCGGGCGCAGCGACGCAATCACGATGGTAAGGTACGCGATAGGTCCTGCAATTCTGCGGAGGAGCTGAATCATGCAATCGATCGTCGGTACCTGGAAGCTGGTCGCCGCCGCCGCGCGCGACCGCGACGGCAAGGCGCTCCCGGCCCCTTATGGCGGCCAAGGCATGGGCCGGGTCACCTTCAATGCCGAGGGACGGATGATGGCCGTGACCTGCGACGGAAGGCCGGAACTCCCGCCCGGCACGCCGCGCGCCTACAGCTCGTATTGCGGCAACTATACGTTTGACGGCGCGCGGCTGGTCACCCGGGTGGATGCCTCCTCCGACCCGAGCCGCTTCGCTTCGGACCAGGTGCGCGAGGTCAGCTTCGCGGGCGAGCGCATGATCCTGCGCCCGCCGCCGCGGCAGACCGAGGCGGGCGAGGAATTCCGCGAGCTGACCTGGGAGCGCATCGCCGCGGAATAGGCGCGCGCCTACCGAAACCCGGTCAGGAATCGGTGATCCGGTAGGCCCGCACCGCGGTGCCGTGGAACAGGGCGGCGCGCTCGGCGGCCGAGTACCCTTTGGAAAATCGCTTGAAAGCGTTGAACAGGACCGGGTGGGAGAACGACACCTTGTCGACCGGGAAGTTGCTCTCGAACATACAGCGGCCCGGACCGAACTCATCGATGCAATAGCTCATGTACGGCGCCATCGCCGCGGCCAACTCTTCCGAGCCGATCGGCTTTTCGCGAGCGTGCCAGTCAAACCCGAGACGCGGCATGCCGATGCCGCCGAGCTTCAAGTTGACGTTGGGGCATTGGGCGACGGCGGCGAGCCCACTCTTCCAGGCGGGTAGCACCTCGGCGTCCCGGTTGGCGAAGGGGCCGACCCGGTTCAGCCCGCCCAGATGGTTGAGGATGATCGTCACCTCGGGCACTGCTTTGGCAAAATCGGCCAGCTCGGGCAGCTGCGGGAAGCATACCCCGGTGTCGAGCGACAAGCCCATCCGCGCGAGGACGCGCGCTCCGGCGCGATATCCCTCGCTCGCCAGCACCCCCTCTGTTTCGCGGTTGCCGACTTCGGGGTGGCGGTCCCAGGTCACCGTATGCCGGACCCCGCGAAACCGGTTGGGGCTGGCGGCTTGCAGCGCCTCGAGCACCGGCTTGACCCGGTCTCCGAGCTTCAGATCGGCGTGGCCGATGATCGCGGACGCTGCCCGGCACGGGCCATAGAGCCCGGTGGCGCTGGCGGCGGCCAGGCCCTGGACAAACTCGACTTCGCCGACCGGGCGCGTCTCAAGAGGCCCATCGGGCCGGTACATCGATCGAGCTTCGATGAACACGGTGGAGCGCACGTTGTGGCCGCAATTGACGTCGGCGGCCAGTTCGTGAAGCAGGTAGCGCTGGTAGGGGATGCGCTCCAAACGAAAGTCCCAGAAGTGATGGTGGGGATCGCAGATCGCGATCTCCGGCTCCACCGCCGGTTCCTGGGTCAGAGCCAGCCAGTCATTTCCTCCGTACGGCATGATCGCACCTCAGATGATTTTTCGTTCCCGCAAATCTCGGATCTGCGACGGGTCGTAACCAAGTTCGCCGAGCACCTCGGCATTGTCGCCGCCGAGTTCCGGGGCGACCCCGATATGCGCCGGCGTTTCCGAGAAATGCCACGGCGAACCATGGACCTTCAGCCGCTTGGCGTGCTTCGGGTAATCGATTTCGGTGACGTAGCCGTTGGCCACGACGTCGGGATCCTCGGAGGCTTCGAGGAGCGTGTTGATCGGTGCGGCGACGATGTCGGCGGCGCGCAGCCGCGCCACCCAATCCTCGCGCGGTCCGGTCGCGAACAATTCATCGAGCATGCGCAGCAAGGTGGCGCGCTTGTCGTCCGAAGTAATGATGACGCCGAGATCGCCAAAGCCGGCGGTCTCGAGCGCCTCGTAGAAGCCGAGCGCAGTCATCGCGTCTCGCCACTTGCGGCCGCCGTTCAGCTGGAACACCAGGGGCTTGCCGTCCCGGTCGTTGAAACTGGCGCTGAGGCCGGGGCGCTCCGGCGTACCGGTGACGCGGGCCTGCCCGGTGACCGGATCGCGGCCCCGCCACATCGCCGTGGTCAGGGTCCAGCCCATCAGGCGAATCTGGCCGCCGAGCAGCGAGCAATCGACCTTCTGCCCGATGCCGGTGGCGCGCGCGTAGGTGAGGGCGGCGAGCGCCCCGCCAAAGGCGAGGATCGCGCAGGTCTCGTCGGCGACTGAAACAATGCCGGTGCGCAACGGCTGGCCCGGGGTCGAGTACGCCTCGGCGATGCCGCCCAATGCCTGGGCCATCGAATCGGTGCCCGGCAGATCGGCATGCGGACCCTTGGGGCCGTAGCCCGAGACCGAGACGTAAACCAGCCTCGGGTTCACCTGTCGCAGGTCATCGTAGCCAAAGCCGTTCTTCTCGGCCGCGCCGGGCCGGAAATTCTGGCCGAATATGTCGGCACGCTGGACCAGTTTCTTGAGGATCTCGCGGCCTTCCCCGGTTTTGAGATTGAGCGTGACGCTTTTGACGCCGCGATTGTTGGTCTCGAAATAGGTGCTGGGAAACCCCGGCAGTACGGTGGAACCGCGCGAATTGTCGCCGACGCCCGGCACCTCGATCTTGATGACCTCGGCCCCCAGATCGGCCATCAGCATGTAGGGCACGGTGCCGGCCTGCGCGGTCGAGCAGGCGACAACCTTGACGCCGTGAAGGGGACCGTGGAGCTTGGTCATGGGAGACGACCTCCTGCCTGCGACAGCGGATTATCGACCACGTGAGACTCAACGCACAAGCGATCGCGTGACCCTAGAGCTTCCAGAAACCCCGCTCGCCGTATTGCGCCGTGTCTTCGGCTTTGCCAGTTTCCGCGGCCAGCAAGAGGAGATCGTCGAGCACGTTGCTGGCGGTGGCGATGCGATCGTGCTGATGCCGACCGGCAGCGGCAAATCCTTGTGCTACCAGCTGCCCGCGCTGCTGCGTCCGGGGCTTGGCGTCGTCGTCTCGCCGCTGATCGCGCTGATGAAGGACCAGGTCGACGCGTTGCGCCAGGCTGGGGTGCGCGCCGCCGCGCTCAATTCGGGGCTGCCGGCGGGCGAGGCGGGTGAGATCGAGCGCGCGGCCCGCGCGGGCGCCCTCGATCTCCTCTACGTGTCGCCCGAACGGCTGACGATGCCGCACTGCCTGGCGGTGTTGCGGGCGTGCCGGATCGCGTTGTTCGCGATCGACGAAGCACATTGCATCTCGCAATGGGGCCACGATTTCCGCCGCGATTACCAGGCGCTCGGCATCCTCAAGGAGAGCTTTCCCAAAACGCCGCTGATCGCTCTGACGGCGACCGCAGACGGTCCGACCCGCCGCGACATCGCCGAGCAACTGCATCTCGGCGACGCGCGCCTGTTCGCCGCCGGCTATGACCGTCCCAACCTGTTCTACCGGGTCGTGCCGAAGCGCAACGCACGCGAGGATCTGCTGCGCTTTCTCGATGAGGAGCACCCGGGCGATTCCGGGATCGTCTATTGCCTGACCCGCAGGGCGGTCGAGGATACTGCGCTCTGGCTGAGCGGACGCGGGCGCGAGGCGTTAGCTTACCATGCCGGTCTGCCGCCCGAGACGCGGGCGCACCACCAGAACCGCTTCCTGCGCGAGGAAGCGATCATCATCGTCGCCACCGTCGCCTTCGGGATGGGCATCGACAAGCCTAACGTCCGCTTTGTCGCGCATCTCGACGCACCGAAAAACCTCGAAGCCTATTACCAGGAGACCGGCCGCGCCGGACGCGACGGGCTGCCGTCCGACGCGTGGATGAGTTATGGCATCGCCGACGTGATGAACCTGCGGCGCCTCGTCGAAGCCGGTGACATGAGCGAGGCGCAACGCCGCATCGAGCGCCAGAAATCCGAGGCGCTGATCGGCTTTTGCGAGACCGTGGCGTGCCGCCGCCAGGTTCTCCTCGGCTATTTCGGCGAGCGCGACCATCCGCCTTGCGGCAATTGCGACAACTGTAAGGAGCCGGTGGCGAGCTGGGAGGGCACGGTGGCGGCGCAGAAGGCGCTCTCCGCGGTCTATCGCACCGGCCAGCGGTTTGGCGCCCATCACCTGGTCGATGTCTTGGTCGGCAATGCGACCGAGCGGGTTGGGCATTTCGGCCACGACCGGCTGAAGACCTTTGGCGTCGGGACGGAATTGGACAAAAGCGGCTGGCTGTCGGTGATCCGCCAGCTGCTGGCGCAGGGGCTGCTGTTGCCCGATCCGGACGGGCATGGCGGCCTCATGCTGGCGCCGAGCGCGGGCGAAGTGCTGCGCGGCACCCGCGAGGTGCGCTTCCGCGCCGACGTGCCGCGCGAGCGCACCACCCGCCGCAAGCAGAGACCGACCGAGGGTAGGGTTGACGCGACGCTCGATCCGGCGGGGCAAACCCTATGGGCGGCGCTGCGGGCCTGGCGTCTCGAGGAAGCCCGCCGCCAGGAGCTGCCGCCCTACGTGATCTTCCACGATACCACCCTGATGGAAGTGGCCCGACGCCGGCCAGCTTCGCTCGCGGCGCTCGCCGACATCCCCGGGATCGGCCGCAGCAAGCTCGACCGCTATGGCCCGGCCTTGCTCGCGATTGCCGGCGATGCGCGGCGGTCCGCGCAATGACCCGGCGCTCTTAGCGCTGCATCAGTTCGATGCTGACGCCGTCGGGCGCGGCGACGTAGCACAACAGGCTGCCGCCGACCCCCCGCTTCAGTTCGACCGGGAAATCGACGCCCTTGGCGCGCAATTCGTCGCAAAAGGCTGCGAGATCGCCGTGGTAGAGGAAGCCGAAATGATCGGTCCCCCAGCCGTCATGGCTGGAGAAATCCGTAAACGGCCGGATCGGCCTCGGGGCGAGCGGGGCTTCGCCCGGGCGTTTGCCGCGGATCAGAATCGTCATGCCGCCGAGCTCGACAAAGATTTGCGGGGCGCCGCGCGCCAGCGTGTCGGCGGCGATCGTCGCGCCGAACATTTCGACGTACCAATTGGCCGAGGCGTGCGGATCTTCGCTGATGATATGGACGTGATCGAATTTGAAGGCGGGATTGCTCATCGTTTGCCTCTCATCTCCATCAGCTCGTCGGTGGGATGTCAGGGCGCCGGGGTTAAAGGAGACCGAGAGCGGCAAGTTCGGCCCGCAACGCGGCCGGATCGGTGAAATGGATCGCGTGCATGCCGAAGGGGCGCGCGGCGGCCGCGTTAACTTCGACATCGTCGATGTAGACGCTGTTCTGCGGATCGATGGCAAAGCGCTCGAGTAGAACCTCGTAGATACGCGGCTGCGGTTTGATCGCGCCGATCTCGCCCGAGATCACGATGCCGCGAAACCACCGCAGGAATTCGAAGCGCTCGCGCGCCTGCGCGAAGCCCTCGGCTGGCCAGTTGCTGAGCGCGTAAAGCGGCGTACCGCGATCGCGCAGCTCGGCCAGGATCTCGACCGAGCCGGCGATCGGCCCCCTCATCATCTCATCCTGCCGCGCACCAAAGGCATCGATCAGCTCCGCCTTGTCGGGATGCCGATCCTTCAGGACCCGCGCGCCCTCGGCAAAGCTGCGGCCGGCATCGTGGTGGCGGTGCCACTCGCGCGTGCACACCGTCGCCAGAAAATGCTCCATCGCCGCCTCGTCGCCGGCGAACAGCTTGCGGTAGAGATGCCGCGGGTCCCAATCGATCAGCACGCCGCCGAGGTCGAACACCACGATGTTGCGGCCCGCCATTGCCATCGCCTATCCCGTACCGTTTTGGCATGACACGATACCAACCAGCGCTTGCCGGTCGCAATCCCGCAAGCCGCCAAGTATCCTGGCCGAACGCAGGAACAGGGCGTCGGCGATGCTCGCCTCGATATGGCTGCAGGTGGTCGGGAACGAGCGTGCGACGTTGCACGACCTGATCGTTTCCCTGGCGGCGCAGCACGGGACCGTGCCGTTCCAACCGCATTGGACGGTCTGTGGCGGCGCGGGTCTGAACCCGGCCTGTTGGGACGCCGCCGCCGATTATGTGCGGTCGAGCGGAACCTTGCCGCTGACGGCTGAAAAGCTCCGCATCTCCCATTCCGCCACCGAGTGGTCGAGGGCCGTC
>DASYZD010000096.1:0-4479 GCA_035946655.1 Allostellaceae bacterium | reverse complement strand
CATCGAGGCGGCGCTCGCCCCCGAGCTCCAGCACGTCATCCCACGCGTGCGCCGGGATCGTTCCCGATTTCTCGCCGATCGGTTCCATCGCGATGATCGCGTTGACGCCGGACACCTGCTCGGCGGCAGGGATGAGCCGCTGGGCGAGCGCCGCGGTCGAGACGATCGCGGCCCGCGCGCCGCTGTTGCCGAGGATATGGCGATGATCCTCGATCGTGTTGGTCGTGTAGGTCGGAACGCTGACCGCGCCGGCGCTCATGATCGCCAAATCGGCACTGACCCAGTCCGGCCGGTTCTCGGACACGAGAGCAACCCGGTCCCCCTGCTCGACGCCGAGCGCGGCGAGGCCGCGGGCGAGATGCATTACTGAATCGGCGGCTTGCGACCACGAGAGCGAGTGGTATTCACGGTGATGTTTGGCCCACAAAAACGGCCGCGCGGCGCGTTCTCGTGCCACCTCGAAGAACATCGCCGGCAGGCTGCGGCAGCTCGCGTAATCCATCTTCTCCTCAATGTTCACTGCCGATCGGATCTCGGCCGCGCCGCATATCCACAGTGCGATCATACTGCAAACTTCAGACGCCGCTGCAGCAATGGTTCGGGAGTAGACGGCAGCGGCCTGCCCGCCGGCGCTGCGATCGCAGTCAGAATCACTCAACCGCCGCGCTGGCATCCACTCAGTGGGCTGGATATACTGCCGTCGAGATGACGTCCATCGGCCCGTCTGGCGCGCCTACTGTCACCCCCACAGATCCGGCGGTCAGAGCCGCGATCGTCGCCGAGGCGCTACCGTATTTGCGGCGATATTCCGGAGAGACGGTGCTCGTCAAGTACGGCGGACACGCGATGGCGGATGACGGGGCCGATGACCCGTTCGCGCCCGACATCGTGCTGTTGCAGCAGGTTGGCATTCACCCGATCGTCGTCCATGGCGGCGGCCCGCAGATCGGTCACATGCTGGAGCGGCTCGGCGTCAAGAGCCGCTTTGTCGATGGGCTGCGCGTCACCGACCGCGAAACGATGCAAGTCGTCGAGATGGTGCTCGCCGGTAGCGTCAACAAGCAGCTTGTCGCTGAAATCAATGCAGCCGGCGGTTGCGCCGTCGGACTGAGCGGCAAGGACGGCAGCCTCATTCGCGCCCGCAAGGTAACGCGCAGGCGGATCGAAAACGGCGTCAACGTCGAAGTTGATCTTGGCCTTGTCGGCGAGCCGGAGCACGTCGACGATCGCGTGCTGATGACCCTTCGCCAATCGGGCATCATCCCCGTCATCGCGCCAATCGGCTTCGGGGCGGACGGCGAAACCTACAACATCAATTCCGACACCGTTGCCGGTGCGGTATCCGCGGCGACCAAGGCGCGCCGATTTCTGTTGCTGACCGACGTGCCGGGCGTGCTCGACGCCGATAAGCACCTGATTTCGGAATTGACCGCCGGCGAGGCGCGACGCCTCATTACCGGCGGCACCATCTCGGGCGGCATGATCCCGAAGGTCGAGACCTGCCTGGCGGCGGTCGAGGGGGGCGTCGAGGCGGCGGTTATTCTCGATGGCCGGGTGCCGCACGCGATCCTGCTCGAGCTGTTCACCGGAGGCGCCGGCACGTTGATCCACGGCGGCTGATGGAACACCCGCGACCCTGATGACCTCAATCAGAGAAGCTCCTATTGCTTATCGTCCGCAGTCGCAAAGCCGCTTGACCGCGGCGACATAGTTGATCGTCTCGGGATAGGGCGGCACTGAGCCCCGCGCGAGCACCGTTGCTTCGCCTGCATTATAGGCGGCCAGCGCGAGCGTCAAATTACCGTCGAACATGTCGAGGAGCGAGCGAAGATAGGTGGCGCCGCCGCGGAGGTTGTCGCGCGCGTCGAAGCGATCCTCTACACCGAAACGCGCCGCCGTCTGCGGCATCAGCTGCATCAACCCCGCCGCCAGCTTCGGCGAGACCGCGTGGGGGTTGAACCCCGACTCCACCGCCATTACCGACAGCAGCAGCTGGGGGTTGAGGCCGACATGCAGAGCCGTCTCGTCCGCGAGCGCACGGATCTCCGGCGGCGCGTGCGCCAAACTGACCCCAATCGCGCCGCCCCCCGGGCAACCGCGCATCGGGGCGGACGGCACCGCGGCGAGCAATGTGAGGAGGTTTGCGGCCTGAAGCACGCCGCCCCCCGCGGCCTTGCGCAGCCACATAACCGCGATGGCGTCGCTGCGTGCAACCCCGCGCCCGTTCAAATACATCCAGCCGAGGTGGAAGAACGCCCTGGGGTCCCCGCGTCCCGCCGCCTGGCAATAGAGCGCCAGCGCCTCGCGATAGTCCTGCCGCACCGACTCGCCGTTCTCGTAGCGCTCGGCGAGAAGAACGGCATCCGCTGCGACCGGCGGGGGCGCTCCGGCCGGAGCCGCGACAGCGGCTGAAGCGAACCCGAACAGGCTCGCCGCCAATACGAGGGCGTGCGTCCACCGCCTCATCTCGACAAACGTGAAGCGAAGGTCGGCGCCGATCGCCGCTTGCGAGCCGCACGACATCAAGCCAGCCATCGTTCTTTCCACGCTTGAAACATCAGCACGGCCCACAGAGACGCTTGCCAGTTCCGCTTGCCCTCCTGGTGCTCGCGCCAGCGGCTGCGGATCGCCGCCGGGTCAAAGATGCCCTCCCGCACCAGGCGGCGTTCGTCGAGAAGATGCTCGGCCCAGTCGCGCAGCTCGTGCCGCAGCCACGAATGGACCGGCATGACGAAACCCATCTTCGGCCGATCGACCAGCTCTTGCGGCACGTAACGGTGGAGCACGCGCCGCAAGAGGCGCTTGCCGATGCCGTTGCCGGCCTTCATCGCCGGCGGCAACGACCAGCTGAAAGCGACCAGCCGATGATCGAGTAGCGGCACTCGCGCTTCGAGCGAGACCGCCATCGACGCACGGTCGACCTTGGTCAGGATGTCGTCCGGCAAATAGGTCAGCGTGTCGAGATACTGCATGCGTTCGACAAAATCGGGTACGAGCGCCGGCAAGCCGGAATCTTCGAGCGGTCCGGCTGGCTCATGGCCAGCCCTCACCACGCTCGAGGGATCGACCCAAAGGCTGATGATCTGGCGATAAAACGGGCTCGCCTCCGGCGCACCGGCGAGGACGCCTGCCAGCTTGTGCATCTTGTCACCGAACTGTTCCGGGCGGTGCTGCTCGGGGATGACCGTCCCCAGCGTCGACCAGGCGGCGGGCGACAGCGCCCGTATCCCGCACGCGGCGAGGCTGCGCACCGGCTGGGGCGTGGCGTCGATCCCGCGCCACATCGCCTCGCCGCGAAAATAGCGGGTATACCCGGCAAACAGCTCGTCACCGCCGTCGCCGGACAACGCCACTGTGACGTAGTGGCGGGTCATTTTCGAGACCAGGTGGGTTGGCACCTGGGACGAGTCGGCGAAGGGTTCGTCATACATATCGGCGAGTTGCGGGATCACCTCGAGCGCGTGCTGCGGCGAGACATAGAGCTCGGTATGCTCGGTTCCCAGATGGCGGGCCACGGCCGCCGCGTTCCGGCCTTCGTCGTAGCCCGGCTCGTCGAAGCCGATTGAAAAGGTGCGTACCGGCCGCGCGCTTTGCGCCTGCATCAGCGCAACGACCGTCGAAGAATCGATCCCGCCGGAAAGAAAGGCGCCAAGCGGCACGTCCGCGACCATCCGCCGCCCGACTGCGTCGCGTATCAACGCATCGAGCGCGTCGGCAGCCTGTTCCTCGTCTCCGGCAAACCGCGCGGCCTGACCGCGGCCCGCGACCTCGTCTAGCGACCAGTAGGCGGCGATCGCGGGTGGGCCCTCCGAGCGGATCGTGAGTATCGTGCCCGGAGGCAATTTCCGGACGCCGCGATAGATCGCGTGAGGGCCCGGAACGTAACCGAAGCGTAGGAACGCCGCGAGCGCATCGCAATTGAGCTCGGGCGACCAGCCGGGCGCCGCGCGCAGCGCCTTCAACTCGGAGCCGAACATCAGGCGCCCGCCGAAATCAGCCCAGTAAAGAGGCTTGATGCCAAGCCGATCGCGGACAAGATAGAGCACCCGGTCACGCCGGTCCCACAGCGCCATCGCGAACATGCCGATGAGGCGCTGGACCGTCGGCTCGACGCCCCACAAGGCGGCGCCTTCGACGATGGCTTCGGTATCGCTGTGGCCGCGGAACCGAATTCCGGCCGCCATGAGTTGCGGCCGCAGTTCGTCGGCGTTGTAAACCTCGCCATTGTAGGAGATGACAAACCGCCCGCAGGACGAGACCATCGGCTGCGCCCCCGCCGGCGACAAATCGACGATCGAGAGCCGGCGATGTCCGATCGCCAGCCCGGCTTCCCGATCGATCCACAAATCGCCGGCATCCGGACCGCGATGAACGAGGGTCTGGGTCATCGCCCCGACCCTAGAAGCCAACACATCCGGCGAGGTTTGCCCGTTCCGCTCCCACCACCCGGCGATGCCGCACATCCAAGGGCTCCGCGCG
>DASYZD010000095.1:0-7362 GCA_035946655.1 Allostellaceae bacterium | reverse complement strand
GCAGCTCGTCATCGGGATGAACCTGTTCGCAACCGTCTACAGCGTCAACGCGGTCGCCCCGGTCATGAAGGCGCAGCGCTCGGGCAGGATCATCACGGTGAGCTCGGTCGCCGGGCTCGCACCATCGGCCGATGGCGGATACGCCCATTACGGCGCGGCGAAAGCCGCGATTGCGCATTTCACGCGGTATCTGGCCCAGGATTTGGGGCCGTTCGGGATCACCGCGAACTGCATCGCGCCGGGCGTGATCGCTACGGGAAGGATCATGGCGACCGTCATTCCCGGCAGCAGCCAAAGCAACCGCGATCGCGCTGAACTGGTCGCGCTGCGCCGGCTCGGCACGGTCGAGGATTGCGCCAAGGTTGTCGAGTTCCTGGCGACCGACCTCTCCGATTACGTGACCGGCGCCGTCATTCCGATCGACGGCGGATTGGTACGCGGATAACGGCCGTTCTCGCCGGGAGCGTCGATCTTGGTGCGGACGGCGGGACTCGAACCCGCACCCCCTTTCGGAGAGCAGATTTTAAGTCTGCTGCGTATACCATTTCGCCACGTCCGCGGAGTCGGGCCTAATCCTCGGCGAGGCCCTCTTGGGGGTCGCCGCCTAAGGCGCGGATCAGCGCCTTCAGTTCGTCGATTGCGGCGGCGATCCGCGCGCGCTCGGTGCCGCGCACGACGAGGGTGACGCCGAAATCGCTGCGCCGGAAATAGGGGTAGGAGCCGATTTCCAAATCGGCGTAGCGCTCCTGCAGCGCCGCCAGATCCTGCGCGATCGTGCCCTCGCCCAGCGTACAGCTGACGCTGCGGCTCAGCATTTTCGCGCCGCCCTTCAGGCGATGCTTCAATTCGTTGAAGATCGCCTGCATGATTTGCGGCACGCCGGGCAGCACAAAGACATTGTCGATGCGGAAGCCCGGTGCGCGCGAGATCGGATTGGGCAGAAGGACTGCGCCCACGGGCACCTGCGCCATGCGCAGCCGCGCTTCGTTGAGGCCGCCCGCTGGGTAATGGCTCTCAAGGATCCGCTTCGCCTCGGGATGGACGATCAGCTCGACTCCGAACGCCCGGGCGATTGAACCCGAGGTGATGTCGTCATGGGTCGGGCCGATCCCGCCGGTCGTGAAGACGTAATCGAACTTGCCTCGCGCTTCGTTGACGGCTTCGATGATGATCGGCGCGTCGTCCGCGATGACGCGCGCCTCGCGCAGCCGGATGCCAACCTCGTTGAGGCCTTGCGCGAGAAACGCGAGGTTGGCGTCCTGGGTGCGCCCCGAGAGGATCTCGTTGCCGATGATCAAGACGCACGCGCTAACCATCTCGGGCGCCGGGTCGTTCATCCTATCCTCCGGGTCGCAGCCGCTTGTCGCCATTCACCAACTCCCTTCATAGGCAATGCCGGTAACCGGCACAACCGGCGGCCCCGAGGATTGTCCTGGAGGGACCGGCGCCCCACCTTCCCATCAGAAGCGGCGCGGCAGCCTTGCCCGCTTGCGACGATCGGATTATCACCTGAGGCCGCTGCGCCAGCGGCGCCGCTCGACGACAAAAGAGCATAGAGACATGCAGCAGGACCTGATGGCAGGCCTGGGGCTCGCAACCGGCATGCCGCGCAGCGGGCAGATCAAGATCCACGGCGCCGACGCGTTCGAAGGGATGCGGCGCGCGGGAGCGCTCGGCGCGGCGACGCTCGATTACATCACCCCTTATGTCCGCCCCGGCGTGACCACCGGCGAACTCGACCTCTTATGCCACCGCTTTATCGTCGACCACGACGCGATCCCGGCGCCGCTCAATTACCGCGGCTTTCCCAAATCGGTGTGCACCTCGATCAACCACGTCGTCTGTCACGGCATCCCCGGCGAGCGCCGGCTGATGGACGGAGACATCCTCAATATCGACGTGACCGTCATCCTCGACGGCTGGCACGGCGATACCAGTCGGATGTTCTTCCTCGGCGACAAGATCGGGGTCAAGGCGAGGAAGCTCGTCGACATCACCTATGAGGCGATGATGCGCGGCATCGCGGTCGTCCGGCCGGGGGTGCATATCGGCGCGATCGGCGATGCGATCCAGCGCTATGCCGAAAGCCACCGTTTTTCGGTGGTGCGCGATTTCTGCGGGCACGGCGTCGGGCGGGTGTTTCACGACGCCCCGTCGATCCTGCACTATGGCCGCCCCGAGGACGGCGTGGCGATGCGCGAGGGCATGTTCTTCACCGTCGAACCGATGATCAACGCCGGGCGCTATGAGGTAAAGGTGCTGAGCGACGGCTGGACTGCGGTCACCAAGGACCGCTCGCTGTCGGCGCAATTCGAGCACACGATCGGCGTCACCGCGACCGGCTACGAGATCTTCACGATTTCGCCCGCCGGGCTGCACCGCCCGCCCTATTGATCTCAGTCGTCCGGCAGAAAATCCACGGCCAGGATCTGCTCGGGCGTAAATGGACAATCGGCGGGGAAGGTCGATTCGGACAGACCGGTTTCTTGGCTTGCGACGGCATGCGCCCGCTTGTAGGCGCGGCTCAGAACCGCGCCGATGACCGGCCGAAGGCTGGGTGAGTCTTCCAAGATCGCCTCGATCTGATCTCGCTGCTCGCCAATGGTGCCCAGCCAACCGGATGATTTCTCGTTCGGCTGAAAACGCCATTTCAGGAGGTGGGTCAGCAAAACGATGAGGCGACTGCGGATCTCCCGGCGATCGCTCTTCCCCACGCTCTCGATCTCCTCAGCCAGGTTGAGGGCATCAATCTCGGCAACGTCGCCGGCCCGCAACAGGCGCGCCTGCTCCTCGGTCCACGCGAAGAAATCCTCGTCGTAAGCAGCGGCGTTGCGCGGCATTGCCAAAGCTCCTGGAAGCACTCCCTCATAATATACACCCTCACGGCGCGAGCCGCACGGTGGCGTGCGCGCTGCGCCCCTTGGCATCGATGACGGTCAGCCGAGCGAAGCCGAGTTCGGCCGGCTGCCAATAAAGCGTGCGCCGTGGCGGCGCGGGCGACAGCGGCCGGCCATCGACGAGCCAGCGCAGCGGCCCCCGTCCGCCGACCGCTTCGAGCGGCAAACTCGCCCCATCCCAGGCGACGACCGCGCCATCGGGCGGATAGAGGATCCTGGGGCCGCCGGCGTCGCGCCCTTTACCGGTTTCGCCCGGCGCCGGGTCGAGCCGGCGCAGCGCCACGGGGAGGTCGCGGTGGTTGACCAGGAGGACACCGGGCGGCGGCTCGCGCGCGATCTCCGGCGGCGCGGGACCGATGAGATCGGCGATCTTGAAGACGACCGGCGCCGCGGTCACGAGGCCGCTGCGGCCCGGCATCGGGGTGCCGTCGGGCCGCCCGGCCCACACCGCGATCGTCACTCGCGCATCGTAGCCAACTGCCCAGGCGTCACGGAAACCGTACGAGGTCCCGGTCTTGAAGGCGAGATGTCGGCCGCGGCGAACCTCCGCCGGCAGCATCCCGGGCGGGGGCGGCGCCCGACCCAGAATATCGTTGACATACCATGCCGCCGCCGGCCCGAAGATCGCCGTCCCGCGCGCCGGCGGATCGTCGGCCCGAGTCCTCAGCGCCGCGACTTCACCGCCATGCGACAGCGCCACATAAAGGGTGGCGAGGTCATCGAGCGATATCCCGGCCCCGCCCAATGCGACCGCGAGCCCGGGCTCCATATCGGGCATCGGCAGGTGGAGGCGGATCCCCGCGGCGGCGAGCGCGCCGGTAAAGCGGCTCGGTCCCAGGCGATCGAGCACGGCCACGGCGGGCACGTTGAGCGAATACTGCAGCGCCTTGGCGGCGCTGACCTCGCCCTGGAAGCGCCCGTCGAAATCTGTTGGAGAATAGTCGCCGAAATGACGCGGCCGGTCGTCGAGGACGGTCTGCGGATGGATGATCAGACGGTCGAACGCCATTGCATAGATGAAGGGCTTCATCGCCGAGCCCGGCGAGCGCACCGCGCGCGCCATGTCGAGCGTGCCGTGCCGCTGGACCGCGGTGAAATCGGCGTTGCCGACATAGGCGACGATCTCGCGCGTCGGGTTATCGACGACCAGCGCGGCGAACGTCGCCTGCGGGTCGAGCGCGGCGGCTTCGCGGGACAGCAGCGCCTCGACCTGGCGCTGCAGCAAGGGATCGATCGTCGTCTGCTGCACCGCGGTAAGCGGCGCCGCCTCGCGCAGCGCCCGGGCCAGATGCGGCGCATGAAACGGCAGCGCCTTGCGGCGGCGCGGGATCGGCTCGGCGCGAGCCTCCGCGAGGGTCTGTTCGGAGATGACCCCGCGGCCGCGCATCCGTTCCAAGACGGCATCGCGGGCACGCCGCGCCGCATCGGGATGGCGGTCGGGGCGCAGATGTTCCGGGGAGCGCGGCAGCGCCACGAGAAGCGCCGCCTCGGCCGGCGACAGGTGCGCTGGCTCCTTGGCGAAATAGGCAAGGCTGGCGGCCCGCACGCCTTCGAGGTTGCCGCCGAACGGCGCCAGCGTCAGGTAGAGCGCGAGGATGTCGTCCTTGGCCAGGCGCCGCTCGAGGCTCAGCGCCTCGGCCATCTCGACAAGCTTTGCCCCGAGCGTGCGCGGCCGCCGCTCGAGGAGGCGCACCGCCTGCATCGTCAGCGTCGAGGCCCCCGATACGATGTGGCCGCGCCACGCGAGCTGGCCGAACGCGCGGATCGCGGCGAGCGGATCGACCCCCCAATGCGTGGCGAAACGTCGGTCCTCGGCGGCGATCAGCATCCGCCGGTAGGTCGGGTCGATCGCATCGGCGGTGACCGGCAGCCGCCATTTATCGTCGGCGGACAGAAACCCGCGCAGGATCGACCCGTCGCGCGCCAAGACCAGCGTCGACAGCGTGTGGGCGCGGTCGAGGGCCGGCGGCGGCAGGGCAACGTAGATGACGGCGAGGCTTGCGAACGCGATCGCGGCGGCGCTTAGCGCACGCCAGCAATGGCGTTGGAAGCCCCCACCCCTACCCTCCCCCGCTCGCGGGGGAGGGGGTGCACCCGAGCCCGAACCTCCCTTCCCTGCAAGCGGGGGAGGGATGAGCCCGCCGCGCAGCGGTGGGAGGGTGGGGGCCTGGCTCACCGCGGCTGGACGTTGAGCATGCCGATCGCGGTGCGGCCCGAGGTCTCCGGCTCGTACATGTCCTCGACGACAAGCGCCGGGTATTTGAACTGCCCCGGGGTGACCGCGCGCACGACATAGGCGAGCGTGAAGTCGCCCTTGCCCTCGGCCATATCGAGTGCGGCGATGTAGCGGTCGTCGCGCTCCTCGGTATAGGCGGTATCGCTGAGATCCTTGAGCCAGGGGTAACTCCCGGCCGAGTCGCCGCTGATCGTCGCCGTCGCGATTTCAAACCCGGCCGGCAGGAGATCGACGACGAGCGTCCGCGCGGACCGCGCCGCATCGGTGCGCTTGCCCTTGATGACGATCACAAAGCGGTCGGTCTGGCGAACCTTGCCGAGATCGGCCGGCGAACCGTCGGGATGGAAGATCGCGCGGCTCACCGTGTAACCGTTGCTTTCCGCCGGCAGATCGGCGCGGGGGACGCCGCTGATCGAGACCGTGCGCCACGCCGGGGCGGTGCCGCGATTGGCGACCGACAGCGGCGCTTCACCGCTGCCGAGGGCGCGCCGGAAATAGAGGGGCTCGGTACGCTTCTGCGCGGCCGCAGCGCCCACGGCAACAGTCATCTCGCCGCCGGTTGCGCGCGCCGCCGCCTCGGCCGCCATCAATAGCCAGGCCGCTTCCTGCGTGCTGGTACGGCCGGTGCGGGCAAACAATTCGCCGATCCGGTCCATGATCGCGGTCAGCCGCGGCTGCATCGCCGGGTTTTCGCCGGCAAAGGCGAGAACCCCGGCGCTGTCGCGCAGATCGCTGCCGTAATCGATATAGCGCAGGCCGGCGGGTCGCTTAGGCGCCGGCTCGAGCGCCGCCTTGTACGCGGCGGCGGCGCGTGGCATGTCGCCATAGGCCGCCAGCGCCGCGGCCACTTGTGCCTTGGCCAGCTGGGTCGGCAGTTCGCCCAGTTGGGTGTCGTTGAAATAGCGCAACGCCGGCAGTTCGCCGGCTTTCGCGCGGGCCAGGACATAATGCGCATAGGCCGTCGCCGGCAGGGTTTTTGCGTCGGTATGCTGTTGCCGGACAAAGTCGCGCAGCCAGCCGAGCGCCGCCTTCAGCGCGTAATCCGGCACCGATTTCCCGAGCTCCCTGGCGCGCAACAGGAAGTCGGTGGCGTAGGCGTCGAGCCAGGGAACCGTGTCGTCGCTATCGGTCCACACCCCGAAGCTGCCGTCGCCGCGCTGCAGTTCGACGATGTGGCCGATCGCGCGGTCGAGCGCCCCGGCGGGCGAGAAGCCGGGATCGGTGTGCCACAGCCCGACCACCGCCTCGACATAGAGAAGCGGCAGTGCGCGGCTCGTCGTCTGTTCGAGACAGCCGTAGGGATAGCGGTCGAGCGAACGCAGGAGGCCGGGGACGTCCCAATCCGGGCGCGGACTGACGCTCAAGAGCGCTTCCGCCGTACCGGGCAGGAATTCGTCGGCGGCGCCGTCGTCGAGCGTGACGCTCTGCCCCGGTTCGAGCTTGGCGACGAAGCGGTGCAGCTGGTAGGCCTGAGCGGGGCGCACCCCGAGCGTAAAATCGCGCGCGATCTTGAGATCGTCGGGGCCGGTCAACTCGAGATGGATGGCGACATTGCCGGTCGTCGTCGCCAGTAGCGGGAAGGCGGCGTTGAACCCGGCGCCAGTCGCGAGCGGGATCGCCTGATCGACCGGCGCGGCGAAGGCGCCGGCGCCATTGGCGGCAAGCTTCAGGTGGTAGTTGCCGCCCGCGCCTTCGAGGTTGTTGATGACGAGGCCGATCTGCGCGCTATCGCCCGGTGCCAGAAAGCGCGGCAGCGCGACCAGTGTCACGACCGGATCGCGCACGGTCACGGCGCCCACCGCCGAACCGAGCTTCCCGGCCGAGAACGCGACCGCCATCAGCCGCAGCTGGCCCTGGAAATCGGGGATGTCGAAGCGGATTTTGGCGGCGCCGGCGGCGTCGAGCTTGACGATCCCCGAATAGAGCGCAACGACGCGGCTGCTCTTGTCCGGCAGGCCGGCAACCGAGCGCTTGGCGAACTGGTCGCCGCCGCTGCGCAGGACGCCGACGCCGCCCGCCCGTGGGTCGATCAGCCGGCCGTAGAGGTCGCGCAGATCGACGCCGAGCTGGCGCTTGCCGAAATAGTATTGCTCCGGCGCCGGGCTCGCAAAGTCGGTCAGCTTCAGCACCGCCTCGTCGACCGCCGCCAGCGTGACGTAGGCCTCGTCGCCCGGCGCGAGGCCGGACACCTTGACCGGGATCTCGACCGGCCCGCGCGGCCGCACGATT
>DASYZD010000094.1:0-15496 GCA_035946655.1 Allostellaceae bacterium | reverse complement strand
CCGGATCGGCGTGCAGCGCCGCCGGCACCTTCATCAGAATGGCGGCCGGGTTGGCGACGTCGCCGGCCAGCGCGAGACGCGCCGTCGCCAGGGCGCCGTAATCGGCCGACACCAGCCCGAGCATGCGGCGGGCCGCATCGCTCTCTCGGTCCCATAACAGCCGGTCGAGCCGCCGCTCGTGGTCTTCCGGCCGCAAGCTGGCGGCAAACCGTTCGAGCAGCGTGCGTTCCTCGGCCGCGGTGAAATCGCCCTCGACCCAGGCCGCCCGCAGCGCCGCCGTGCCGGCCGCGGTATCGCCCCGGTTGATCATGATCTCGGCCGCACGCGCCTTACCGGCGCCGCTGATCGGGGGATGGCGCTTCAGCCAGTCGGCGGCGACCTCGTCGGTTTCGCCGGCCAGCGCCTCTTCGGCACGGCGGCGCAGAACCTTGTGCAGCGGCCAATCCGGGTTGTGGTCGATAAAGCCGGCGATTTCGCCAAAGCGTCCGCTCGGGCTGGCGCGGGTATAATCGAGCCAGCTGACGATTTTGAGGGCGAGCGGATCCAGGCTTTGTCCTGCCTGGGAATAGGCCACGCCCCAGTCGCCGCTGCGTGCGGCGGCCAGCGCGGCCTGCGCCGCCCGATCGGGGGCCGGACCTTGCGCTTGGCCAGCTGTCGTCAGGGAAACGAGGAGTCCGAGGAACGGGAATAGTCTGCGCAAAACCGGAAACAAAGCCGGCGGCTCCTTCCATGATCAAATCGGGAGTATTCGTCTTTAATGGTTCTCACCCCCCTCGGCAAGGCGATAGTGTAACAATCTGTAACACCGGTAGGCGAGGCCACTGGCGACAGATGCCGATCGGTGCTGTTGAAGCGAAGGGCGGCGGGGACTATCGTTGGCCCGAGCGTGCTCGCACGAGCCGGGGAGGAAGCCATGTTCAAGGGGTCGTTTGTCGCGTTGATCACCCCGTTCCGCAACGGCGCGGTCGACGAACCCGCCTTTCAGGAACACGTCGCCTGGCAGCTCGCCCAGGGCACCCACGGGCTGGTGCCGATCGGTACGACCGGCGAGTGCCCGGCGCTGGAAGAGGACGAGCAGGAGCGGCTGATCGCGCTCACGGTCGAAGTGGCCAAGGGCCGGGCACCGGTCATCCCGGGCACCGGCTTCAACTCGACCGCGCACACTATCCACGCGACGAAAATCGCCAAGAAGGCGGGTGCGGATGCCGCCCTCGTCGTCTGTCCCTACTACAACAAGCCGACGCAGGAAGGGCTCTACCAGCATTTCAAGGCGGTGCACGACGCCTCCGACATTCCGATCATCATCTACAACATCCCCGGGCGCACCGCCGTCGAGATGAGCGTCCAGACGATGGCGCGGCTGGCCAAGTTGCCCAACATCATCGGCGTCAAGGATTCGACCAACGACTTGACCCGCCCGGTCAAGACGCGCCTCACGATCGAGGGCGAGTTCAGCATGCTGTCGGGCGAGGACGGCACTGCCGTCGCGTTTCTCGCGCAGGGCGGCGACGGGTGCATTTCGGTCACCGCCAATGTCGCGCCGGCGCAGCTCTCGCAGATGCACGAGGCCTGGCAGAAGGGCAACATCGCGACGGTGCAAGAGATCAATGCGCGGTTGATGCCGCTGCACGACGCGCTATTTGTCGAAACCAGCCCTGGCCCGGTCAAGTTCGCCGCCTCGCTCCTCGGGCGCTGCACCGCCGAGGTGCGCCAGCCGCTGTGGCAGACCACGCCCGAGACCCAAGAGCGGGTACGTGCCGCGATGCGCGGCGCCGGGCTGATTAACTAGCCTGCCGGCAGGAAGCAGGTCGGGCGGCGACGTGCGGGCGACCGACCGTTACGCCGCGGTCAACCGGCGCGCCCGGCACGACTATCTGATCGAGGATAAGATCGAGGCCGGGCTCGTCCTCCACGGCACCGAAGTCAAGGTGCTGCGCCAGGGCGGCGCCAGCATCGCCGAAGCCTATGCCGACGAAGCCGGGGGCGAACTCTTCCTCGTCAACGCCAACATCCCCGAATACAAGGCGTCGGCGCATTTCAACCACCAGCCGCGCCGGGCGCGCAAGCTACTGTTGCACCGGAAACAGGTCAACCGCCTCTTGGGCGCGATCAAGCGCGAGGGGGTGACCGTGGTGCCGCTGGCGATCTATTTCAACGAGCGCGGCCGCGCCAAGGTCGAGCTCGGCGTCGCGCACGGCAAGAAGAAGGCCGACAAGCGCGCCGCCGAGCGCGATCGCGACTGGCAGCGAAGCCGCGCCCGGATCATGCGCTCGCGGGATTTGTGATCGCTGGGGTCGTCACCCCCGTGAAAGCGGGGGTCCAGGGCAAGCGATTGAACCCACCCCCCGGTTCCCGCTTGCGCGGGGATGAGGTCGTTCAAGCCAAGCGGGCGGCGACCTCTCCGATCACCGTTTCGAACATCGCCGGGGTGAGCCTGCCGGTATTGGTGTTGAGCCGCGAGCAGTGATAGCTGTCCGCGAGGACGATGCCGTCCGGCAGCTCGTGCATCGCGCCGTGGGTGAAGGGGTAGAGGGCGCGGCGCAATCCCTTGGCAGCGAGAACGGCGTTATGCGCGATCGCGCCCAACGCAAGGATCGCGCGGGCGCTCGGCGTTGCGGCGAGCTCGGCGGCGAGAAAGGGCCGGCAGGCGCCGATTTCGCTCGCTTCTGGCTTGTTCTGCGGCGGCACGCAGCGCACCGCGTTGGTGATCCTCGCGCCGCGCAGTTCGAGCCCGTCCGCCGCATCAGCGGCGTAGCTGCCAGTGGCAAAGCCCGATGCGAGGAGCGTCTTATAAAGGAGGTCGCCGGCAAAATCGCCGGTGAACGGGCGGCCGGTCCGGTTGGCGCCTCTGAGTCCGGGCGCCAGCCCCACGATCAGGAGCGCCGGGGCGGGATCGCCGAACGAGGGGACCGGGGCGTTGAACCAGTCGGGATGCGCCGCCCGCTGCGCCGCCCGGAAGCCGGCCAGCCGCGGACACAGTGGGCAATCGCTGCCGGGACTTTGGGCGGGAGTCAGAGGCCGTGCCTATTCTTCATCGGCCTCGACCGGCTCAACGCGCGGGCGCGCCATCTCGTCGCGCGGGTGATGGGCGCGCATGATACTGGGCGCCAGGTCCTGCAGTTCGACAAAGCTGTCGGCCTGGCGGCGCAAATCGTCGGAGGCCATCGGCGGCGAGGAGCGGATCGTCGAGACCACCGACACCCTGACGCCACGCCGCTGGACCGCTTCGACCAGCCGGCGGAAATCGCCATCGCCCGAGAACAGGATCGCATGGTCGATGTGCTGCGCCATCTCCAGCATGTCGATCGCCAGTTCGATATCCATGTTGCCTTTGATGCGGCGTCGCCCCATCGGGTCGGTGAATTCCTTGGTCGGTTTGGTGACCATGGTATAGCCGTTGTAATCGAGCCAATCGACGAGCGGCCGAATCGGTGAATATTCCTGATCTTCAATCAACGCCGTGTAGTAGAATGCACGGATCAGCCGGCCCTTCGAGCGAAACAGGTCTAAGAGCCGCTTGTAGTCTATATCGAACGCGAGACTCCGCGCCGCCGAGTAGAGGTTCGCGCCGTCAATGAATATCGCAATGCGCTCTTGTGGATAGAATATCATCTGAAACCCCAGCACGATCCAAAATGTCGGTCATTGTCATGCGTGTGCGATTTGCCGTCAAGCGCGGCGCCGCCGGGGGTGATCGCCGGTGATCCTGGTCGGCATCGGCAGCAATCTCGCAGCGACCGGGTTTGCCTCGCCCCAGGAGACCGCGAGCGCGGCGGTGGCGCAGCTGCCGGCGATCGGCGCCCGGGTCGTGCGCTGTTCGCGCTGGTACCTGTCAGAGCCGGTGCCGCCGTCGGATCAGCCCTGGTACGTCAATGCGGTCGCCCTGGTCGAGACCCGGCTGACCCCAGCGGCGCTCCTTAGTGCGCTCCTCGCGCTCGAAGCGCATTTCGGGCGCCGGCGCGGCGTGCCAAACGCCGCCCGGACGCTCGACCTCGACCTCCTCGATTACGATGGCCGCCGATCGGCGACACGGCGCCTCGTGCTGCCGCATCCGCGCCTGCACGAGCGCCGCTTCGTCCTTGCCCCGCTCGCCGAGATCGCTCCCCACTGGCGCCATCCGCTCTTCGCCATGAGCGCGTGCGAACTGCTGCGCCGCCTGCCGCCGGGCCAGCCGCTTCGCGCGCTCGATGAACAAGGGAGGCCGCGCCGGTGATTGTCGTTGCGCCCCGACACCGATATAAGGCCGCGCCGGGCTGAGCGTCGGCTGCTGGGCAATGGGGGATCCCTCGGTGATGCGATGAGCGTCTATGAGACTGCTCGGGCCAATATGGTCGAAAGCCAGCTGCGCCCCAACAAGGTGACCGACGAGCGGGTGATCGCCGCATTCATGCGGCTCTTCCGCGAGCTGTTCGTGCCGGAGAAGCTGCGCGGCGTCGCCTATGTCGACGACGATCTGCCGCTTGGGCACGGCCGCTTCATGATGCGGCCGCTGGTCGCAGCCCGGCTTGTCCAGGCGGCGATGGTCGAGCCCAAGGACACCGTGCTCGTGGTCGGCGCCGGGGTCGGGTACGAGGCGGCGCTCTTGGCGCAGCTGGCGCGCGGCGTCGTCGCGCTCGAAGAAAACCCGCTGCTCGCGCGAATCGGTCGCTCGGCCCTGGTCGATCACCGGATCGGCGCGGTCAGATATGTCGAGGCCCCGCTGCCCTTGGGGCACCGTCAACGCGCGCCGTATGATCTGATCCTGTTCGCCGGTGCGGTCGCCGAAATTCCTGGGGAAATCACTGCCCAGCTTGGCGATGGCGGGCGCATTGCTGTGGTTTTGCGGCCACATGACGGGGTTGGGCGGGCGACATTGATAACACGCACTGGCGGAGCGCTCGCGCCGCGCGTTATGTTTGAAGCCGCGACGCCGCTACTTCCGGGTTTTATCGCGAAGCCGGCCTTTGTGTTTTGAGGGGTGGATGCTGCAGCCAAGCGGGTGCCTGGGACGCGGTCGGTCGCTGTGGGCTTCAGCCAGGTGCGTGGCGAGCGTTGTCGCGGCGCTCATCTGCGCCGGGGCGCCGGCGGCGGCGCAGACGCTGACCGAAGCGTTTGCCTATGCCTACAACAACAACCCAACGCTGCTGGCCCAGCGCGCCGCATTGCGGGCCACCGACGAAGCTGTGCCGCAGGCGTTGGCGAATTGGCGCCCGACGGTGAACTTCACCGGATCGGCCGGATATACCCGCGGCGGGTTTGAGCAGCCGGGCACCAACACCACGGGCATCTTCGGCGTTACGGGTCCCTGCAACGGCCCGGCCGGAACAACCTGTACGACGCCGACGCAGTTTTCGAGTTTCGTCAGCAAATCGCTCGACGTTAGGCTAACCCAGCCGGTTTATCGCGGTGGCCGCACCGAGGCGCAAACCCGCGTGGCGATCAACACCGTAGAGGCGACCCGGGCCCAGACCCTCGGGGTTGAAACCTCGGTGTTTCAGGCGGTCGCTCAGGCCTACCTCGACGTCGTGCGCGACCAGACCCTGGTTGAGGTCAGCCGCAACAACGAGCAGGTCTTGCACAAGCAGCTCGATGCGACGCGCGACCGTTTCCGCGTCGGCGAAGTGACCCGGACCGACGTCGCACAGGCTGAATCTTCGCTGGCGCAGGCGACCGCGCAGCGCATCCAGGCCGAGGGGCAATTGGAGACCAGCCGGGCCAATTTTGCCCGCTTCGTCGGGCACCCGCCCGGCCGGCTGGTGATGCCGCGCGAGCGCCCGGTGCTGGCGGCGACCCGTGAGGAAGCCCTGAGCCTGGCCTCCAACGACAATCCGAACGTCATCGCGGCCTCGTTTGCCGAGCTTGCCGCGCGCGACAACGTCGATCTCGTCCGTGGACAGCTGTTGCCGCAGGTCTCGATCGTCGGCGATCTCAACCGCAGCTTTGCGCCGTCATTTACGCTGCGCAACTCGCGCCAGGATACCGCCTCGGTAACCGCCCAGCTGACAATGCCGCTCTATGAGGGTGGCGCGGTTTATTCGCAGACCCGCGCCGCTCAACAGACCGTCGGACAGAAGCGCAGCCAGGTCGACGATGTGCGCCGCCAGGCGGTACAGACCGCGTCGCAGAACTGGGAGACGCTGCACGCGGCGCGGGCCGCCATCGCTTCGTTCGACGCCGCGGTCCGGGCGGCGCAAATCGCCCTCGAAGGCACCCAGCAGGAGGCGCTGGTCGGCTCGCGCACCGTGCTCGATGTTTTGATCGCCGAGCAGCAGCTGTTCACCACCCAATCCCAGCTGGTTACCGCTCAGCACGACGCCGCGCTCGCCGAGTTCAACCTGGCGGCGGCGACCGGCCGCCTCATTGCCCCGGAACTTAAGCTCCCGGTGCAGCTCTACGACATGGACCGCCATTACAAGAAGGTAAAAAACAAGTGGGCGGGGTTCGGCGGTGGGCTGAAGGAATAGGCATCGCCGTGCCGCTGGCAAATCGCCGCGGATTTCCTTAGCTTCTTCGCACGCCTTCCTCGATTGCGGTTAGCCGCCGTCGGGCGGGGATCGCTCGTTGGCCCTCAGGGGCAACTTTGGCGCGATGGTTGACTGATGGACGCCTCGGCGATGCTGGACAAGACCTATCGCCCCGCCGCTGTGGAAACCCGCCAATACGAGGCGTGGGAGCGCGCCGGGGCCTTTGCCGCCCAACCGTCGAGCGGCAAAATTCCCTACACGATCATGATGCCGCCGCCCAATGTGACCGGCAGCCTGCACATGGGCCATGCGCTGACCTTCACCTTGCAGGACATCCTTATCCGCTTCGAGCGGATGCGCGGGCGCGACGCCCTGTGGCAGCCGGGCACCGACCACGCCGGCATCGCCACCGAGATCGTCGTCGGCAACCAGCTCGCCGAGCGCCAGGTCAACAAGCACGACCTCGGCCGCGAGAAGTTCATCGAGCGGGTGTGGGAGTGGAAGGCGGAGTCGGGCGGCACGATAACGCGGCAGCTGCGCCGCCTCGGGGCGTCCGCCGATTGGGCCCGCGAGCGCTTCACGCTCGATGCGGGCCTCTCGGCGGCGGTGCGCCGGGTGTTCGTGACCCTCTACCGCGAAGGCCTCATTTACCGCGACAAGCGCCTCGTCAACTGGGACCCGGTCATGCACACGGTGATCTCGGACCTCGAAGTCGAGAGCATCGAGACCCGGGGCAAGTTGTGGCATATCCGCTATCCGGTGGAGGGCGAACCCGGGCGTTTCCTCGTCGTTGCCACGACCCGGCCGGAGACGATGCTCGGCGACACTGGGGTCGCGGTCCACCCCGAAGACCGGCGCTACGCCAACCTCGTCGGCAAGCTGGTGCAGCTGCCGCTGGTCGGCCGCCTGATCCCGGTCGTCGCCGACGACTACGCCGACCCAAAGACCGGCAGCGGCGCGGTCAAGATCACCCCGGCGCACGACTTCAACGATTTCGAGGTCGGACGCCGGCATGGCCTCGAAGTCATCAACATCTTCGACCGCGACGCGCATCTGAACGACGCCGTGCCCGAACGCTATCGCGGCCTCGAACGGTTTGCGGCGCGCCGCCAAGTGCTTGCCGATCTTGAAGCCCTGGGGCTGATCGAGAAGGTCGAGGATCACGTGCTGATGGTGCCGCACCACGACCGCTCGGGCGAGATTATCGAGCCATGGCTGACCGACCAGTGGTTCTGCAATGCCGCCGAGTTGGCGAAGCCGGCAATCGCGGCGGTCGAGGAGGGGCGCACCCGGTTCGTGCCGCGGCAATGGGAGAACACGTTTTTCGAATGGATGCGCAACATCCAGCCGTGGTGCATCTCGCGGCAATTGTGGTGGGGACACCAGATCCCGGCATGGTACGGCCCCGACGGCAGGGTGTTCGTCGCCGAAAGCGAGGCGGAGGCCGCTGCCGAAGCGGCGGTGCATTACGGCGGCGCGGCCCTGCTAACGCGCGAAGAAGACGTGCTCGACACCTGGTTCTCCTCGGGGCTGTGGCCGTTCTCGACCCTGGGCTGGCCGGAGGAGACCCCCGAGTTGGCGCGCTACTATCCGGGCGACGTGCTGGTCACCGGCTTCGACATCATCTTCTTCTGGGTCGCGCGGATGCTGATGCAGGGCCTCCATTTCCGGGGCGAGGTGCCGTTCCGCACGGTCTACATCCACGCCCTCGTGCGCGACGGGCGCGGGCAGAAGATGTCGAAATCGCGCGGCAACATCATCGATCCCCTCGATTTGATCGACCGCTACGGCTGCGACGCGCTGCGCTTCACCTTGGCCGCGCTCGCTTCCCCCGGCCGCGACATCAAGCTCGCCGAGAGCCGGGTCGAGGGCTTCCGCAACTTCGCGACCAAGCTGTGGAACGCCGCGCGCTACGCGGAGATGAGCGGCTGTGCGCTCGTGCCGGGTTTCGACCCACGAGGTTGCCGGCTGACGGTCAACCGCTGGATCGCCGGCGCGACGCAGGGTTGCGCCGCCGCGGTGACGGTCGCGCTCGAAAGCTTCCGCTTCGACGAGGCGGGGCACCACCTCTACCACTTCCTGTGGGGCACGTTCTGCGACTGGTATCTCGAATTTACCAAGCCCATCCTCCAGGGCGAGGATGCGGGCGCGCGGGCCGAGACCCAGGCGATGACCGCGTGGGTCCTGGCGCAGACGGTCCACCTCCTGCATCCGCTGATGCCGTTCATTACCGAGGAGGTGTGGCAGCAGTTGGCGGGAACCGAGGCGGGGATGCTGATCGTCGCGCCGTGGCCAGATCTCGCCCCCGAGTTGCATGATCCCGCCGCCGCCGCCGAGATGGACGCGTTGATCGAGGATCTGTCGGCGATCCGCGCGGTGCGCTCCGAGTTAAACATACCGCCAGGGGCGCGTGTCGCCGTCGAGATCAGGGATGCCGACTCCGCCGCCACGGCGAGGATCGCAACCCACGCCGACCATTTCCAGCGCCTCGCGCGGGTCAGCTTCAAAAACGCGGCGGGATCCGCGGCCGAGGGTGCCGTACAGGCGATCGGCGCCGGCGCCACGTTCGCTCTCCACATCGGCGATATCGTCGACCTGGCCCGCGAAAAAACCCGCCTCGCCAAGGAGATCGCCAAGGTTGAGGGCGATCTGGCAAAGCTGGCGACCAGGCTCGCCAACCCCGCCTTTCTCGCCAAAGCCAAGCCAGAAGTGATCGAAGAGCAGCGCGAACGCGACGCCGACATCCGCCGCGACCGCGACCGCCTGCAAGCCGCTTACGAGCGGCTGGAGGCGGTGTGACGATACGCTGACACTCGCCGCTCAAGAGGGGAGCCGCATGGATTTCGAGCCTTCGGACAAGGTGAAGCGCCTCGCGGCGCAGGTGCGAGAGTTTGTCGAGCGCGAGGTCTACCCGGCCGAGGCGACCTTTGAGCAGCAGCTCAATGAGGCGCCGTCGCGCTGGCAGATCCCGCCGGTGATGGAGGAATTGAAGGCGAAGGCGCGGGCGGCGGGGTTGTGGAACCTGTTCCTGCCGGAAAGCGAGCATGGCGCCGGGCTCAGCAACCTCGAATACGCGCCCTTATGCGAGATCATGGGGCGCTCGCCGATCGCGCCCGAAACCTTCAACTGCTCGGCGCCCGACACCGGCAACATGGAAACGCTGGTGCGCTATGCGAGCGAAGAGCAGCAGGAGCGCTGGCTGAAGCCGCTCCTCGCCGGCGAAATCCGTTCCTCGTTTGCGATGACCGAGCCCGCGGTCGCCTCCTCGGACGCCACCAACATCGAAGCCTCGATCCGCCGCGAGGGCAACTCGACTTACGTCATCAACGCGCGGAAATGGTGGACCTCGGGCGCCATGGACCCGCGCTGCAAGATCATGATCCTGATGGGGAAAACCGATCCCGACGCGCCACGCCACCAGCAGCAGTCGATGATCCTGGTGCCGCGCGACACGCCGGGCGTGCGCGTCGTGCGGGCGCTGACCGTCTTCGGCTACGACGACGCGCCGCACGGCCATGCCGAAGTCGAGTTCAAGGACGTCCGGGTGCCGGCGGAAAACATCCTATTGGGCGAGGGGCGCGGCTTCGAGATCGCCCAGGGCCGATTGGGGCCGGGGCGCATCCACCATTGCATGCGGATGATCGGGCTGGCCGAGCGCTCGCTGGAAGCGATGTGCGCCCGAGTCAAAAGCCGGGTCGCCTTTGGCCGGCCGCTCGCCGATCAGGGCGTCATCCGCGAATGGATCGCCGATTCGCGGATGGAGATCGAGCAGTCGCGGCTCTTGACCCTGAAGGCCGCGCACATGATGGACACGGTCGGCAACAAGGCGGCGCAGGCCGAGATCGCGATGATCAAGGTGGTGGCGCCGAAAATGCTGCTCAACGTCATCGACCGTGCAATCCAGGCGCATGGCGGGGCCGGCGTCAGCCAGGATTTCGGCCTCGCCTACGCCTGGGCCCGCTCGCGCGTCATGCGCATCGTCGACGGCCCGGACGAAGTTCACAAACGCGCCGTCGCGCGCGTGGAACTGCGGAAATGAACCGGGGTCTCCTCTGTGCATCCTTCGAGACGCGCCCTTGGGGCGCTCCTCAGGATGACGTTAGTCTATAATGCCAAATACAAATTCTCGTCATCCTGAGGAGGCGCAAAGCGCCGTCTCGAAGGACGCAGAAACCTGATGCAGTTGTCACTCGAGGCGGCCGAGCTGATCGACCAGCGCGCGGACGAGCGCCTCGACACGGTCCGGCTCAAACCCTATCTGCGCGCTCATCTGGACGGCGCCGAGGGGCCGCTCACGGTGCGCCAATTCGGTGGCGGCAAGGCCAACCTGACCTATCTGCTGCGTTTCGGGACCCGCGAATTCGTGCTGCGCCGGCCGCCGTTGGGGCCGATCCCGCCGGGGGCGCACGACATGCGCCGCGAGCACCGGGTGTTGTCGGTGCTCCACCGGCGCTTCGAGCCGGCGCCGAAGAGCCTCCTCCTGTGCGAGGACGAGAGCGTCATCGGCGCCGTCTTCATCGTCGAGGAGCGGCGCCACGGCTTCGTGATCCGCGACGATATCCCGGAGGAATTCGCCGGGCGGCCGGACCTCAACCGGCGCATTGGCGAAGCGCTCGTCGATGCGCTCGCCGACCTCCATCTCGTGCCGCCCGCCGACATCGGGCTCGCCGAGCTCGGCCGCGCCGAGGGCTACCTCGAGCGCCAGCTCGCCGGCTGGACCCGGCGCTGGCAGGCCGCGCAAGGGGGCGAAGCGGCCGCGCGCGCCGGCGCGACGATGGCGCCGGTCCTCGACTGGCTCGGGGCGCACCTGCCGAAGTCGCGCGGCGCCGCGCTCCTCCACAACGACTATCGCCTCGACAACTGCCTCCTCGACAGCGCCGACCCTGGGCGTATTTCGGCGGTGCTCGACTGGGACATGTGCACCCAGGGGGATCCCCTCGCCGACCTCGGCTATATCCTCAATTACTGGGTGGAGCCCGGCGATGATCCCTCGTGGCGCGAGATCGCCGCGATGCCGACCTGGCGCGAGGGTTTCCCATCCCGGGCCGATGCGATCCAGCGTTATGCCCTACGCACCGGGTTTGACGTCGCCGCGATCGGCTGGCACCAGGTCTTCGCCGCCTTCAAGCTCGCCGTCATCATCCAGCAGATCTATATCCGCTATGTACGCGGCCAGACCCAGGACCAGCGTTTCCGCTATTATTACCGGCGAGTCCTCGGCCTCGCCGAGAAGGCGCACAGCGTTGCCGGGTTGGCGTAACCGGAGGAACGGCAGATGAGCGAAATCGCGGCCCTCGTGCATGACGTCTTCGGTACCGTCGTCGATTGGCGCTCGGCGGTGACGGCCGACGGAAAGGCGCTCGGGGCGAGGAAGGGGATCACCGGCGTCGATTGGCAGCAATTCGCCGACGAGTGGCGCGGCGCCTATGCCCCGTCGATGAACCGGGTGCGCACCGGCGAACTGCCGTGGACCAACCTCGATGCGCTGCACCGGATGGGGCTCGACAGCCTGATCGAGAAATTCGCCATCAAGGGCCTCAGCGAAGACGACAAGGTGTGGTTCAACCTGACCTGGCATCGCCTGAAGCCGTGGCCAGATTCGGTGCCGGGCCTCACCCGAATCAAAAAGAAATACATCATCGCGACGTTGTCGAACGGCACAGTGCGCCTCCTGACCGACATGGCAAAACATTGCGGCTTGCCGTGGGACACGGTGCTCGGCTCCGATCTCGTCCGCCACTACAAGCCCGACGCCGAGATGTACCAATCGGCGATCGAGTTCCTCGGGTCAGGCGACCCCGGCGCGGTGATGATGGTGGCCGCACACAATAACGACCTGATACGCGCGGCCTCGCATGGGATGAAGACCGCCTATATCGCCCGGCCCTATGAGCACGGCGCCAAACAGGCGCGCGACTTCAAGGCCGAGCACGATTTCACCTACCTCGCTACCAGCTTCGAGGATCTGGCGACGCAGCTCGGGACGTAGCGACCGGGAAACTGCCGGCGCCTCCGCTCAGTAGAGGCGCGTGCGGTAGCTCTCTTCGGTGTAGCGCTCGGCCGCCTCGACCGAACCCTCGCCGATCTGCTCGGTGATGATGCGCCCGAGCGAAGGGAAATCCGACTGGGCAACCCGCTTGTCCGGGTTCCACAGATCGGAGCGAATGAGCGCCTTGCCGCAGTGGAAATAGACTTCGTCGGCGGTGACGAGGATGCCGCTGCGGGGCGCCTTGCCGTTGACCGAAGAGGGTTCGAGGAGCGAGGGATCGGTGGTGATGCGGGCGCGGCCGTTGACCCGCAGCGTCTCGCGCAATCCCGGCACGAAAAAAATCAGGCCAACCCCCGGAGCGGCCAGGAGATTTCCGATCGTGTCGACCCGGTTGTTGCCGAGCCGGTCGGGGATCAGCAGCGTCTCGTCGTCAAGCACCCGGACAAAGCCGGGCGCGTCCCCCTTGGGCGAGGCATCGACGCGGCCCTTGGGGTCGGCCGAGGCGATCACCAGAAACGGCGACAATGCGATGAACGCGCGCGAATGCTTTTCGAGCCGCGGCAGCTGCTTCTTCTTCGCGCGCTCGGCCGGCTCGCCATAGAGTTCCCGGATCTCGGCAATGTCCTCGATGATCTCCACCCTCGCCTCCTGTCGCATCCCTCGCTTAGTATGCACGAGCGCCGGATAAACCTCCAGGCGGAGAGTTGCGCGATGGGTGTTGTCGTTGCCCGCGAGGACCGGCCGGAAGGCGGGCATGTGGCGCGCCTGACGATCGACAATGAGCGCAAGCTCAACACCCTCAATCGAGCGCTGATGGTCGAGATCGTCGAGGCGATCGAGCGACTTGAAGCCGACCCTGCGTTGCGGCTGGTCGTCGTGACTGGCGCCGGCGAGCGGGCTTTCATCGGCGGCGCCGATCTTGGCGAACTCGCATCCCTCGACCCGGACAGCGCGCGCGATTTCATCACGCTGGTGCACCGGTGCTGCGACGGCTTGCGCCGCCTTGGGCCCCCGGTCATCGCCCGCATCGACGGCTATGCGCTCGGCGCCGGGCTGGAGTTGGCGGCCGCCTGCGATCTGCGCGTCGCCAGCGAGCGCGCCGTTTTTGGCATGCCCGAAGTGCGGGTCGGCATCCCCTCGGTAATCGAGGCGGCGCTGTTGCCGCAGCTGATCGGTTATGGCCGCGCCCGGCGCCTCCTGTTGACCGGCGAGACGATCGGCGCCGCGGAGGCGCTCAGTTGGGGCCTCGTCGATGCGGTAGCGCCGCCCGATAAGCTCGATGCCGCGGTCGAACGCCTGGCCGCCGCAATCCTCGCCGGCGGTCCACAGGCGATGCGCTTGCAGAAGGCGCTGATCCGCGACTGGGAGGATCTGTCGGCCAGCGCCGGGATCGCCCGCGGCATCGACGTCTTCGCCGAGGCCCACTTGACCGACGAGCCGCGGCAAATGGCAGAAGCAAGGCTTGCAGCGATGCGGGCGCGGCGAGCGGGGTCGCGCTAATGGCGGGCAAAGGCCCCCGCGCGCGCGCCGGCCTCTCCGACATGGCCGGCGCGATCCCGCATTTCTACGGGCACCGTCAACGGCTGCGGCAACGCCTGATTGCCGGCGGACCGGACAATCTGCCCGATTATGAATTGCTCGAAGTGATCCTCTTCGCCGGCAACCCGCGCGGCGATGTAAAGCCGTTGGCCAAGGATCTGATCGACCGTTTCGGCAGCTTCGCCGAGGTGTTGAGCGCCGCTTCCGACGATCTGCTGACGTTTCCCGGGCTCGGCGAAGCCGGCGTCGCCGCAGTGAAATCGGTGCGCGAGGCGGCGTTGCGGCTGATGCGGGCGGAGTTGCGCGAGCGCCCGGTGCTCGGCTCGTGGGACCGCCTCATTGACTATTGCACCGCCAATATCGCCCATAACCAGGTCGAAGAGTTCCACCTGCTCTTCCTCGACCGCAAGAACATGCTGATCGCGCATGAGCGCCAGCAGCGCGGCACGATCGACCACACCCCGGTCTACCCGCGCGAGGTCGTGAAGCGCGCGCTCGAACTCAGCGCTTCCGCGCTCATCCTGGTGCACAACCACCCCTCGGGCGACCCGACCCCGTCAAAGGCCGACATCCAGGTCACCCGCGACATCGTCAAGGCGGCCGGGCCGCTCGGGGTCACCGTTCACGACCACGTCATCATCGGCCGCGGCCGCCACACCAGCCTGCGCGACATGGGACTGCTGTAACAGGGCAGAGGGACGCTACTCGCCCTTCGGCTTGAAGGGCTCGATCGGTTTCATCGGCTCCGACTTCGGCCAGCCCAGCAGCGGCGCCGGATTGAGATGTCGCTCGATCCGGCTGACTCGGATTTCCAGTTCGCGCAGCCGCCGGCCATAGTCGAGGGTGAGTGGACCGGCCGCCATCGCCCGTTCTTTCCAGCCCGAGCCGTGCAGCATGTCGAGCACCCGCGCGATATGATCCGGGCCGGGCGGGATTTTGTTGATTTTTTCCAACACTCGACGATAGACCGTGTCCGGGTCGAATTCGGCTTTGGAATCATCTGTCATCGGCCGGCCTTGGAGGCTGTCAGGCTGAAACCGGATCGAGGCCCAGATGTGCTTCGATCCGCTGGACCCGCTCGTCGAGCCGCGTCAGCGATATTCCCTGCCCGACGACAGCCTCGTGGTACTGATACAGGGTCAATCGCAACTCGCGCAGACCGGCGTCAATGTCATTGAGGCGAGCGCTGTGATCTCTGACCGTCTGCGCCACTTCGCTGAGCAGCTGATAGACCGCCGCGAGGTCGATGCCGTTGCCGCTCTGCATGTGTGATATTATCGCCACATCTGGGCAAGCGTCAAGTTTTGCGCGCGAGGCGGGCCATGAAGCGGTCGTGGTCGACGATCATGCGTTCGTGGAAACCTTCGCCGATCGGTTCGGATTCGTCGCGGCAGCTCACCTCGAAGCGCAGCCGGCGCCCGTCGATCTCGACGAGCTCGATTTCGGCCGTGACGTTCATCCCGGTCGGCGTCGCCGCGCTATGCGCCATCTCGACCCGTGTCCCGACCGTGCGCTGGTGCGGTGT
>DASYZD010000093.1:0-1579 GCA_035946655.1 Allostellaceae bacterium | reverse complement strand
CGGCAATCCCGGCCCTGAATGGAGCCACCAATAGGTGCCGCCGGCCGCCGCGCCGAAGAAGACGAGAAGCAGCGCGGCGCCTTTGGACCACCGCCCCCCTGCGCGCCGGGTCGTCGCCGCCGGCACCACCGCCGGCAGCTTGGCGAGCGGCAGCGGCGCGATGATCTCGGCACCGACCTCCGGGCCGCGCGCAGGGCTGTCGACGCCGTCGTCCATGGCCACCGGTGACGTCTCGGTTTCAGCCATTCGATGCCCGCACGGAGGGGCCTTCGAGCGCGGCCAGGAAGCTGCGGGCGGCCGCGATCAAAGGCTCGCGGTGCACCACGTCGATCGGCCCGCGCTGGGCAAGGGAGCGTGCAAGTTCATCGAGGATGCCCGCGAACAGAAAATGGTGGAGATGGATCTCGGCGACGCGCTTATCCTCGCCCGGCCGCACCAGCCGGATCAGCAGGCCGTCATCCTCGGCGCGGGCTTCGAATTCGGAATCGCGGCCGAACCCGCCCATGTAAAGCTTGTCGGGAAAGTCGATGGTGATTTCCGCCTTGTCGGCGATTGGATGCATGGGCTGTCTCCTTGCGGACAAAATGGCGACGCGGTCAACGGCCGCTAAGATAAAGGCGCGCGGCGCCGCCGCTTTGATCTGGCTCAACTGCGCCCGCTCAGCGCAAGGTGGCGATGTATGCGATCAGATCGTCGATCTCCGAGCGCGTCAGCGCCAGATTTGGCATCGGCGGATGCGGATCGGACAGGAAGGCTCTCAACTGATCCGAGGTCAGCCCGCGTTGGGCGATCGCGCGAAAGCTCGGGGGACCTTGTTGAACCGAACCCGTCGGCATACCGCCGATCACGTGGCAACTGACGCACCACTGTCGCGCCAATTGCTCCCCCTGGCGCGGATCGGCGGCAATCGACGACGACGCAACGGCCGACAACACCAGCACGAGAGCAGCAAGCCCGCAGGTCACGGCGCCGGCCGATTTCATGGACAGTCTCCCAAAAGATTGCGCAACCTCGCATCACGGAGCCGGCGCGCATTGATGCCGATCAATGCCGGTGTCCCGGGGACCGGGCCGAGCCGCGGGTGTGGATCGACGTGAGGTAGATCAATGACGGGCGCCCCAACCGAACCTCAGTATGGCACCTGATGAGGCCATCATTCCGAATTTTACCCGCACCTGACACAGAGGTATCCCCTTCGGCGGCAACGCACCCGACCAATGCGAATTCGGGCCGCGTCGTCGCGGTGCACGCCTCGGTCATCGACATTGCGTTCGAGGCGGGCGCGTTGCCGGCGATCAACGAGGCCGTTGCGGTCGGGTGGGATCTCGGTCCACCGCTCATCGCCGAAGTGCAGCAGCATCTCGGCCCTGGGATGGTGCGGGTGGTGGCGCTCGGCAGCACTGCCGGGCTGCGCCGGAGCACCCCGGCCCGAGCCCTCGGTCAACCGATCCGGGCGCCGGTCGGCGAAGCAGTGCTCGGTCGGCTCCTCGACGTGATCGGCGAGCCGATGGACCGGGGTCCGCCCTTGCCTCCTGACATCGAGCGCCACCCGATCCACGCGCCGGCGCCGGCGCTTGAG
>DASYZD010000092.1:0-5406 GCA_035946655.1 Allostellaceae bacterium | reverse complement strand
GCTGCGTGGCGCCGCCGCCATTGGTGTTGCCGGCGCTCACCGTAGTGTCGACCGCCTGGCCGTGGGCGAGCACGCTCTCCTTGGCGCCGCCGCCGCTGACATTGCTGCCGCTGACCGTGGTGTCGGAGGCGACGCCGCCGGAACTGACGGTCTGGGTCGCGCCGCCGCCGCTGCTGGTTGCGCCGTCGAGCACCGTGCCTTGCGCCAGGCCGCTCTCGTACACGGTTACGCTGCCGCCGCCGCCAGCGACAGTCGCACCCTTCGCCTCGGTGTCGCTGGCGGTGCCGCCCGACAGCAGCAGCTTCGCCCCGCCGCCGCTCGTCTTCCCGTCGAGCAGCACGAGGTTCCGGGCGAGACCGCCGCGATAGACCGCGACGACGGCGCCGCCATAGTAGACGCCGCCGGCAGCGCCGAGGCCCAATTGCGCGCCCAGCTTCACCCCGTTGGCGGCGCCCGCAGCGGCAGCCGCAAGGCTGCCGCTGACGCTGGTGTTTTCGAGGACACCGCCGGACGAGACGATGACCGTGGCACCGGCGCCGGTGCCGCCGCCGCTCAGAGACGCGTCGACCAGCAAGCCGCCCGACAGCAGGCTCACCGTGCCGCCGGCCTGGATCTGCGCGCCGAGCGAGTAGCCCGCGAGGCTCTGGCTGCCGCCGCTGCCGATCGTGCCGTAAAAGTCGCGGCCGCCTCCCGAAACCGTCTCAAAACCGCCGCTGCCGACAGACACGTGGCGCGCCACCGCACCCGACAGCACCGTCAGCCTGCCGCCGCTGCCGATTGTCGCAGCGCTGTCGTACCCCCCGTAGGACACCACCTCCACCGCGCCGCCCCGGATCGAGGTGTACGTAGCCCGGCCGCGCGACAGCACGGTCAGCCTGGCCCCGGTGCTCAGCACGGTGGCGCTTGCCACGCCGCCGAAGGACAGCGTTATGCCGCCACCGCTGCCGACCGTCGACCCGCTGACGATCCCCTGGACGATCTGGGTGCCGCCGCTGGCGACCATCGTGCTGCCGGCGAATCCCCCATAACCGACGGATTGCCTGCCCTGTAACAGGGTGGAAATCGCGCTGCCGTAGGAGACGACCTGCGTTCCGCCGGCGCGGATCGTCGCGCCGCGGGCCTCGCCGCCGCTAACGACGACATTGCCGGCCAAAGTCTGCGTGCCGCCGCTCTTAACCAACGTATTGATCGCGATCCCGCCGCGCGTGACCTGATCGCCGCCGCTCAACACGACCGCGCTGACCGCGGTCCCCGGCGAGTCGATGAGTTGCTCGCCGGCAACGATCGCGGCCACGTCAACGACGCGCGAACTGATTGTGAAAACGTCGCCGACAACTTCCAGGCCGCCGGCGTTGATCACGACGCCGCTGACCGTGACGGTCGCTCCAACTGTCCCAGCGATTTCGACCTCGCCGGAGCTGTTCACGACGATGCCGGTGCCGGAACCCAATTTTGCGTAGCCGGGGCCGGTGATGCCCGAGACATAGCCGGTGTCGCTCACCGTGATGCCGATTGCGTCGGCGATGACGGCGTACCCGCCATTGACGATGACGCCGCTGTTTGTGCCGTAGTTGTTGATAAATCGGCCTGGGCCGAACTGGCCGCCGCCGCTCAGCACAACGGCGCCGGTCACCAACCCGCCGGAATAGACCATGACGTTGCCGCTGTGGATGTCGACGCCGTTGACGGTGCCGCCGGAATCGACTTTGACGATGCCGCCGGCGTTGACGGTGAGGCCATTCGCGGTTCCTGAGACGACACCGTAACTGGTGAAAGACGCCGCGAAGATGGTCAGCGAGGTCAGCGTGTTCACCCCGTTAGTGGCGTTCTGAGCGACGTAATAGACGCTTCCCCCTTCGCCGACCGTCACTCCGGACGCCCCGCTGATCAGAACCTCCGTCGCTCCGTTGTTCAGAAATTCATAAGACGGGAGGCTGCCGAAGCCGTACGCGTTGACCGGGAAGGAGACGACCGACGCGGCTCCCCCCGCCGCCGACAGCCGACCGAGCGCGATGCCGTTGGCGGTGCCGGCCGCCTCGGAGAGACGGCCGCCAGTGTTCAGGGCGCCGCCGTTTGCCGTTCCCGGTTCGCCGATCGTGAAAACGCCATTGTTAGCAACAATTCCGGCAGTGCCCGACGCCCCCAGCGCCGCCGCGGAGCCGGAGTGGGGCGTCTCTGCCGCAGACGTCGCGGAGGTCGCGAGCCGGTTGGGGTAGGTGGCGACGCTGATCGATCCGACGTGTCCGGCGAGGGTCCCCGCGGATACCGGCACGACCTTGATGCCCGTCGAAGCATCGTCGCCGCCGGCGACAAACCCTGCGATGTTCGTGATCAGGACGCCCTGGGCGTAGCCCGGCACGTGATCGACGGTCATCGGAATGTCTCCCGTCGTGCATGGCGACGCATCAGGAACCTCGCGCCCAGCCCCCTGTGCAAATCCAGCGGCGCCGGCCGTCCACCGGCGGGCGGGCACCGCAACCGGAGATTAAACGAGGGGGGCGGCGAGCCGCAAGCGAGCCAGCAGAATGTGGTAACTCTGCTGCAAATCAACCGATGGTACCGCCAGCGTTCGGACAGCGGCATCCGGTTGATCCACCAGCTCCGAGAGGGCAACCTGGCTGGAGCCAGGATCGCTGGGGGCGGCGGGCGATAGAGCCGAGGTGAGGAAATGAAGCCTTATGTCATCTGTCACATGAATGCGAGCGTCGATGGCCGCACCCTCGGGAGCCGGTGGCGGCCGGCCGAAAACCGCATGCCCGGACTATTCGAGCGCCTGCACGAGGAGCTCGGCGGCGGCTCCTGGCTGATCGGCCGGGTGACCGGCAGCGAATACGCCAGGGCCGCTTCCTATCCCGCCCGCACCGGCCAGAGCTATCCGCGGGAGCCTTGGTTTGTCCGGCGCGATGCCGCCGCCCCCAGCACGGCGTGGGGCATCGCGCTCGATGCGCACGGCAAGATCGCCTGGGGTCGGTCCGAGATCGGCGGCGATCCAATCGTCGTGGTGCTGACGGAGCAGGTCTCCGACGCGCATCTGGCGGGCCTGCGCCAGGATGGCGTCTCCTACATCTTCGCCGGCGAGGAGGAACTCGATCTCGGATTGGCGCTGGAGATCCTCAACCGCGAACTGCGGCTTGAACGCCTGCTGCTCGAAGGCGGCGGCGGCTCGAACGGGGCCTTTTTGCGGGCCGGCCTCATCGACGAGATCAGCGTTGCGATCTGCCCCGCAATCGATGGCGCAAAGGGCGCGCCGAGCCTCTTCGATTCGAGCGACAAGGATACCGGGGTCGCCGCGCCGATCCGACAAATGACGCTCGCGAGCACGAAGATCCTGGAGGGCGGCGTGGTTTGGCTGCGCTATCGGCTGCAGAACGGCTGATTTTCGACGCACGCGAGGACCGCCCGGAACGGGCGGCCCTCACCCGATTGGCCGGCGAACTTTCAGCCTGGAATGCGATGCAACGCGCACAGCTTGTTGCCGTCGGGATCGCGCAGATAGGCGAGATACATCTGGCCGGCGGCCCCTTGCCGGATGCCCGGCGGGTCCTCGATCGACGCCCCGCCATTGGCGACCCCGGCCTGATGCCACGCCCGGACCTGTTCCGGGCTGCTCATCGCAAAGCCGATGGTGCCGCCGTTGGCATTGCTCGCCGCCTTGCCGTCGATCGGTTTGGACACCATGAAACGCCCGCCATTATGCGAGTAGGCCAGCCGGCCCCTTGGGTCCTGAGTGCCCGGCGGAGCGCCCATCGCGGCAAACAGGGCATCATAGAATTTCTTCGATCGCGCGATGTCGTTGCTCCCGACCATGACATGGCTGAACATTGCGTTTTCTCCTCCTCAGAGCCACAGGCGCCCACCGTCCTGCGTCCACGAGCAGAACACGGCCAGCAGGCCGGGTTCAGTATGACGGGGCGACGGTCGGCAAAAGAGAAAAATCTTTCTCCTGCGGACGGGAGGTGCAGCGGCCTGACCAGCCTCAGCACGCGACAGGGTCGAGGCTGCACCGCGGCCATGTTATACTGCGCGGATGATCAGGTGGCTTGCGCTCGCGGCGGCAATCGCTTTCGGCTCCCCGGCCGTCGCCGCCGGGATCGATTCCCGAACCTATACCTGCGCTGACCTGCAATCTCTGATCGCAGCGCAGCGCTTCGTTTTTATCAGCCAGGCAACCTTCGGAGACTTCGTCGTCGCCGATGTCTCTTATTGTCAGGGCGGAAGCGTGCTGGAATTGCGCAGCGTAGCCACCTCCGATCGTGCAGAGTGCCCGGTCAACTACTGCGTCTCTCGAAATATGGGGTCTTATGGCGGCGGCATGTAGCCGCTGACGGAGTGGTGCGCCCCCGACATCGCTGTGCTTCCCTTTCGGGACCACCCGCCTCTCGCTGGTCGGCGCCGCCGAAGAACCCGCCAAGACCGGTAGTTGACGATCAAACCAACCCTTCACGAGCGGACATTTGCGCAGGGTTACTTCCGTACCTGCTGATGATACGCGCGATGACGCGGCGGCATGGGGAAAAACACCGGACGTGGGACTGTCGCGGTCAGCGGATGACGGCGAGTTCGCGACGCGGTGCGCCGGCCTTGCCGATCTGGCACGTCAAGTCGTGCGCCCGGCGGCTGGCGTCGGCGGCCGCGGCTGCGGCGCGGCAGCTGGCCAGGCAGGCGAGCCTGGCGGCGGCGATCGCGAATTCGGCGGCATGGCTGTGCTGCGGTGCCACGCCACGGCCATTCTCGCGCAGCACCAGCTCGAACACGCAGCCCAGCAGCCGGCGCGGGTCGAACGGCCGCGCTACGATCGTGTCGTCATCGGGATCGACAAACTGCGTCGCCGTCGGTTCGATGACGATCAGCGCCTTCAAGCCGGGTTGCCAGCGGCGCGCGTGGCGCAGGAACTCGACCCCGTCGCCGTGGCGCAGCGCCACGACCGCCGCGGCGAACCCGTGGCGCGTCATCGCCGCCCGGGCGACCCGGTCGAGCGCGGCGGCCACCACGCCAAACCCCACCTCGCGCAATACGGCGGCGATCACCGCGCGCTCGTCGGGGTCATCAACGACAACAAGGATCGTCGGTCTATTGAATGCCATCGTACCAGGTGCCTTTCGTGGCGACGGTGGCAGCGAATGTAGGGGGCGGAAGTTAAGGTTTTGCTTACGACGCGGCGGCGGCGGGAAAATCCACGCAAGCAGCGCCGCTCTTTCCTGTCGGGCCAAACCGCGGCATTCTCTCGCCTCGGAAGAGTACCGCTCCCGGTGGGGCGCGCGGGCTTCAAACCCGTTGGAGGGCGCGCAGGCGTCTTCGGTAGGTTCGACTCCTGCCTCTTCCGCCACCTATGTATATATACCAATATCTTATGTGGCTAAAGGAGACTTGTACCATCCAATGAACCTACCTCCTGGCAAAGCATTG
>DASYZD010000091.1:0-6687 GCA_035946655.1 Allostellaceae bacterium | reverse complement strand
AATGCAGCCCCTTGACGACGCCATAGGCGAAATAGGCGTTGATCCCCATCCCCGGGGCCAGCGCCAGCGGGTAGTTGGCCAGCAGCGCCATCAACAGCGTGGCGAGCGCGGCAGCAAGGCAGGTCGCGACGAATACCGCGCCCCGGTCCATGCCCGCATCGGCGAGGATCAGGGGATTGACGAAGACGATATAGGCCATCGTCAGATACGTCGTCGCACCGGCGACGATCTCGGTGCGAAGGGTGCTGCCACTCAGGACGACGCCGAAATACCGGTCGATCATCGCCTCTCTCTGGGTCCCGGTGCCGCCGCGGGTCGGCCGAGCTGTTCCGCCAGCACCTTTTTCGGAACTTCCTCGATTGCGCCCTTGGCGAGATGGCCGAGCTGGAACGGGCCATAGGCGAGGCGGATCAACCGGGTGACCGGGTACCCCAGATGTTCAAGCACCCGCCGCACCTCGCGGTTCTTGCCTTCCTGCAACGACAGGGTGATCCAGGCGTTCGAGCCCTGCTGGCGTTCGAGCTCGGCGCGGATCGGCCCATAGGAAACGCCGTCGACGGTGGTCCCGCGGGCGAGCGCGGCCAGCCGTGTGGAATCGACAAATCCATGCACTCGCACCTTGTAGCGCCGCACCCAGCCGGTCGCCGGCAATTCGAGGCGCCGCGCCAGCGCGCCGTCGTTGGTCAGGAGCAGCAGGCCCTCGGAATTGAGGTCGAGGCGGCCGATCGAGACGAGGCGCGGCAGGCCGGCGGGGAGCGCCGCAAACACCGTCGGCCGGCCTTTCTCGTCGCGGTGCGTGGTGACGAGCCCCGAGGGCTTATGATAGCGCCACAGCCTTGAACGCTCCGCATCGGGCAACGGCCGGCCGTCGACCCGGACCTCGTTCTCAGCGGTCACCGTGACCGCGGGGCTCGTCAACACGGCGCCGTCGACCGTGACCCGCCCCTCGGTGATCCAGCGCTCGGCATCGCGCCGCGAGCACAACCCGGCGCGCGCCAGCACTTTTGCGATACGCTGGGGGACGGGGCCGGTGCGTTGCGGCGGTTCGGTCGCGGGCTGTGCCATGGTAAGAACTGCTATGTCGCGCGAGGATGACATAGGCCCGGCCGCGGGGCGCGGCAATCATGCGATGGCACGCGCCCTCGACGAGGCGGCCGCGGCCGGCGCCGCCGGCGAAGTCCCGGTCGGCGCGGTGCTGACCGACGGCGCCGGGACGATCATCGCCGCCGCCGGCAATCGGGTCGAGCGCGAGCATGACCCGACGGCGCACGCCGAAATGGTGGTGTTGCGTGAGGCCGCGGGCCGGCTTGGCATCGCCCGGCTCGATGGCTGCGATCTCTACGTCACGCTCGAGCCCTGCCCGATGTGCGCCGCAGCGATCGGCCTGGCGCGGATCCGCCGGCTCTATTTCGCGGCCTACGATCGGAAAGGCGGCGGGGTCGAGCACGGCCCGCGGATCTTCGACCAGCCGACCTCCCACCACCGCCCGGAGATTTACGGCGGCATCGCCGAAGCGGCCGCCGGCGAGCTTCTGCGCCGGTTTTTTCGCGAGCGGCGGTGAGCCGGTTCACCCCTCGTCCGGCGGCAGCTCGTAGAGGCCCTGCATCCTGGTGAAACCGCGCAATTCGAAATGCCCGATCTCCCAGACCGGCCGGTCGAGCCGCTCGGCAAAGGCCTGCGACATGATCAGTTCGCGATCGAGCTCGCGGCAGAGCCGCTCGATCCGGCTGGTGAGGTTCACATCGGGGCCGATCACCGTGAAATCGAGCCGGTCGCCGACGCCGATATTGCCGTAGGAAACGGTGCCGTAATGCAATGCGACGCCGCTGTGCAGCCGCTCCCCGCCCGCGCTGTTGCGGTTGCGCTCAGCCAGCGCCGCGAGGCCCTGCGTCGCCGCGGCGAGCGCGCTGCGGCAGGATTCCACCGCGCCGTCGCCGGGCATCTGCTGGAAGATAGCGAGGACGCCATCGCCCATGATCTCGACAACTTCGCCGCCGTGCTCGTGGACCGGCGGGATGACGCAATCGAAATACTCGTTGAGCATGGCGATGACCGCGCGCGGGCTCATCCGGTCGGACATGAGGCTGAAGTCGCGCAGATCGACGAGCATCAGGGCGGCGGTGATCGTCCGCACATCGCCCCGGCGCACCTGGCCGTCGAGGATGAGGCGCCCGGCCTCGGCGCCGATATAGGTGGTCAGCATATGGGTGACAAAGCGGCGCATCGCCTTCTGCTCGACGATCGTCGACAGCGCCGGTAGCACATCGTCGAGGAAATGCACCTCGTCCTCGCCGAACCCGCCGGGGTGCGTCGTCGCCCAGGAGATCGCATTGACCAGCCCCGCGGCATAGATGAAGGGCGCGATGACGTAGTGGGTATAGCCCTCCTCACGCAATTCATCGAGCAGCGGGAACGGCAACGCGCGCCCGTCGTCGAGCCGCCATTGCAGCCGATTCCCGGTTTCGGTTACTGCGCGCACCGGGCTTTGCGTATAGGAGGCGGTCTTCTCGATGCCGAAATCCATAAAGCGCACATCGAGCGGTTGCCCGCGCCGCCAGACGCGCGCGACGCCGCGGTAATCCGGATGCAGCGTACGCAGATGCAGGGTCGCGCGGTCGAGCGGGATGCCGGCGGCTGCGACGCGCTCGCAGAACTCCTCGAACAAGTCGCCGTTATCGGGCAGGAATCGGCCCTCGCGGACCAGCCAGTCGGCGAGCCGGACGGCCTGTTCGGCGCGGCTCCCGCGGGCTGCGACCGCGACGGCCGCAGAATCAGAGAATCCGGGTGCGGTGCTCATCGCTGCGACTTGTCGAGCACCTCTTGCGGCGTCATCGAGACGATCTCGGCGTAATTCGGCACGAAACGTCCGTCCTCGATCAAGCTGATGAATTCCGGCCGGATCTCGCGCGCCACCAGCTCGCGAATGCGGCGATGCTCCTCGATGTCGCGCCATTCGCCGATCAGGTAGAAATGGTCGGGGTCGGCGGCATCGCGGCACAAGACGCCATCCTTGACCTGGGCCGAGGAGCGGTGGAACGGGTTGTTGTCGCCGTAATCAAACTCGTTGAAGAGCGCGATGAAATCGTCGCCCCGGCCAGCCTTCACCCGAAAATCGTAGACGTGAAAATAGTTGCCCTTGGTCGCCAGCGGTACCAGAGCCATGCCCCGCTCCTCATGCTGCTGTGGCGACGCCCGCAGCGCTGCGTCGCCTGGAATGACGCCCGCCAATGTAGGGAGCCACCACTGTCCCGGCAACCACCCGAGGGGGCGGGGGCGGGCGGCGGTCGAGACCTAACCGGTTGGCTCGTCGATCACGGCCACGCGATCGGCCACGAGCCGATCGGCGGAGCGGGTGTATGATCCGGGTCGATGGAATTCGGGTGGGACGAGGCCAAAAACGCCGCCAACCGGCTCAAGCACGGCTTTGATTTCGTGTTTGCCATTCGCATATTCAGCGGGCCGGTCCGGCGCAGGATAAGCTTGCGTGGCGGCGAGACAAGGGTAGTCGCGACGGGGCAGGTCGAGCGACTCTACGTCACGGTGGTCTACACCCGGCGAAATGGCCGCTACCGTATTATCTCTGCCAGGCCCGCGCGTCGGGATGAGAGGCTCTGATGATCGTTCGCAAGACCCTCAAGCAGGCGATTGCCGAGGGGGGTTACATCGACCGCGAGAAATTCGACAGCTTCACCGACGCCGATATCGAGCGGATGATCGACGAGGACCCCGATCTCGCGCCGCGCACCGAAACCTTGCCGCCGTATTTCGAAGCGCGCGACGTCCGCCTGAAACTCGGTTTGTCGCCGCAGAAATTTGCCAAGAAGCTCGGTCTTCCCCTCGCCACCATCCGCGACTGGGAGCGCAACGGAACGCCCGCCGAACCGGTGCTCCAGGCGCTGTTGCGCATCCTCGACCGCATCCCCGAACCCGCCCTGCGCGCGCTCGATGAGCCGGAGTTGAAGCCAAAGCCCGATCGGGGAGAGATGAAATGAACGGGAATTTCGAGGAAGCGTGGGCAGATATTCGGCAACGACTGCGACCAGGCACCCTTGTCAGGAATTGGAGCGCGAACAAAGGCTATACCGGAGGCGAATTTCGCATCAATGAGGTGGACGGTGCCGCCGTGATTGTCCGCTCGGGCCAAATGGGTGATGAGCGGAGGGTCTCAAAGGGCGATTTTCAACGCCTATTCGCCTTTTGGGATGCCTACAACTGAGGCACTATTGGCCGTGCCGAACTCGGCAAGAAATCGCAGAACACGACCTACATTCTGAGCATCCTGCATTGGCGCGACCACCATCGAAGTTCGACTGCATCGGTTCCGTCGACCTCATCCGCGATGACGCCTCCACAATCGGAAGCGATTCCGGTGGCAGCACGGCTCGTAGGGCATGATGAATATGGGAAACGAGTCTTACGAGCAGCGACAAACCGCGTCGCCCTCGATGGCCCGACTGTGGAAATCAACTATGGTGCGGGGCAGCCCGCCCGAATAGATGCCACGGTGGGCGACATCGCGGTTGAGATAGAATCCCGAGTATCGAAACAGGTTCGCGGAGCGGTCCTCGATCTGATCTGTCACCCGCACCCGAAGAAGCTCTTGGTGCTCCTGCCCGTCCATATGAGCAACCCCTTAGTCACCGCCGAACAATGCCGGAATATCCTCAAACGGTTTTGCCCGGATGATTCCTATCGGGTCGTGATCCTCAAAGGTAGCGGCGATAATCCTCAGCTTGCCCTGGATACGCCCATCGTCACGGCGGCTCTTGCCGAGCTTCGGGAGGGCGCACCTGTTCTAACCGGATAGAGATACTGCACAATTTACGATTGATCACTGGAACGCGTTGACACGACAGTGACAGGCTTGCCCTACATGCCGACTGTTCGGCATCCTCCGCAGCCTGGCGGTCCGGGTGGGTGCGGCAATCGGAGAATCTGCGATGAACGGTGCGGAAAGCCTGGTGCGGACGCTTGTGGGGGGCGGAGTGGAGGTGTGCTTTGCCAATCCCGGCACCTCCGAGATGCATTTTGTCGCCGCGCTCGACCGGGTCGATGGGATGCGCTGCGTCTTGGGGCTGTTCGAGGGTGTCGTCACCGGGGCGGCCGACGGGTACTACCGGATGAAGGACAAGCCGGCGGCGACGCTCCTGCATCTCGGGCCGGGGCTCGCCAACGGGCTCGCCAACATCCACAACGCCAACAAGGCGGCCTCGGGCATGGTCAACATCGTCGGCGACCACGCGACCTATCACCGGCAATACGACGCGCCGTTGACTTCCGACATCGAGGGGCTGGCGCGGCCCAATTCGCATTGGGTCAAGACTTCGCCCGACGCGAAGTCGATCGCCGCCGACGGGGCGCTGGCGATCGCCGCGGCGCGGACGCCGCCCGGGCAGATCGCGACCCTGATCCTGCCAGCCGACACGGCGTGGAACGAGGGCGCGGGGCCGACCAACGTGGCGCCGCCCACCGCGCCGGCTGTGCCATCGCGCGAGGCGGTGCTTGAGGCGGCGCGCGTCCTCCACTCGGGCGAGCCGACGCTGATCCTTCTCACCGGCCGCGCGGTGCGCGAGGACGGGCTGGCGCTCGCCGGCAAGATCGCCGTCAAGACCGGGGCGCGCCTCATCGCCCAGGGCTCGAATGCGAGGACGCAGCGCGGCCGCGGCCGGGTCTCGGTCGAGCGCATCCCCTATGTCGTCGACCAGGCGCTGAAAGTGCTGGCCGGGCTGAGGCACATCATCCTCGTCGGTGCCAAGATGCCGGTCGCATTCTTCGCCTATCCCGATAAGCCGAGCCGGCTCTACCCGGAGGGTTGCGCGGAGCACGTGCTGGCGCGGCCGGGTGAGGATGCGATCGCCGCGCTCGAGGCCTTGTGCGAGGAGGTCGGCGCGCGGGCGACGCCGCCGCCGGTCGTCAACGAGAGGCCGGCGGGGCCGGCGTCGGGCGCGATCACGCCGGAAAACCTGGGGCAGTCAGTGGCGGCGCTCCTGCCCGAGAACGCGATCGTCGCTGACGAAGCAGTGACGACGGGCCGCGGCTTCTTCGCCCCGACCCGGATGGCGGCGCCGCATGACTGGCTCTCGAACATGGGCGGCTCGATCGGATTGGGGCCGCCGCTCGCCACCGGCGCGGCGGTCGCCTGCCCCGATCGCAAGGTGGTGGCGCTACAGGCCGACGGCAGCGCAATGTACACGGTGCAGGCGCTGTGGACCCAGGCGCGCGAGGGGCTCGACATCACGACGGTCCTCTTCTCCAACCGCACCTACCAGATCTTGAAGGGCGAACTGGCCAATGTCGGGGCCGGCAACCCCGGTCGGAAGGCATTGGACATGCTCGATCTCGGGCGCCCCGACATCGACTGGGTGGGGCTGGCAAAGAGCCTCGGCGTACCGGGGGGGCGGGTTACCGACATGGACGGTTTCAACCGCCGCTTCGTCGAGGGGCTGGCGACGCCGGGGCCGTTTCTCGTCGAGGTCGTGCTCTAGGAACTCGCGGGAGGGCGTTTCACGCAATCGACACGGAACCATCGGCCGCGCGGCGCCTTATTTAAGGTTGGGCGGCACAACAATGCGATGGTCGGGTGCACGCGCTTGACAGGGTCGGAATGGGGGCGGGCGAGATCGGGCTTTTTCTCGATGTCGACGGGACACTGCTCGATCTGGCGGCGCGCCCGGATGGCGTGGCGGT
>DASYZD010000090.1:0-6751 GCA_035946655.1 Allostellaceae bacterium | reverse complement strand
GCGAAGGCGCGGCAGCATCGTCATTTGCGCCCGGCTCTCGATCTGGAAGACGCCCAAGGAATCCGCCCGGCTCAGCATCCCGTAGACTTCCGGCCGCTCGGCCGGGATCGTCGCCAGATCGTAGGCGCGGCCGTAATGTTGTTCGATCAGGGCGAAGGCGCGGCGGATGCAGGTCAGCATGCCGAGCGCCAGGATGTCGATCTTCAGAATCCCGAGCGCGTCGAGATCGTCCTTGTCCCATTCGATGAGGGTGCGGTCGTCCATCGCCGCGTTCTCGATCGGCACCAATTCGGACAAGGGGCCGCGGGTGATGACAAAGCCGCCGACATGTTGCGAGAGGTGGCGGGGAAAGCCGATCAGTTCGCCGGCGAGGTCGAGCGCCTGGCGCAGGGTGCGATCTTTGGGGTCGAGCCCGGCTTCGCGCACCCGTTGGTCGGCAATTCCCTCGCTCGACCAGCCCCACACCATGCCGGCCAATGCGGCGACAACATCGCCCGAGAGGCCCAAGGCCTTGCCCACTTCGCGGATCGCGCTGCGGGTGCGGTAGCAAATCACCGTCGCGGCGAGGCCGGCGCGGTCGCGGCCGTATTTCTCGTAGATGTACTGGATCACTTCTTCCCGCCGCTCATGCTCGAAATCGACGTCGATATCGGGCGGCTCGCCCCGCGCGGCGCTGATGAAGCGCTCGAACAATACGTCGATCCGGGCGGGATCGACCGCGGTGATGCCGAGGCAATAGCAGACCACCGAATTGGCCGCCGAGCCCCGTCCCTGGCACAGGATGCCGCGGCTCCGGGCGAACGCGACGATGTCGTGCACAGTCAGGAAATAGCGGGCGTATTGGAGGCGCTCGATCAGGCCGAGCTCATGGGTGATGAGGTCGCGGATGCGGTCGGGGATGCCGGGTGGATCAACACTGTGCGTCCTTCGAGACGGCTGCTCCGCAGCCTCCTCAGGATGACGACTAGTCTTTATGCCATCAAAAACCTCGTCATCCTGAGGAGACCGCATAGCGATCGTCTCGAAGGACGCACCACCCGCGGAAAACCGCTCGGCAGCGCCTTCCCAGGCGAGCGCGGCAAGGCGCTGTTGCGGCGTCATTCCATCGGGGACCGGCTCCTCGGGGTATTCGTAGCGCAATTCATCAAGGCTGAAATGGCAGCGCCGGGCGATCTCCAGGCTGCGCGCCAGCGCATCCGCGTAGCCGCGGAAGAGGCGAGCCATCTCTGAGGCCGGCTTCAGATGGCGCTCGGCATGAGCGGCGAGGCGAAACCCGGCTTGCGTGATCGTGCAATGCTCGCGGATGCAGGTCAGTACATCCTGGAGCGGGCGCCGTTCGGGGATGTGGCAGAGCACATCACCCACCGCGACGAGCGGCAGCCGGGTCTTGTCGGCGACCCTGGCGAGGTCGGTGAGGCGGCTTCGATCGTCGCCGCGATAGAGATGGTGTGCGGCGAGATAGGCGCGCCCGGGAAAATCCGCCGCGACCCGGGCGGCAAACTCGGCGACATCGCCATCCTCGGGCGGCAGCACGACGAGGATCTGTCCCTCGCCGTGGGCCACGATTTCGGCATAGTCGAGACGGCATTCGCCCTTGGGCGCGCGTCGCTTGCCCAATGTCAGGAGGCGCGTGAGGCGGCCATAGGCGGCGCGGTCTTGCGGGTAGGCGAGGAGGCTCGTGCCGTCGTCAAGATCGAGCCGGACGCCAATGACGAGGCGGATCCCGGCTGATTTCGCCGCCTGGTGCGCGCGCACCAGCCCGGCGACGCTGTTCCGATCGGTGATCGCGATCGCCTGGTGGCCGAGCGCCGCCGCCGTCCTCACCAATTCGCCCGGGTGCGAGGCGCCGCGCAGGAACGAGAAATTGCTGGTGACCTGTAATTCGGCGTAGTGGGTGGTCATGCGAAGAGGCCATGGACGAACCAGCGCGGCGGAGGCGAGCCGGGCAGACCGGCGCGGAACAGCCAGAAGCGCCGCCCCTCTTGGTCCTCGACCCGGTAGTAATCGCGGATGGCGTCCGCTGCCCCTGAACCGCTTTCGAGCCACCATTCCTCGGCGATGCGCTCGGGACCGTCGGCGCGATATACCCGATGCGCTCGGCGCCGCCAGGTAAAGCGGAAGGGCGGGTCGTCGGGCAACAGCCAGGACGCTTCGATCGGCTCGGGCGACGTGAACAGCCGGACCGGACGCGGGGGTTTGGAGGCAGCCCCCGCCCTCCCACGCTTATGGCGCGGGTCTCTCCCTTCCCCGCAGGCGGGGGAGGGTTGGGGTGGGGGCTTGGGCGCGATGGTTGTCACGACCGAGGCACGTTCAGGGATGTGGGTTTCGCGCAGTTCGATGCGGCTGAGCGCATCGAACCCGAGCCGCGCGCCGAGGTGATCGAGGAGTGGGGCGATGCTGCTCGCTGCCGCCTCGGAGCCGTTGCTGAAGCCGATCTGTTCGGCCGGCAGTTTGTCGACGGCGAAGACCGCGAGGATCACGTCCTCGATCCCGAGCCCGGGGTCAACCGTGTCGAGCCGCGCCGCGAAGAGGCCGGCGAGATGCTTGGAATCGCGGCTCGGCCGGGCGGTGCCGAGGCGGATATGCTCGACCCTTCCGTCGATACGGTGAAAGGCGAGGTCGAGCCGGCGCGCGCCCATTCCCTCGCGCGCGAGGCGCGCCGCCAGATCATCGACGAGAAGCTCGATCGCGCGAGCAAGATCGGCGGGGTCGGCGATCGGTTCGGCAAAGCTCAGCCGCACCCGCCGCGTGGGCGCCTCACCCAAGGGCGACAGCGGCTCCGGCACTTGCCCCTGCGCCTGATCGAGGCGACGCGCCACTGCTGTGCCGAAACGGCGGGCGAGCGCATCGCGCGGCATCGGGGTGAGTTCGCCGATTCGCTTGAGCCCGACCCGGCGCAACCCGGCAGCGGTCGCGGGGTCGAGCCGCAGCGCTTCGACCGGCAGCGCCGCCAACGCCGCCTGCTCCTCGCCCGGCCCCGGCAGCGCCGGCCGGTCGGCACCGGCCGCGAAGCGCGCCAGGGCCCAGGCGGCGCCCAGGGTGCCGGCGACCGCGATGCGGTGCGCCATGTTTTGGCGCAAGAGGCGCCGCGCCAGATCGGCGGCGAGTGCCGCCTCGCCGCCCCACAAATGGGCGCAGCCGGTGATCTCGATCTTGACACCGTCAGCACCGTCCAGAGCGGTCCACGGGCTGTAGCGGCCGCACCATTCGGCAAGCCGGTTGAGCGCCGCCGCATCGGCTTCCGGCTCGGCCGGCGCTGTGGCAAGAGAGGGCAGGAAGGAGAGCGCGTCGGCGAGCGGCATGCCCGGTGCCAGCCCAGCCGCCGCCGCGGCCGGATTGACCGCAGCAAGGAGGCGCCGTCCGCCAGCCGCGATCATCGTGGCGAAGGGTGGCTCGTCAGCCGGCGCGTCGGTACTGGGGCTCGGTATTGAGCCCAGCCGGCGCAGCCGATCGGTCGGCCAGTTCGGCAGAAAGAGATACATGACCCGTCGCATCGGCGACCTCCATATCCCAGATGCCCGGCGCACCGCCGCGGCAGCGCCGCAGCTCGACCCGCCAGCACGGCCGGCCGATGCCGGGTTCGTTCGCGATATCGGTCTGACGCAGCGCGGCGACCCGCCAGCGGGTCAATGCCGCGCTCGGCCGGTCGCGCTCGGCCGCGGCCTCTGCGGCATTGCGCCAGCGCCGCAAGAGGAGGGCGGTGACGCCTGAGCGCTCGGCGGCGAGCTGCAGGCGGCGCCCCGCGACCATCGGCAACCGGCCCAATTCGCCGACCACGGCGGCAAGCCCCGAAGCCAAGCCGGTGCGCAGCCCTTCTTCGACCGCCCACAGGATCTCCTCGTCGCGCGATGCCGTGACCAGCACGAGGCGGGCAGGGTCGAGCCCATGGGCCAGAAGGCCGGGGCCATAAAGGTCCGGCCGCCTGAGGCACCACAGTACCGGTCCGGCGCCGAGCCGGGCGAGGATGCCGGCGGCAAAACCCGCCGCAGCGGCGCCGTCTTCCTCATCGCCCCCGGCGCCCAATATCTCGTGCACGGCGCCGAGCGTGAGGCCGCCGCCCGGCAGGCTCAAATCGAGCGCGGTGACGCCGAACGGCAAGACGCCATGCCGGGCGGGCTCTTCGAGATGCCGGATCTGGTCGCGCAGCGCTGAGAGGCTGCTGGTCCGGCGCGAGGTTGGGCGGGACATGCCCTGAGAACACCTTTACCTTCGATGTTTCCTTTTTGTTCTAATTTTATGCGATTGTCAATCCACCTAGCTTTTCGGGTGAGATGCACCATGGCCAGAGCCCTGCGCCGGCGGCGAGACCGCCGGCATCCCGTGTGGCGCCTGGATCGCCGACCGGCTGGCCTTACCGATGCCCTATGTGCGCAAGCAGCCCAAGGGCTTCGGGCGCAACGCCGCTTCGGGCTATTACATCTTCAACAGCCGCTTCACGTTACCGTTCAACAGCTTTGCCTTATCCTCGGCGCATAGCGGCAGGGTTTCCAGCCATTTGGCGCCCGGCTGGTTGTCGACGAACGGATAATCGACCGAAAAGAGGATGCGGTCGATCCCCATCTCCATGACGCAGCACAACAGCGCCGGATCGGAGAAGAAGCCGCTCGTCGTGATCCAGAAATGCTCGCAGAACGTGTCGCGGAACCAGGTCGGCCCGGCGCCGTCGCGCACCAGCCCCATATTGATCCGCCACAGGAAGAACGGCAGCCCCTCGCCGAGATGGCCGAGGATGATCTTGAGCCGCGGATGGGCATCGAAAACGCCGCCAAGGATCAACCGGATGGCCTGGGTCGCGGTCTCCACCGTAAAGCCCCAGGCGGCGCGCAGGATGTTCGGGTATTTCTGGTAATATTCCTTGTAATAGGTCTCGATGATCGCCGGCTGCGGAATGCCGGGATGGATGTAGAGCGGCACCTCGAGGGTCTCGGCCCGCTCGAAGATCGGCCGGCACCGTTTGTCGTCGTGGAATACCCCGTTGGTCAGGCCGTGGATCATCGCCCCCTTGAAACCGAGCCGGGTGACCGCGCGTTCCAATTCGTCGGCCGCCGCCTTGGGATCAGCGGTCGGCAGCGCGGCGAACGCGGCGAAGCGATCGGGATGACGTTGCACCGCCTCGTACAGCCGGTCGTTGACGCGGTGTGCCAGCGGCACCGCGGTTGCCGCGTCGAGCTTCTGCAGCGACGGGTTGGCATGGCTCAGCACCTGGATGTCGATGCCGGCCTCGTCCATCTCTTTCAGTCGCAGCGTGCCCAGGTCGTCGAGGCGCTCGACGATCCGTGGAGCGCTGGTCGCATCCAGCCCGCTGACATGGGTTCTGACCTCGGCATCGAAGTAATGTTCCTCGAGGGCGATTACCTGCGGCTTTGTCGCCATCATTTCCTCCCCGATATCGGCACCTGAGTTTTATCAGTCGAGGGTGCCGCTGTCATCGAGATGAGGCCGCAGAAACACGCGGAATTGTCAACGCTGCCGGCGCCGACCGCAGCAGGGCGCGACGACATCTCAGCCCGATCCTTCGGCTGCGACCGCTGGATGGGCCCGGTGGCGCGGAATATCGGCGCCGATCCGCCTCCTTGCCTCTTCGCGGATGACGCGCGCCAGCTCAGGCTGGCGGGCGAGCAATTCGTGGAAATCGACGATGTCGAGCACCAATAGTTTGCAGTCGCGTGTGGCGACAACGGTGGCGTTCCGCGGATCGCCGGTCAACAGAGCCAGTTCGCCGAGGAAATGCCCGGCCCCGAGACGGATCGGACCCGATTGCAGTTGGACCTCGTACTCGCCCTCTACGACGAAATACATGCAGTCGCCGGGCTCGCCGCGGCGCATGATGACGGAGCCTTGCGGGTAGTCCCGCGAGTGTAAGAGGCGCGCGACCTCGGCGATCAGCGATGCCCCGATATGGTGGAAAAACGGCACCTTGGCGACGAGTTCCCAGGTGCGCAGAAACTCGCGTCGGCGTAATTCCTCGGCATAGCCGTTGACGATGATGCCGGTCCACAGCGCAAAGATCAGGATGCCGCCGACCATGACGATGCCGGAAAGGGCCCGTCCGGCGATCGTGCTCGGCACGACATCGCCATAGCCGGTCGTCGTCATCGTCACGATGCCCCACCACAACGCCGCCGGGATCGAGGCGAATGCGCTGGGGTTTTCGGGATGCGCGTGGCGCTCCAGGAGGTAGGCAAGACTGGCAGCGGCGAGCAGCACGATGGCAAAGCCGAGCAGCACCGACAACAGCTGCTGGCGCGCGTTGCTGATGACCCGGCCCAGGCTCGCCAGTCCAGGCGAATAGCGGACGTATTTGAATGCCCAGACAAAGCCGAGGAGCCCCGCCTCGGGGACATGCAAGAGAGCGATGAGCCCGGGCAATGCGCTGATCAGATCGAAGACGCCGCCGAGCGAGATCGCCCAGGCGAACTGCGCTTCGAGCGGCCGGCGATGTTCGCCGCCGGGGGCTTCGGGCGCGGTGATCAGACGAGCCACATACTCGACGATAAAAAACGCCGCGACGGTATAAAACCCGATCACCAGCCACCGGCCGTAAGCCTCCGCCATCGCCGTCACGGTCGCCGACATCATGATCGCAATGCCGACGGCGACCATCAGGTGGTGGACGAGCCGAAAGATCCAGGCCCCGCTACCAGAGGTTTCGGGCTGCAGCAGGAGGTACAAGCGCCGCCGGGACATTGCGCTATTGTAAGAGGGAGCGCTCAGCCGGAATAGCCACCGTCGTTTCCCGCTCAGTTCGATC
>DASYZD010000089.1:0-9101 GCA_035946655.1 Allostellaceae bacterium | reverse complement strand
CCGCCATGCCACAGATAGAGCGCTTCCATCGGGTGATCGATGTAATACCCGGGCTTGTAGAACAGGACGTAGCCGATACGCCCACCGAGCACGACGCCGAGGGTCGCCCAGGTCAGGAAATCGTCGATGTCGCTGCGTGCGACACGCTGCGGCGGGCGGTCCGCGAGGCGCAGGCAATAGCGCCAGCCGATCAACAGCCCGGCGATGTAGGCGATCGCATACCAGCGAATCGCGATCGTCAGCGGCCCGACCGCAAACGGGGGAAAGACGAACGGGGCGTTCGGGTCGGTGAACGGAAAGGGTATCGTGAGGAAGGGCATCGGCGCTGACGATCCGCCCGGTCGATGGTGTCGGGGCGGCGATGGTTTCGGTTCAGCCCGGGCGCGGCGGCGGCGTTTGCGCGGTGATCGCCGGCTGAACAAAGCCGGGCGGCCAGGTATCGTAAAAGCCCGGGACGACTGCCGCGGTCGGCACCGCAATCGGCGCGTAGTCGGGCAGCGGCTGCGCCGTCGCGGCGCCGATCGCCGCGCCAATCGCCGCGCCGGCTTCGGCGCCAATCGCCGCGCCGATCGCCGGGTTGATCGAGGCGGCAGCGCCGAGGCCGGTGCCGAGGGCTGTGCCAACGACGCCGCCGACGATGGCGCGCTCGGCCGCATCCTGTGGATCGACCCGCGACATCCCGACATCGAACGGAGCGGGGCCATAAGGCTCGACGCAACCGGACAGCGCCACGGCAAGCCCGATCAGCCCGGCCCGGACAACAATGCGCCGCATCGCTCGATCCCCCCGTTACGCCAGCGCGATGATACCAGTGGCGCAGCCGGGGCGTCACCTGGCGATTGCGGGCGGGTTTTCCCCAACCCGAGAAGGCCCTCCCTCACCGCTCGCGCAAACTGTCCTGGCGGTATTTGCGCAACGGCGAGAGCAGATAGGTGATGATGCGGCGCCGGCCGGTCCTGATCTCGGCGGTCACGGCCATCCCCGGCGACAAATTGACCGGCTTTCCCTCGATCTGCATCTGGGTTCGGTCGAGCGAGATCCGCGCCGCATAAACCGCGCCCTGGTCCTCGCTCGGCGGCTTGGCGCCCGGTGTCCCCTGCTGCGACTTGTCCTTTGCCGGGTCCTGCGGATCGTCCCGGCCCACGGCGTCCGACGACACGCTCAAGACCTTGCCGTGCAGCAGCCCATAACGGGTGAAGTTGAAGGTTTCGACCTTGACCTCGGCCTCCTGGCCGGGCTCGACAAAGCCGATGTCGCGGTTCGGCACCATCGCCTCGATTTCGAGATGGCTGTCCTGCGGCACCAGCACGAGAAGCGGCTGCGCCGGCGTCACGACGCCGCCCACGGTATGCACCGCGAGCTGCTGGACGACGCCGTCGACGGGCGCCGTCAGGGCCTGCAATTTGGTGCGCTCTTTGGCTTTGATCAAATCCTGGGTTAGCTCGGCCGCTTTCGGTTCGACCTTGCCGAGCTCGTCGTAGAGGGTGCGTCGGTATTCCGCATCGGCCTGCGCCCGGGTGTCCTTGATGGCGGCGAGCGCGGCATCTGCCTCCTGGTATTTGCTTTGCTGAACGAACAGTTCCTTCTGCTGCTCGACCAGCTGCTGCAAGGTCTGGAGATAGACGAGCTTCGACCCGGTCTCATGCTCGAACAGGGTCTTGCGGACATCGACCTGCTGCTGCAACAGCGGGATCACCGCCTCAATCTTGGCGATTGTCGCGGTGGAGGTGGCGCGCTCGGCCTCCTTTTGCGCCATCTGGCGGTCGAGCGCGGCGAGCCTCGCGCGATGCTCGGTGGTCTGGGTCGTCAGGTGTTGGCGTTGCGTGGCGATCTCCGACGGGCTGGCGCCCGCCGGGGCATAAAAATCGGCGAGGGGATCGGGGCCGTCGGCCAAGGCCGCGCGCAGCCGGGCCACGTCGAGCTGGGCCGATAAGAGGTCGCTCTTCAGACGCTCGCGATCGGCCGCGTTGATCGTCGGGTCGAGCTCGATCAACACATCGCCCGCCTTCACCGTGTCGCCGTCATGCACGTGGATCGCGCGGACGACGCCGATCTCGAACGGCTGAATGACCTTGGTGCGCCCGCTCGGGATGATCTTGCCCGGCGCGGTGGCGACGATGTCGACGGTGCCGAAGCAGGCCCAGGCCAGCGCCAGCACGAATACGGCAATAATCGTCAGGCCGATCGCCCGCCCGATCGGCGATGGCGGGGTCTCGACGATCTCGAGCGCCGCCGGCAGAAAGGCCAGCTCATGGTCGCGGCGGCGGCGCGCCCGCGCGTCTGGAAAGCGAACAACGGCGTTAGACGATTTCATGCGCCCCTAGCCTAGTTGACGATTTCCTGGATGCCGGCTTGCAGGCGGTGCAGCATCGCGTAGCGGCCGCCGGTGCGCACTAGCTCGTCATGCGTGCCATCCTCGACGAGCCGGCCGCGCTCGATTGTCAGGATGCGCTGGGTGTGACGCACCGTCGACAAGCGATGGGCGATGATGAACACCGTGCGCCCGTGGGCGATCTGCTGCATGTTGGCCTGGATCACCCGTTCGCTAGCATAGTCGAGCGCGCTCGTCGCCTCGTCGAATATCAGGATGCGCGGGTCCATCACCAGGGCGCGAGCGATCGCGATCCGCTGGCGCTGCCCGCCCGACAAGCTCGAACCGCGCTCGCCAATGATCGTGTCGTAGGCTTCGGGCATTTCGAGGATGAACTCGTGCGCCCCGGCGAGCTGGGCGGCGGCGATGACCCGCTCGATCGGCATCGCCGGGTCGGCCAAGGCGATGTTGTCGCGAACCGAGCGGTTGAACAGAACATTGTCCTGCAAGACCACCCCGATCTGGCGGCGCAGCCAGGCGATGTCGACCATCGCCAGATCGACCCCATCGACAAACACGCGCCCCGATTCCGGGATGTAGAGGCGCTGGATCAGCTTGGCGAGCGTCGACTTGCCCGAGCCCGAGGCGCCGACGATGCCGACGATCTGCCCCGCCGGCACAGCGAAGCTGACGTCCTGCAATACCTCCGGCCCGTCGATGCGATAGCGGAAGGTGACGTGCTCGAAGGCAATGTCACCGCGGATCGCCGGCAGCGCGGCGCGCGCCGGGTTGAAGCTCGGCTCCGGCGCGGTGTTGAGGATGTCGCCGAGACGCGCTACCGAAAGCCGCGCCTGATGGAAATCCTGCCACATCTGCGCGAGGCGCAAGACCGGCATCGTGACCCGCCCGGCCAGCATGTTGAAGGCGACGAGTTCGCCCACAGAGAGCGATCCCTGGATCACCAATAGGGCGCCGTAATAGAGGGTGAGCGCGGTCACCAGCTTAGAGATCAGTTGCACCCCCTGGCTCGCCGCGTTGCCGAGGCTGACGACCCGGAAGCTGGCGCTGACATAGCCGGCGAGCTGCTCCTCCCAGCGCCGTTGCATCTGCGGCTCGACCGCCATCGCCTTTAAGGTCTCGATCCCGTTGACGGTCTCGACGAGGAAGGACTGGTTCTCGGCGCCGCGCCGGAACTTCTCGTCGAGCCGGCGGCGGAACAGCGGCGTCGCCCCGGCCGAGATCGCGATATAGAACGGGAAGGCGCCGAGCACGATCCAGGTGAGGATCGGCGCGTAATAGAACATCACCGCGAGAAACACGAAGCAGAAGAACAAATCGATCACCAGGGTCAGCGCCGAACTGGTGAGGAATTGCCGGATGTTCTCCAGTTCACGCACCCGCGCCACCGAATCGCCGGTGCGGCGCGCCTCGAAATAGGCGACCGGCAAGGCCACCAGGTGGCGGAACAGGCGCGCCCCCAATTCGACATCGATGCGGTTGGTGCTGTGGGCGAAGAGATAAGTACGCAAGCCCCCGAGGATCGCCTCGAAAATCCCGATTGCGATGAGCCCGATGACAAGGACGTCGAGGGTCGAAAGCGTGCGGTGCACCAGCACCTTGTCGATCACGACCTGGAAGAACAGCGGCGAGACGAGCGCGAACAGCTGCAGAAAGAACGAAGCGACCAGCACCTCGCCCAGCAGATGCCGGTATTTGTGGATCGCGCCGAGGAACCAGGTGATATCGAACCGGCGCCCGAGATCGGCGAGCCCGGCGCGCCGCGCCATCAAGACGAGCCGCCCATCCCATACCGCTTCGAACTCGTCGCGGCTCATCATCGACGGGCGCGGCGACACCGGCGACTGGACCAGCGCCTTATCCTCGGCCACCTTGCCGAGGATCAGAAACCGCCCGTCGCGCAACGCCGCAATAGACGGCAATGGGGTGCGCGCCAGCCGCTCCCAACGTGTCGTCACCGCCCGCGCCTTCAGCCCCAGCTCCTTGGCGCAGCGCAGCATCTCCGGAACGCCGATCGCCATCGCCCCGAAACGGTGGCGGATCTGCTCGGGGTCGGCGCCGAGCCCGTGAAAGCGCAGCAACGCCACCAATGCCGCCAGCCCCTGATCGAGGGTGCCCGACACTTCCTCGGGGCGCTGCTGCGCATTCGACTCATCGTTACGTTCATCTGGGCGCAGACCCCGCTGCCCGGCGCGCCGGCCACGGTGCGGGTTGGTGGCAGCGTCGCGTCGGCCAACCGGCACGGATCCAATCAGTCGGCGAATAGTGGAAAGGATTGCCATATTGAACAAATGACTGACCCTCGATATCGCGCTGCGTTAATTCTCGACTACACCTTCGGTTTGTTAATCTGGAGAACTGTAATCACGCTGTGCTCTCTTTTTGTTCGGCTGACGCAGCGCGGTATCGTTCGACGCCTCGGCCGCTTCGGTCCGGTAATCCCTGTATGATTTTTCTTCGATGATAGCAGAGCCTGCCGCCAGATTGACCCCACGTTTGATCTCGGCACGGCGATCATTGGTCCGGTAGCCGGCGCGCGCAAGCTCGATGAACTTCGCACCGGCGAGAGCCGGCGACGCGGTCGGTCAGGGCGGCATGGCCCGGATCGACGGCATCCCGGCTTTCGCTCGCACCATCCATGTTGTCTCGCTGTCCTGCGCACGCGCTCTCGGCGCTGCACCGTCATGGTTGGCGGATCTTTATTAAAATCCGGTATATCGGCGTTGATCGTATCGTTGAAGTGACCGGGTGAGTCCGGCGACCCCGCCAAAGATCGTCCCGCTGCGCTAGCCGCTGGCGAAGCTCGACCCGAAGCCGGAACCCCTGCCAGTAGCGACACCTATGTGCAAAGCACTATCGGCAGGCCCAAGCGCCGGCGGTAACATTGCGTCGATGCCCCGCCTATGCTCATATCACCCGACCCTGAGCTGCGCTTCGATGTGTGCTAAAGACGAGCCAAACGATCCTGGAGTAACTTCTAACCTATAGAGTCCCCGTAGCTCAGCCGGATAGAGCATCGGTTTCCTAAACCGGGGGTCGCGCGTTCGAGTCGCGCCGGGGACGCCACGCCACACTACGCACGCGGGCGTGCCGGTGAACGGGAGGTTCGCCCACGGGACCATGGGGGGCTGGCGATGGCGGCGCGGCGTGTCGCGGTGATCGGTGCCGGCATTGTTGGCGTGTGTGCGGCGAGCTGGCTGCAGCGCGGCGGCCACAGCGTCTTCCTGATCGAGCCGGGCAGCCCGGGCGAAGGCGCATCGTTCGGCAATGCCGGGTGTTTCAATGGATCCTCGGTGACCCCGATGGCAATGCCCGGGGTCGTCCGTAACGTGCCGCGCTGGCTCATGGACCCGCTCGGGCCGCTCTCGCTGCGCTGGAGCTATCTGCCATCGATCCTGCCGTATCTGTTCCGTTTCGTGCGAGCCGCGGCGCCCGAGAAAGTGGCAGCCCAGGCGAAGGCCCTGCGCCCGCTGGTCGGACCGACCGTCACGATGGTGCGCGACCTCGCGCGCGATGCCGGCGCCGGAGACCTCGTCCATCAGCGCGGCCATCTTTACGTCTACCGCTCGGCCGAGGCGCTGGCAAAGGACGGGTTTGCCTGGGCATTGCGCCGGGAAAACGGCGTCGTCGTCGACGAGTTCGACGGCGACGAGTTGCGTCAGCTCGAGCCGGTTTTGTCGCGCGAGTATGTCCGCGGGCTCCTGGTGCGCGAGAACGGCCATACCGACAATCCGTTCGGGCTCGTCACCGCGCTCGTCGAGCAGTTTTGTCGGCGTGGTGGCGCGATCGTTGCGGCGCGCGCGCTCGGCTTCCGTCTCGACGGTAGGCGCCTCGTCGCGATCCAGACTGATGCCGGCGAGCTTGCCGCCGACGCCGCGGTCGTCTCTGCCGGAGCCTATTCGAAGCCGCTCGTCGCCGCGCTTGGCGACCGCGTCCCGCTCGAAACCGAGCGCGGCTACCATCTGATGATCCGCGATCCTGAAGTGATGCCGAAGATCCCGACCGCCGACGGCGACGGCAAATTCGTCGCGACGCCGATGGCGCAGGGGCTGCGCTTCGCCGGCACGGTCGAGCTGGCCGGGCTCGCCGCGCCGCCGGACTGGCGACGCGCCCGCGTCCTTTTGGCGCAGGGTCGCAAGATGCTGCCCGGGCTCGCCGCCTCCCATCCCGACGAGCGCCTCTCGATGTGGATGGGGCACCGCCCCTCGCTGCCCGATTCACTGCCGGTGCTCGGGCCGTCGAGCGCCAGCCCCGATGTGGTCTATGCGTTCGGCCACGGCCATGTCGGGATGACCGCGGCGCCGATGACCGGAAAGATCGTCGCCGACCTTGTCGCCGGGCGCGCCCCGCCGATCGACATCACCCCGTTTGCCGCCGGCCGGTTTGCCTGATCGGAGCGGTTGCCGGACCGGCAGGCGACGACGCAACTATCCGCCCGTAATTGTGTTCACTAATCGCAGCGGCTCGACAAACGACGATTGCGGTACCCGCTAGCGCCGGTCGCTGTAGCAGGGGAGCAACAAGCAGTGGCAAGACACCTGGTCGTGGCACAATTCCATGATTACGGCGCGGCACACCGCGCCCTTTGCGAACTGATCCAGGCCGGGTTGCCGTCGAATCGCATCAGCATCGTTGCCGGCGACCGCAGCAACAGCTCCGGCGCGAACCGCGATTTCGGCCTCCTGGAGACCGACGCCGAGTTCTACCTCGCCGCGGTGCGCCGCGGCACCACGCTCCTCGCCGTGCAGGCCAAGGGGGCGGACCGCGTGCGCGCCGTCGAGATCGTCGAGAGCCATGCGCCGATCGACCTGGCGAACGATGATGCCGATTGGGAGGGGACCACTTGGGGGAGTCCGGCAGCGCTCGCCTCGCCGATTTCGGGGCGCGCGCGACGGCGTTGCCGCGCCCGATAGATTTCGGCGACAGCTATGCGCCGCTCGCGCTGCGTCGCGCGACGCTCGGCGGCATTCCGCTGATCGCGTTTTTTCAGCTGGATAAGGCAACCGGCGGCCTCAAGCAGATCCAGCTCGAGCGGCAGCGTCACGGCGTCAACCCACCGGCGTTTCGCGCGGTTCTCGGCGCGCTCGATGCCGCCTATGGCGCGGCCGATGCGCTATGCGGCGTCGACCCGGGCCCGGCGAGCGGCTATCAGGCCGCCGCCGAGCGGGTGTGACAGCGCAACGGGGTAGTCATCCGCGCGATCTTTCGCGACACCACGATCGAAGCCTATGAGGGCTGTCTCGCCGGCGATCCCAGCGTCGGAGCCTGCGGGCTGACCGGACAGCTCCTGGTCCGCATCAGCCCGCCAGGGACCGACGCCCTGGGGTGCCCGGCGCCGGATCGCAGGCGATGACTACGGAATGAGTTGGCCGCGCACCTCGCCCCCCTTATTCGCGGCGGTGTGGACATTGACATAGCACTTGCCGGCAGAGAGATCGGCGAGCTGCGCGGGGGTCATCATCCCCGAGCCCTGGATCGGGCTGGCGGCAGTGGGACCGGCGCCAAGCGTTACGGAGACGCCGGCATTCGCGCCGGGCAAGGCGCCGCAATGGATATGCGCGGCCGCCGCCGGGCCGCTCAGCCCGGAATAATCGATCCGCCAGGTGGCCATCCCAGTTGCGGCATCGACATTAACCTGCGCCTTCCCCGTGCCGCCTGTCGTGACCGGCGGGACCTCGGCCGCTCCGCCGAGCGCCGCCTTGTAGTCGACGACGGCCGCCTGGGCCACGGGCCACGCCGCGACGGCCGCGAAGAGGCCTAGAACGAGTACTGTTTTGCGCATCATCACCTCCCCAAAATATCGTTTCCCGAGCACCGGGCGCGAAGAGCCCAGGCATCGCACACCTATAAATGCCACAGGCTTGCCAAAGGCAAGCCTGCCAATCGGTATAGGATATAGCGGCCGGGCGCAAAGCCCCCGGAAACACAAAACCGTGAGTTGGAACTCCGCTCCAGTGAGATTCGGTACGCACCCAATGGCGTGATCAAGTTGCCCGGCCAGGCGCAATGTCGCGCCGCCGCGGTTTCGCCTATGCTGCGCCCGGTGTAATTTGAGGCGGTTTGCAATGCGGGGGCTGAGCCTCTCCACTCCCGAACCATCGACCGTGATCGCCGCGGGCATGCCGGGCGCGGAGCGGGCGTATGCCAACTGGACCCTGGCGGCGGTTGCGGCGATCACCGCGGCACGGATCATCTGGCTTGCCGCGCAATCGGCCGGGCTCTATCCCGACGAGGCGCAATACTGGTTTTGGGCACAGCATCTCGCCTTCGGCTATTACTCGAAGCCGCCGCTCGTCGCCTGGTTGATCCGGCTGACAACGGCGGTATTCGGCGACAGCGAGTTTGCGGTCCGATTGTCGGCGCCCCTCCTTCATGGCGCTGCCGCCGGCGTCGTCTACCTGATCGCGGCGCGCCTCTATGACCCTCGCACCGGGTTCTGGTCGGCGCTTGCCTATGTGACGCTGCCGGGCGTTTCGCTGTCGGCCTTTATCATCTCGACCGACGCTGCCCTGCTGCCGTGCTGGGCGGTTGCGCTCTATGCCTTCATCCGCGCGCGCGAGCCGGACGGCGCTCGCTGGTGGCTGGTCGTCGGGATCGCCGTCGGAACCGGCCTTATGGCCAAATACGCGATGGCCTACTGGCTGATCTCGGCGGTCGGCTTTGTCCTCCTCGCTCCGGGCGAGCGGCGCCATCTGCGGCCGCTATGCGCCGCGATCCTGGTCGCGTTCTTAATTTATCTGCCCAATCTGTGGTGGAACTGGAGCCACGGTTT
>DASYZD010000088.1:0-11147 GCA_035946655.1 Allostellaceae bacterium | reverse complement strand
CCGCGTTCCCGGCGCAGGCCGGGACCCACGGTTCAGCCGTCTCGCGGGCCGATCAATGGATCCCGGCCTGCGCCGGGAACGCCGGTAGGGTTAAAGCGCCGCGGGCGCTGCGCCAATCGGCACAGGCCGAGCACCGCCCAGCCGGCGGCGCCTCTGATCAGCGCCGCCGCCCTGGCGCGAAGCGCGTGGCGGAGGGTCGACTTCGGGCTTACGGCTTCTCGCAGGTGACCGTGCCGATCTCGCCGGGCGTCGACACCTCAATGACCTGGAAATCGTCCGAGGTGCGCAGCTCGTTGTGCTTCATCCCGCCGGGGATGAGCGCGGTGTCGCCGGGGCCGAGCCGCAGCATCTCGCCGGTCTCGAATTCCAGCTCGACCCAGCCCCTTGTGACATAAATGAACTGGTCTTCGCAGACATGGTAGTGCCATCCGGTCGGCTGGGTCATCCCGGTCTTGGCCGTGGTCAGCTGGGCGCGCATCCGGCCGCTGCTCCCGTCTTTGGCCCCAAGATCGCGGTAGGTGAAGAAATCGCGGCGGCCTTCGACCATCACCGGCTTCTTTGCGGTGGAGTGGCCAAGTTTCAGTGCCGGCCGGCCGATTGTCTTGACGTCGTCGGGCATGGAGACCTCCTGCGGTGGATTGGCGCATCGTAAGAGGGTGGCGAGCCCCAAGCAAGGTCAGCCCGCGGACTCCGCCCGCACCAGCTCGTAGAGCGCGATCGCCGCGGCGTTCGAGACGTTGAGGCTGGGGAGTTCCGGCCGCGTGGGCAAGCGCGCGAGATAGTCGCAGCGCTCGCGCAACAGGCGCCGCAGCCCGCCGCCCTCGGAGCCGAGGACGAGCGCGACGCGTGTGCCCAGATCGAGCCCGGCAAGCGGCGCCGGCGCGCTTTCGTCGAGCCCGCAGCACCAATATCCGGCCTCTTTCAGCCGGTCGAGCGCGCGCGCCAGGTTGACGACGCGAACCAGCGGCACGCAGTCGAGCGCCCCCGAGGCCGCCTTGGCGAGGACGCCCGTGAGGGGCGGCGCGCCATGCGCGGCGACGACCACCGCCGTGGCCCCGAAGGCGGCGGCAGAACGCAGAACCGCGCCGACATTGTGCGGGTCGGTGACCTGGTCGAGGACGAGGATGATCGAGCGCGCCGAACCGAGCTTGGGGGCGCGCAGCACGTCGTCGAGATCGGGCGGGTCGAGCGGTTCGACCGCGAGCGCCCAGCCCTGGTGCACCGCGCCTCCGGGCAACATGAGATCGAATGCGGCGCGGTCGAGCACCTGAACCGGTTCGCCCGCCGGCTCGCCTCTGGCCCCCCGCCGCCGGGCGCGCGCCGCGGCGATCAGCGCCTCAGCGGCGGTTTCGTGGCCGGCCGTGATCGCGAGCCGACGCCACCGGCGCCGCGGGTTGGCGAGTGCTCCGGCGACCGCGTGGCGCCCATAGAGCCAGTTGTCAGCGGGTTCGCGCGGTGGTCTTGCCGGCGCTGCCGGGCGAACCTCGCGCTGGGTGGGGGTGCGCGGTGGCACGGGGTTGCCGGGCGGTCGGCGGGGGTGTCTCAGGGGCGGATTTCGGGTTCGCAAAGCGGGCCTCAGCGTGTTGACAAACCAGGGTGGACCTCCTATGACCCGCGATCCGCGGCGCCCCGGATGGCGCGAGATCGGCGGCTCGCGAATCGCGGAGGGGTGGCCGAGTGGTTAAAGGCAGCAGACTGTAAATCTGCCGGCGAATGCCTACGTAGGTTCGAATCCTACCCCCTCCACCAGCGCCGCGCGCAGTGTTGTCGCGCTGGGGCATGGAGCCGAGGGGGCGGGTCGGCAAGCGGCGGATGGTGGTCGGCCGGCAATCGGCGGGTGTAGCTCAATGGTAGAGCACCAGCCTTCCAAGCTGGCTACGTGGGTTCGATTCCCATCACCCGCTCCAGCCCTTTCAACGGAATTGGGTCCCTCTTTCTAGTAGGAAGCCGCAGCGATGGCGAAGAAGAGATTTGCGCGGACCAAGCCGCATTGCAACATCGGGACGATCGGTCATATCGATCACGGCAAGACGACGCTGACGGCGGCGATCACCAAGGTGTTGGCGGAATCGGGCGGGGCGACGTTTGTGCCGTTCGACCAGATCGACAAGGCGCCCGAAGAGCGGGCGCGCGGGATCACGATCGCCACCGCGCACGTCGAATACGAGACCGAGAACCGGCATTACGCGCATGTCGATTGCCCGGGCCACGCCGACTACATCAAGAACATGATCACCGGGGCGGCGCAGATGGATGGCGCGATCCTGGTGGTGTCGGCCGCCGACGGCCCGATGCCGCAGACCAGGGAGCACATTCTGCTGGCGCGCCAGGTCGGGGTGCCGTCCCTCGTCGTCTACATGAACAAGACCGACATGGTGGACGACCCGGAGCTGTTAGAACTGGTTGAACTGGAGATGCGCGAACTCCTCTCCTCCTACGGGTTTCCGGGCGACGACATCCCGGTGGTGCAGGGGTCGGCGCTGGCGGCGCTCGAAGGGCGCGACCCCGAGATCGGGCACGAGTCGATCATGAAACTGATGGCGGCGGTGGATTCCTACATCCCGCAGCCGGAGCGCGCCAAGGACCGGCCGTTTTTGATGCCGATCGAGGATGTGTTCACGATCTCGGGGCGCGGCACGGTGGTGACCGGGCGGGTCGAGCGCGGCATCGTGAAAGTCGGCGACGAGGTCGAGATCGTCGGGCTGAAGCCGACGATGAAGACGGTGGCGACCGGGGTCGAGATGTTTAGGAAGCTGTTGGACCAGGGCGAGGCGGGGGACAATATCGGGGTCCTCCTCCGCGGCACCAAGCGCGAGGAAGTGGAGCGCGGCCAGGTGTTGGCGGCGCCGGGGTCGATCACCCCGCACACCACCTTCCAGTGCGAGGCCTATGTCCTGACCAAGGAAGAGGGCGGGCGGCACACGCCGTTTTTCGGCAATTACCGGCCGCAGTTTTATTTCCGCACGACCGACGTGACCGGGACCGTGACGTTGCCGGAAGGGACCGAGATGGTGATGCCGGGCGACAACATCACGATGGAGGTCGAACTCCTCGTCCCCATTGCGATGGACGAGGGCCTGCGCTTCGCGATCCGCGAAGGCGGCCGCACCGTCGGCGCCGGCGTCGTCGCCAAGATCTTGAAATAAAAACCAGAAAAGGGGTCGCTGCCGTATAATACCGCGTCCTTCGAGACGGCGCTTCGCGCCTCCTCAGGATGACGTAAGTTTATGATGATACTAAGAAATCGCGTCATCCTGAGGAGCCCGCGCAGCGGGCGTCTCGAAGGACGCACCGCCCAGTCCATCGGCAATGATAGGAGTGTAGCTCAACTGGTAGAGCACCGGTCTCCAAAACCGGGGGTTGGGGGTTCGAGCCCCTCCACTCCTGCCAGGCCCGCGCGCCGCCGGCTGCGCTATCGCCACGCTGGGCCAGGGCCGCTATATATAACGTGTATGATGTTCATAGCGGCCGCGGCCGCCGAGGGTGATTTGATCTGACATGGCCAAGACCAACGCCGCCGAATTCGTTCAGCAGGTTCGCCAGGAGCTGGCCCGGGTGACCTGGCCGACCCGCAAGGAGACCATGGTCACGACGGCGATGGTGTTTGTGATGGTGTTCATCGCCGCGATCTTCTTCTTCATCGTCGATCAGGTGCTGTCCTATGGCGTGCGCGTGCTGTTCGGGCTGGGCCAGTAGCTGGAGCACTGAAGCATGGCGAGCCACTGGTACGTGATCCACGTCTATTCCGGCTTCGAGAAGAAGGTCGCGGCCGCGATCCACGAGCAGGCCGTGCAGAAGGGCCTCGACGAACGCTTCGAGCAGATCCTGGTGCCGACCGAGGAGGTCGTCGAAGTGAGGCGCGGCGCCAAGGTCAGTTCGGAGCGCAAATTCTTCCCCGGCTATGTGCTGATCAAGATGGACCTCAACGACGAGACCTGGCACCTCGTCAAGAACACCGCCAAGGTCACCGGCTTTCTCGGCGGGCGCGGGCGGCCGACCCCGATCAGCGAAAACGAGGCGGCGCGGATCATGCGCCAGGTCCAGGAGGGGATCGAACGGCCCAAGCCCTCGATCGTCTTCGAGGTCGGCGAGCAGGTGCGCGTCGCCGACGGGCCGTTTACCTCGTTCAACGGCGTCGTCGAGGAGGTCGACGAAGAAAAGTCGCGGATCAAGGTCGCGGTGTCGATCTTTGGCCGGGCAACGCCGGTGGAGCTCGAATACTCCCAGGTGGAGAAGGTGTGAGCCCGGCGTAGCCGTGGCGAGCATCCCGGCGAAAGCCGGGATCCATCGGTCAGCGGACGAAGCGGCGGCATGGACCCCGGCCTTCGCCGGGGTGGGTGAGGAAGGAAGATGGCAAAAAAAATCGTCGGAATGATCAAGCTGCAGGTGCCGGCGGGGAAGGCCAACCCGTCGCCGCCGATCGGCCCGGCCCTGGGCCAGCGCGGCCTCAACATCATGGAGTTCTGCAAGGCGTTCAACGCGCAGACCCAGAACCTCGAACCCGGCATGCCGATCCCGGTGGTGATCACCGCCTATGCCGACCGCAGCTTCACCTTTGTCACCAAGACGCCGCCGGCGTCGTTTTTCCTGAAAAAGGCGGCCGGGGTCGAAAAAGGCGCGCAAACCACCGGCAAGGGCGATACGGTCGGGCGCGTGACGATGGCCCAGGTGCGTGAGATCGCCCAGCAGAAAATGGTTGACCTCAATGCCAACGACCTCGACGCCGCCTGCCGGATGGTGATCGGCTCGGCGCGCTCGATGGGGCTGGATGTCGTCGATTAGCCCTCAGTGCACCAAACCCAGCGGGAGCAGACATGGCCAAACCAGGTAAGCGGCTGACCAAGGCCTATGAAGGGATCGACCCCGAGGCCGCGCCGTTGCGCGTCGATGCGGCAGTCAAGGAAATCAAATCGCGCGCCTCGGCCAAGTTCGACGAAACCGTCGAGATCGCGATGAACCTCAACCTCGACCCGAGGAAGCCCGACCAGAACCTGCGCGGCACGGTGATGCTGCCGCATGGCACCGGCAAATCGGTCAGGGTCGGCGTCTTTGCCCGCGGCGACCGCGCCAAGGAGGCCGAAGCGGCGGGCGCCGATGTCGTCGGCGCCGAGGATCTGGTCGAGAAGGTGCAGGCGGGCGAGATCAATTTCGACCGCGCGATCGCCACCCCGGACATGATGGCGCTGGTTGGCCGGCTCGGTAAGATCCTCGGGCCGCGCGGCCTCATGCCCAACCCGCGGCTCGGCACGGTGACCCAAAACGTCACCGAGGCGGTCCAGGCGGCAAAGGGCGGCCAGGTCGAGTTCCGCGCCGAAAAGGCCGGCATCGTCCACGCCGGGGTCGGCAAAGCGAGCTTTACGGACGCCGCGCTCGTCGATAATGTGCGCGCCTTTGTCGGCGCGATCACCCGCGGTAAGCCGAGCGGGGTCAAGGGCACCTACATCAAGCGGGTGAGCTTGAGTTCGACTATGGGACCGGCGGTGAAGGTCGATCTCGCGGGTCTCGCCGAGGAGACCAGAGCCTAGCGGGCCGGCAGGGTCGGGTACGGGCTGGGCAGCGCAGCGGGGTCGCTCCCGGCCCGCGGCGGACGAGGTTTGGAGAATTCAGGTGGATCGAGCGCAAAAGCAGGAGCTGACAGCCAGCCTGCACCGGGATTTGAGCGACACGGTGTGCGTCGTAATCACGCACCAGCCCGGGCTGTCGGTCGCCGAGGTCACCCAGCTGCGGCGGCAGATGCGCAGCGCCGGCGCGAATTATCGGGTGACCAAGAACCGTCTGGTGCGCCGGGCGCTCGAGGGGACCGCGTTCGCTGCTCTGGCGCCGTTGTTCACCGGGCCGACGGCGATCGCCTTTTCGCAGGATCCCGTCGCGGCGGCGAAAGCGGCGGTCGACTACGCCAACCGCAACGCCAAGCTGACCATCGTCGGCGGCGGCCTCTCGGGCCAGATGCTCGACCAGGCCGGGATCAGGGCGCTGGCGACGCTGCCCTCGCTCGACGAATTGCGCGGCAAGATCATCGGGCTGATCAACGCGCCGGCGACCAAGCTCGCCGCGCTGTTGCAGACGCCCGGCGGCCAGCTGGCTCGGGTGCTTGCCGCCCACGCCGGGCAGGAGGGATCAGGGGAAGCCGCGGCGGATGGCGCCGGCTAGGGCGTCGCGTGAGATTTGTGCCGAGATTTGTGCAAAGCAGCCCTCAGGGCTAAATCGGGAGCAGCGATATGGCTAATCTGGCAACACTCGTCGACAATCTGTCGGCGCTGACCGTGATCGAGGCGGCGGAGCTGGCAAAGATGCTCGAGGAGAAATGGGGCGTCTCGGCCGCGGCACCGGTCGCGGTCGCCGCCGCCGGTGCGGCGCCGGTCGCCGAGGCGGTCGCCGAGAAAACCGAGTTCGATGTCATCCTGGCCACGATCGGCGAGAAAAAGGTCAACGTGATCAAGGAAGTGCGGGCGCTGACGCAGCTCGGCCTCAAGGAAGCCAAGGATCTCGTCGAGGCGGCGCCGAAGGCGGTCAAGGAAGGCGTCAACAAGGAAGAAGCGGCAAAAATCAAGAAGCAGCTTGAAGATGCGGGTGCGACTGTCGAAATAAGGTAGGTCCGCCACGACTTTCTGCAGAGCGCAGCGGCTGCCGCCGGGCGCCGCGCCCAAATCGAGATTACCGAACCGGGGTGCGAGGGGTATCGCACGCCCGGTGTTGGCGCGTCCCGGAAAAGTGTTGTCGGCCGCGCCGCGGCATGTCGCTCCGATCGGGTCGTGCGGCGTGGCGGCGATGAGGGTTTCGGTTGGCGCCCCGCTCACTCCACGCGGGCGCCACCCACAGCGAGGGAAATAGATGGCAATATCCTTCAACGGCCAGAAGCGGATCCGCAAGAGCTTCGGGCGCATTCCCGAGGTCGCTCCGATGCCCAACCTCATCGAGGTGCAGCGGAGTTCCTACGACCACTTCTTGCAAATGGGGGTGATGGCCGAGGACCGCGGCAATGTCGGGTTGCAGGAAGTCTTCAAGTCGGTGTTTCCGATCCGCGATTTTTCCGAGCGCGCCCAATTGGAATTCGTGCGCTACGAACTGGAGACCCCGAAATACGACACCGACGAGTGCCAGCAGCGCGGCATCACCTATGCCGCACCATTGAAGGTGACGCTGCGCCTGGTGGTGTGGGATGTCGATGAGGACACCGGCGCGCGCTCGATCCGCGACATCAAGGAGCAGGACGTCTATATGGGCGACATGCCGTTGATGACGCGCAACGGCACCTTCATCATCAACGGCACCGAGCGGGTCATCGTCTCGCAGATGCACCGCAGCCCGGGCGTCTTCTTCGACCACGACAAGGGCAAGACCCACTCCTCCGGGAAATACCTGTTCGCCGCGCGGGTCATCCCCTATCGCGGCTCGTGGCTCGATTTCGAATTCGACGCCAAGGACCACGTCTATGTCCGCATCGACCGGCGGCGCAAGCTACCGGCGACGACGCTGTTGATGGCGCTCGACGACGCGCCGACCGAAGCAAAGCGCGCGCAGCGCAAGAGCGAGGCCAAGGTTTTGCAGCCTGGCGAAGCCAGCGGCATGACCAAGGAGGAGATCCTCTCGGCGTTCTATGGCACCGTCGCCTACGAGCGCGGCCCCAATGGCTGGATGACACCCTTCGAGCCCGAGCAGTACAAGGGCAAGCTGACCGCCGACCTGATCGACGCCGATACCGGCGAAGTCAAGCTGGCGATCGGCGAGCGGATGACGCCCAGGCTGGCGCGCCGGCTGCGCGAAGCCGGGCTCGTCCATGTCCTGGCGCCGCCGGAGGAGCTGATCGGCCGCTACTTCGCGCAGGACCTGATCAACGAGGAAACTGGCGAGGTCTATTTCGAGGCCGGTGACGAGATCACCGAGGCGGCACTGGCCCAGCTCGACGAGGCCGGGTTCGCCACGCTGCCGATGCTTGACATCGACCTGGTCGGCCGCGGCGCCGAGAGCAAGGGACCCTATATCCGCAACACGCTGGCGATCGACAAGAACGCGACGCGCGAGGATGCGCTTATCGACATCTATCGCGTCATGCGGCCGGGCGAGCCGCCGACGCTGGAGACCGCGGAAGGGCTGTTCAACAGCCTGTTCTTCGATGCCGAGCGCTATGACCTCTCGGCGGTCGGCCGGGTCAAGATGAATTCGCGCCTCGAGCTCGATACCGAAGACACGTTTCGGGTGCTGCGCAAGCAGGACATCCTCGCCATCCTCAACGTGCTGGTCGACCTGAAGGACGGGCGCGGCGACATCGACGATATCGACCATCTCGGCAACCGCCGGGTGCGCTCGGTCGGCGAATTGATGGAAAACCAGTACCGGGTGGGCCTCCTGCGCATGGAGCGGGCGATCCGCGAGCGCATGAGCTCGGTCGAGATCGACACCGTGATGCCGCACGATCTGATCAACGCCAAGCCCGCGGCGGCAGCGGTGCGCGAGTTTTTCGGCTCGTCGCAGCTGTCGCAGTTCATGGACCAGACCAACCCCTTGTCGGAGATCACCCACAAGCGGCGCCTCTCGGCATTGGGGCCGGGAGGTCTGACGCGCGAGCGCGCCGGGTTCGAGGTGCGCGACGTCCACCCGACGCATTACGGCCGGATCTGCCCGATCGAGACCCCGGAGGGGCCCAATATCGGCCTGATCAACTCGCTGGCGACCTACGCCCGGGTCAACCAGTACGGCTTTATCGAAAGCCCCTATAGGAAGGTGGCCGACGGTCGGGTCACCGACGATGTCGTCTATCTCTCGGCGATGGACGAGGGGCGCTATTCGATCGCCCAGGCCAACGTTCCGGTCGATGCCGCGGGCGGCATCACCGACGAATTGACGAACTGCCGCAAGAACGGCGATTTCGTGTTGTGCCGGCCGCACGAAGTCGACCTGATCGACGTCTCGCCAAAGCAGCTCGTCTCGGTCGCCGCGGCCCTCATACCGTGTCTCGAGAACGACGACGCCAACCGCGCGCTGATGGGGTCGAACATGCAGCGCCAGGCGGTGCCGTTGATCCGCGCCGAGGCGCCGCTGATCGGCACTGGCATGGAGGAAACCGTCGCACGCGACTCGGGCGTCACGATCATCGCGCGGCGCTCGGGTATTGTCGACCAGGTCGACGCAACCCGCATCGTCATTCGCGCGACCGAGGAAACCTCGGCCGCGGCCTCCGGCGTCGACATCTATAATCTGCTGAAGTTCCAGCGTTCCAACCAGAACACCTGCATCACCCAGCGGCCGCTGGTGAAAGTCGGCGACCAGGTGCGGGCCGGCGACATCATCGCCGACGGGCCGTCCACCGAGCAGGGCGAATTGGCCCTTGGGCGCAACGTCTTGTGCGCGTTCATGCCGTGGAACGGCTACAATTTCGAGGATTCGATCCTGATTTCGGAGCGCATCGTCTCCGATGATGTGTTCACCTCGATCCATATCGAGGAGTTCGAGGCGAGCGCGCGCGATACCAAGCTCGGGCAGGAGGAGATCACCCGCGACATCCCCAATGTCGGCGAGGAGGCCCTGAAAAACCTCGACGAAGCCGGGATCGTTTATATCGGCGCCGAGGTAAAGCCCGGCGACATCCTTGTCGGCAAGGTGACGCCGAAGGGCGAATCTCCGATGACCCCGGAAGAAAAGCTCCTTCGCGCGATCTTCGGCGAGAAGGCCTCCGACGTGCGCGACACCTCGCTGCGCCTGCCGCCCGGCGTTTCCGGCACGATCGTCGAGGTGCGCGTCTTCTCGCGCCGCGGCGTCGACAAGGACGAGCGGGCGCTGGCGATCGAGCGCGCCGAGATCGAACGGCTGGCGAAAGACCGCGATGACGAGCGCGCCATCCTCGAGCGCAGCTTTGCCGCGCGGCTGAAGGAATTACTGGTCGGCCAGACCACGGTCTCCGGCCCCAAGAGCATGAAATCGGGGGCCGAGATCAACGACGCCCTCCTCGCCGAGTACACCCCCGGGCAGTGGCGCCAGATCATCGTCCAGGACGATGCGCGGATGGCCGACATCGAGACCCTGAAGAAGCAGATGGACGATGCCATCGCCGAGCTTCAATCGCGCTTCGAGAGCAAGGTAGAGAAACTGCAGCGCGGCGACGAATTACCACCCGGCGTGATGAAGATGGTCAAGGTCTTCGTCGCGGTGAAGCGCAAGCTGCAGCCCGGCGACAAGATGGCCGGCCGCCACGGCAACAAGGGGGTCATCTCGCGCATCATGCCGATCGAGGACATGCCCTATCTCGAAGACGGGACGCCCGTTGACATCGTGCTCAACCCCTTGGGCGTGCCGAGCCGGATGAATGTCGGGCAGATCCTCGAAACCCATCTCGGCTGGGCCGCCGCCGGGCTCGGCCGGCGCATCGGCGAGGTGCTCGAGGGGGCGCGCCGCAACGGCAGCGGCGCCCCCAAGGCCGAAAGCGAACTGCGCCAGCTGCTCGGTGACATCTACGAGGGTTCGGACCGCACCACGATCGCGGCGCTGGGGCACGACGAGCTTGTCGATTTCGCCGGCGATCTGACGCGCGGGGTGCCGATGGCGAGCCCGGTTTTCGACGGGGCGCGCGAAGACGATATCGTCGCGATGCTGACCCGGGCGGGGCTTGCCTCCTCGGGCCAGGTGACGTTGGTCGATGGCCGCACCGGCGAACCCTTCGACCGCAAGGTGACGGTCGGCTACATCTACATGCTTAAGCTGCACCATCTGGTCGACGACAAGATCCATGCCCGCTCGATCGGCCCCTACAGCCTCGTCACCCAGCAGCCCTTGGGCGGCAAGGCGCAGTTCGGCGGGCAGCGCTTCGGCGAGATGGAGGTGTGGGCGCTGGAAGCCTATGGCGCCGCCTATACGCTGCAGGAGATGCTGACCGTCAAGTCGGGCGATGTCTCCGGCCGCACCAAGGTGTATGAGGCGATCGTCCGGGGCGATGACAATTTCGAGGCGGGCATCCCCGAATCCTTCAACGTCCTCGTCAAGGAGCTGCGCTCGCTTGGCCTCAACGTCGAATTGGAGCAGCGCAGCTTTTGACGCCGCGTCGTCCTGCATACCCCCTCTGCCCCATCGGGGGAGAGGGCTGGGGTGAGGGGGCGGGCGGCCGAGCGTCAGCGCTTGCCCTTGCGCTAGCCCTCACCCACCAAGCGCTGCGCGCT
>DASYZD010000087.1:0-11624 GCA_035946655.1 Allostellaceae bacterium | reverse complement strand
CACGCTCCTGTCGGTTTTGTCGCATCACACCGAGGTGAGCGACCGCGCGACAGCCAGCGCCCGGTTTGGCCCGCGACTTGCCGGGAGCTGCGGGCGTCGATACTCTGGCAGATTGGAGAAGTATTTTTTCGGGATCAAATGACGCAAATTGTACCGCGGCACATTCGCTTGACGTCGCACCCGGGGAATGCCGGCGCGGCGACGATCCCGTTGCACTGGGGCGCGCCAACTGCGCAGCTGCGCGGGCCCGTCGTTGCCAGTCCGGCCGAACCGCAGCAGCGTAACGCGATCGGCTCGCATAGCGGGTCCTATGCGATCTATCGCGCGCTCGCCGTGGCGACCGGAGCGCTCGCGCCCGATCATCGGCCGGATTTGACCGACACCGCGCCGGCGGCACTGATCGGGCCGTGGCCGCAATGGGCCGACCCCCTGAGGATTGTCTCGCTCGACCCTTATGGGCATCTCGTCGGCGAAGTGTTTGCGGGCGAGATCCGCGCCGGCGTCGATGCCCGCCCGACGATCGCGGTCACCACAGCGCGGATCGACCTGCCGGAAATGCGCCAGCGCATCGCCACCGGCGCCATCGTGCCGGACGGCAGGGTCGTGCTGGAGAGCGGGGAAATTCGGGTGACCAAGGCGGCGATCGACCCGGTCTGGCACCTGCCCGGGATCGCCGCCCGGTTTGGCGTCGCCGAGCCGGAATTGCGTCGCACCCTGTTCGAGGAAACCGGCGGCATGTTCCCGGAATTGGTGACCCGGCCGGATCTCGACGTCTTCCTGCCGCCGATCGGCGGCACGACGGTCTATCTGTTCGGCGACGTTGCGCGGATCGGCAGACCGGAGACGGTGATTGCCTGCCGCGTCCATGACGAATGCAACGGCTCGGACGTGTTCGGCTCCGACATCTGCACCTGCCGGCCTTATCTCGCGCATGGGGTCGAGGTCTGCGCTGCGACGGCGCAAGAGGGCGGGGTCGGCATCGTCGTCTACAACCGCAAGGAGGGCCGGGCCCTCGGCGAAGTCACCAAGTTCCTCGTCTATAACGCGAGGAAGCGCCAGGAGGGGGGCGACCGCGCCGACACTTATTTCCGGCGGACCGAATGCGTCGCCGGGGTGCAGGACATGCGGTTTCAGGAGCTGATGCCCGACGTCTTCCACTGGCTGGGCGTGCGGCGCATCGACCGCTGGGTGTCGATGTCGAACATGAAGCACGACGCACTGCGCGCGCAGGGGATCGAGGTGCTGGAGCAGGTGGCGATCCCCGAGCGGCTGGTGCCCCTCGACGCGCAGGTCGAGATGACGGCGAAGAAGGCGGCCGGTTATTTCGCGCCGTCGGGAGCGCCGAGCCGGGCCCAGTTGCGCCGCACCAAAGGGCGCCGCCTCGGCGCGTGACCACGCAATCACCGCGGCGTCATTCCCGCGACGTCGATTACCTGCTAAGCGCGATGGCGGTGCGCGAGCGCTGCGGACAAGTTTTCGCCGCGGCCGAGCGGGGGGAGACCCGGCATTTCCGCCTGGTGTCCGAACGGCTCGACGATGCGGTCGAGCGGGTGGTCGCGGTGACATTGCGGCGCTTTCCCGATCTTGCGGTGCCGCTGCACAGCCGCTGGCGGCATTTTTCCGCGGGCGGTATCGAGCGGGCCTCGCTCGTTGAGCCGGGCGCGGACCGGGCGGAGACGGCGCGGGCGCGCCTCGACCTCGCGATCGTATCGGTTCTGCTCGATGCCGGCGCCGGTGCGGCCTGGGTTTATCGCGAAGCCGAGACTGGTCTCGTCCTGGGGCGGTCCGAGGGTCTGGCGGTTGCCAGCTTGCGCGCGATGGAGGCCGGGCTGTTTTCCGCCGATCGAGAGCAGCCGTGGCGCGCCGATGCCGCCGCCCTCGCCGCGTTCTCGGCAGAAGGGCTCGACCGCGCCTTTCAGCACGGCCCGGACAATCCGCTGTCTGCGTTGGCGGGCAGAGCGCACCTGTTGCGCCGGCTGGGTGAGGTTGCCGCAGCGCGGCCCGACATTTTCGGGGCGCCTGCGCGGCTCGGACATCTCTACGATTTCTGGCTGCCGCGAAGCGCCGATCTGCCGGCCCCAGACATGCTCGGCCTTCTGCTCCATGTGCTCGGGCCGATCTGGCCTGGCCGCCTCACGCTCGGCGGCACGCCGCTCGGCGATTGCGGGCATCACGGCGCGGTAGCCGGCGACGGCATCGTGCCGTTTCACAAGCTCAGCCAGTGGCTGGTCTATTCATTGATCGAGCCGCTTGCCGATGCCGGGTTCCGGGTCACCGGCCTCGACGGTTTGACCGGCCTCGCCGAATACAGGAATGGCGGGCTGCTGATCGATTGCGGCGCGATTGAAGCGCGTAACCCAGATCTGCTGCGCCGCCCGCTCGATCCGTTTGGCGAGCCGGTCGTCGAATGGCGGGCGCTGACCGTTACGCTCCTCGACCGCATGGCCGAGCGGGTGCGCCACCGGCTCGGCCTGAGCGCCGGCGAATTCCCGCTCGCCAAAATGCTCGAAGGCGGCAGCTGGGCCGCCGGCCGCGAAATCGCCTTGGAAAAGCGGCCGGACGGCGCCGCGCCATTGACGATCGTCAGCGATGGAACCCTGTTCTGAAGGAAAGACGGCGATGCCACAAACCACCACCGCGCCGCGGCCGCCCGGGATCGTGGCGATCGTCGATCACCCGCTGGTGCGGCACAAGCTGTCGTTGATGCGGGCGCAGGACACCAGCACCTCGAAATTCCGCCAGTTGATGCGCGAGATTTCGCTGTTGCTGGGGTACGAGGCGACCCGCGACCTGGCCCTCGAAGAGACCGATATCGAGACCCCGCTCGAACGCACCCGCGCCCCGGTTCTCGCCGGCAAAAAGCTGTGTCTGGTATCGATCCTGCGCGCCGGCAACGGCATCCTCGACGGCATGCTCGATCTGGTGCCGGCGGCGCGCGTCGGGCATATCGGGATCTACCGCGAGCCGCGCACCTTGCAGGCCATCGAATACTACCTGAAGCTGCCCGACGACCTGCCAGAGCGCGACGTCATCCTGCTCGACCCGATGCTCGCGACCGGCAATTCCGCGATCGCGGCGATCTCAAGGCTGGTCGAAGCGCGGGCGCGGTCGATCAAGTTCGTCTGCCTGGTCGCCGCCCCGGAAGGCGTCGAAAAATTGCGCCGGATCTTTCCCGGCGTTGCGATCGTGACCGCTGCGGTCGACCGCTGCCTCAACGAGCACGGCTATATCCTGCCCGGGCTGGGCGACGCCGGCGACCGGCTGTTCGGCACCAAATAACCGGCCAGGCCACGGGGCTACATCACCGTTTGGCGGCGCGCGGATGCAGCCAGGGCGCCCGCCGTTCGCGCGCGATCTCGACGAATTTCTCGCGCTGCGCGGTCGATAGGATCGCCAGGAAATCGAGCGTCTGGGCGGTCGACTCGCGCTGAAATTGGCGCCACTTCTCGGAGGCTTGGTCGAACCGCTGGGTAATCTGCTCGAGATCGGCGCCGGGCTTGGCCATCTCGTCCCAGGTGCCGGCAATCAGCGGCCTGATCTCTCGACGCATCGCCTTGCTGCGCGCCTGCATCGCGGCGACGTAGCGGTCAAACTGGATCCGCTGCTGTGCGCTGAGATCGAGGTCCGCGGCCATTTGCTGATAGCGCTTCTCGGCACCCTCCCACAGGGCGGGCGGATGGAGCCGGGACCATGCCGCGCCAGCGACGAAGAAGACATTGAGCACCAATGAGATAACCAGTAGCCCCACCAGGAGCCGCCGGCGCGGCCACCCCGTCAGCGCGGTTGGACCGACGGTCGCCGTGCTCACGTCTGCGAATTCCCCGTCAGGTCATGCACGGCGTCGGTTGCGGGGTCGAGCAATTCCTGCAGGAAGCCATTGTCGCCGGTTTGTCGGATCTGGGCGAAAGAGCGCGATGTATCGACGCCGAGCGTGAAGCCGAGCCAGCTGGCGACGGCCATCGCGGCAACGAGGCTCCCCCAGCCGGCCATGCCGTGCAGCTTCGGCCGGCTTCGATACCGCGGCGCGAAGAGGATGACGACGCCTCGTCGCGCCGCGCCGCCGTCAACCAGCGCACAGGCGCGCGCGATCGCGGGCTCGGGCATCGGTTCCAGCCCCGCCGTCGACGCCGCGAGCCGGCGCGCCGCGGCGATGTCACCAGCCGCAACCGGATCGGCGGCAAGCCACGTGGCAACGCGCTCGCGATCGTCGGGGTCGAGACGCCCATCCGCGAAGCCGGCGAGGTCGAGAAAGCGCTCGGCCTCGGCCTCGGCGATGTCGGTGCTGCAGCTGGCCTGCCACAGCGCCGCGCCTGCGCCCGACGGCGGTACCTTCCTGATTTCGTCCCCACTCATTTAACGCACTTTCCTCACGGTCTGTTTTACGACGTTAGAAGCGACATCATCCCCACAACCTAAAGGCTACCAGCTTTAGTCAAGATCGGCTTTGAAGTGAGCGCGCAACTTTACCATTGCCTTGTGATGCGCGCTGCGCACGGTTTGCGCGTCGATGCCGAGCGCCCGCGCGATCTCGGCGACGTCCATTTCCTGATCGTACAGCATCGCCAGGATCTCGCGTTGACGCGGCGACAACAGGGCCTCGGGCAATTTGAGCTTGCGCACCGGCTCGACGAAATCGACCGCCAACTGCGCCTCCGGCACCGCCTCGATCGGCACCGAATCCGGCCGGCGCCGCCGCATAGCGTCACGCGCAGTGCTGCGCGCGACGATCGTCAGCCAGGTCGTCAACGCGGCGCGCGCCGGGTCATAGGTCCGCAACAGGCGGAAATCGTTCTTGCACAGCCGGACGAAAACCTCCTGCGTCAGATCCTCGACATCGCCCTGAACTGACGCGATGCCGCGTACCGCGGCGACGACGAGGCCGCCATAGCGGCGAACGAACTCCCCCCAGGCTGCGCCCTCGCCGTGCAGCAGCGCGTCGGAAACAGCGCCGCGTGCCAATCAGCCGGTCCCGGCGCCGGTGCGCATCGTCAAGAAAGGCCGGCAAAGAAATCATTGCCCTTGTCGTCGACCACGATAAAGGCCGGGAAATCGACCACCTCGATGCGCCAGATCGCCTCCATGCCGAGATCGGGATATTCGAGGAGTTCGACCTTTTTGATGCAATCCTGGGCGAGGCGCGCTGCCGGTCCGCCGATCGAACCGAGATAGAAGCCGCCGTGCTTTTTGCAGGCTGCGCGCACCTCGGCGCCGCGGTTGCCCTTGGCCAGCGTGATGAAGCTGCCGCCGGCCGCCATCAAGGGATCGACATAACTGTCCATCCGCCCGGCCGTGGTCGGCCCGAACGAGCCCGAGGCGTACCCCGCCGGCGTCTTGGCTGGGCCGGCATAGTAGATCGGATGGTCCTTGACGTATTGCGGCAGGCCCTCGCCGCGCTCGAGCCGCTCCAACAGCTTGGCGTGGGCGATGTCGCGGGCGACGATCAGCGTGCCCGAAAGGCTGAGACGCGTCCGGATCGGGTATTGCGACAGGGTGCGGCGGATCTCGGCCATCGGCCGCGCGAGGTCGATGCGCACAACATCGCCGCCTAGCGTCTTCTCGTCGATCTCCGGCAGGAACCGCGCCGGATTGCTTTCGAGCTCCTCGAGAAAGACACCCTCGGCATCGATCTTGCCGAGGATCTGGCGGTCGGCCGAGCAGGAGACGCCGATCCCGATCGGGAGCGAGGCGCCGTGGCGCGGCAGGCGGATCACCCGTACGTCATGGCAGAAATACTTGCCGCCGAATTGGGCGCCGATGCCGAGGTTGCGGGTCAACTCCAGCACTTCGGCCTCGAAATCGCGGTCGCGGTAGGCCTGGCCGTATTTGTTGCCGGCGCGGGGCAGCGTGTCGAGATAGCGGCAGCTCGCCAGCTTCACGGTTTTCAGGTTCATCTCGGCCGAGGTGCCGCCGATGACAATCGCCAGATGATAGGGCGGGCAGGCCGCGGTGCCGAGGGTGCGAGCTTTCTCGTCGATGAATTTGAGCAGCGATTTCGGGTTCAAGACCGCCTTGGTCTGCTGATAGAGGAAGCTCTTGTTGGCCGAGCCGCCGCCCTTGGCGATGAAGAGGAATTTGTACTCTTCGCCCGGCTCGGCATAGAGGTCGATCTGGGCCGGCAGGTTGTCGCCGGTGTTGACCTCCTCATACATCGATAGGGGTGCCACCTGGCTGTAGCGCAGATTGGTCTCGGTATAGGTGCGGCGGATCCCCTCGGACAATGCCGCCGCGTCGTCGGCGCCGGTCCACACTCGCTCGCCCTTCTTGCCCATGACGATCGCGGTGCCGGTGTCCTGGCACATCGGCAATACCTTGCCGGCGGCGATATTGGCGTTCTTCAGGAGGTCGAAGGCGACGAAGCGGTCGTTCCCTGAGGCTTCGGGGTCGTCGAGGATCGCGCGCAATTGCGCCAGATGGCCGGGGCGCAACAGGTGGGCGCTGTCGAGGAAGGCCTGGCGCGCGAGCAGCGTCAACGCCTCGGGCGCCACCTTGACGATGCGCTCGCCGTCGAAGCGGGCGAGCGCTACGTGATCGCCGGTGAGCTTTCGGTAGGGCGTATCGTCCGCGCCCAGTGGAAACAGTTCGTGGAACGCGGCCTCGGTCATGCCGGATTCTCCAAGGGGTCTGGCGCGCAGGATCTTCCTTTGCGCGCGCGCGTCAAGCACGGCCCTCGCTGCCCCTCACCCCCTCCCCCCATGCGGGGAGGGACCCGCACAGCGAGGCGCGGGAGGGTGAGGGGCTGCTGCTACACCCCGAAGATCGCGCCGCGGACGTTGACTTGGTCGCCCGTAGCCGGGCCGGCATCGGTCGGCGCGCTTGGTCCGACCGCCTCCTTGATCGTGAACGGGGTGTCGCGGATCTCCCAGTATCTGCCCTGCCCCCAGATCCCGACCCCGCCGCCCTTGCCATCCTCGTAATAGCCGTCATGCAACTCGACGATGGTCCAACCGGAAGCGCGGACCGCCGCCATCGCGTCCGCGCCGCCGACGCAGAAAAAATCGGTCTTGTCATGCCCGTCCGGCACGATCGCCGGGGTCTTGCGGCTGAGCTTGACCTCGATGCCCGCCGCCTCGGGCCGCTCGCCGGCGCTGCGGATGATGAACATCATGATGACGGCTCTTTCAAGAAGCGCGCGACCTGGTCCACAAAGGCACGCGGCTGCTCGAGTTCGGGGTGGTGTCCGGCCTCCTCGATTGCCGCGAACCGCGCGCCGGGGATGAGCCCCGCATAGGCGCGGCCGTAATCGGGCGTGACGATGCCATCGCTGGTGCCCCACAGCACCAAGGCCGGCACGGTAATGCGGCGCAGCCAGTGCTTCAGCTGCGGGTTGTACATGTGCGGGCGCCAGGCGTAGAGGCACAGCGCATCCCAGTTGCGGGCGAGCGTAATCATCTCCGCATCGCTCATTGTATCGTCGATCGCCGCCTGCCAGCCGAGGCCATGGAGCCCCGCCGGCCGCCGTGCCGGATCGTGCCAGGCGCGGCGGGTGAGCTCAGCGGGTGACGTATTGAAGAAATGGACGATGTCGCGCTCCTCGCGCCCGCCCAGTTTGATGCCGACCGGGTCGACGAGGATCAGCCGGTCGAGCTTTGGATGGCCGCCGGCCGCGACCTCGGCGGCGATCCAGCCGCCGAACGAAAACCCGATCATTGCTGCAGGTTCGGAGAGGCCGTCGAGCACTTCGCGATAGAGATGCACGAGATCGTACATCGTGTCGAAATCCTCCGGCCGCGGCGAGCTGCCGAAGCCGGGAGAGGACGGCGCGATGATGTCGCCATGCTCGGCGAGAAGATCGAGAAATGGCGCTCCGGCGCTGACCGGGTTGACGCCGTGCACCAATAGGATCGGCCGCCGGTTCGCGCCGGTCGGGCCGCGACGCAGCACTTCAAGGTCGAGCGGTCCGACGCAGAGCCGTTCGTTCACTTCGCCGCCGCCTCGCGCCGCGCTTCCCACTGGGTCTCGTCGGCGTCGATCGGCGGCAGATCCTGGAGTTGCGGCAGGACTTCCCGGGCGGCGAGGGTGAAGCTCTTCTCGGCCTCGGCATGGGTGACCAGGCCCTGGCGCGTCATCATGATGATGTGGTGGATGCCGCCGACGCGGCGCCGGAAATCCTTGATCTGGCGGGCCACGGTGTCGGGGTTGCCGGCGAACATCTGGCCCTGCCGGACCAGCACCTCGGCATCGAGATTGGTCGGGCGCGGGCGCCTGGACACGCCGGCGCGCCACGCCGCCGGCGCCATCTCGGGCGCCACCGCACCGGGCTGGAATTTGGCGAATTGCGGCGCACTCTTGATGCTGACGGTGAGAAACCAGGCGATCTTCTGGCCGATCCGCAGAGCCTCTTCGTCGGTGTCGCCGACATAGGCGAACGCCATGTACGAAAAGCGGTCCTCGCCGGGCGGTGCCAGCCCCGCCACCTCGCGCCCTTGCTTGTAGGCGCCAAAGGCTTGCCTGGTGCGGTCGTAGCCGCCGAACAGCAGCGTGTTGATGATGCTGCGGCGGCCAAGCTCGGCGCAGGTCGGCAGGTCGGATGTTGCGGCCCAGAATTCCGGGCGCGGCTCCTGGTAGGGCCGCGGCCAGATGTTGACGTGCGGATGCTGGAAGAACTTGCCCTCCCAACTGAACGGCCCGTCCTGCGTCACCAGCGCCTTTTCGATCAGATCGATTGCCTCCCATTCGCGCTCGCGGATGCGCATCGGGTTGGCGTCGCCCGAGACCATCTCGGTCGCGCCCGATTTGACAAAGCCGATTTCGAGCCGGCCCTTCGAGAGGACATCGATCGTCGCGTATTCTTCGGCGATGCGGACCGGGTCGGGGCGCACGGTAATGAGGGTGCCGAGCGAGAGGATGCGCACGTTCCGGGTCAGGCGCGCGACGACGCCGGTGATGACCGGACTCGCCGCCCACAGATTGTTGATCCCCGAATGATGCTCGTTGGTGACGATGTGCAGCCCCAAATCGTCGCACAGGCGATATTCGTCGAAGATCTCGTCATAGAGCCGGGCGGCGATCTTCGGGTCGCAATATTTGTTGGGGAGGCTGGCGCGCACCGACTGCGCTTGATCGAGCACCTCGGCGGGGACAAAGGGGTAGGGGTTCTCGCAATGGTTCCACAATTCCATGCCGCCACCCTTTCGCGAGGCTGTCTCTTGGCTTAGCGCTTGCGGAAGCTGTCGAGGGCGACGACCTCTCCGGAGGGCCGTTCCGGCGGTTTTTCCGGCGGTTTCTCCGTCGGCGCCGGGGGTGCCGCAAGCGGCACCGGCAGGGTGCCGGAGGTCGCCGACGCGGTTTCCGGAACCGCGAATTCAAGCGCAAAATTGACCGACGGGTCGGCAAAACTGCGGACCGCCGCGAATGGGATCACCAGGCGTTCGAGCTGCTTTTGAAAGCTGAGCGTCACGGAAAAGCCGATTTCGGTGATTTCGAGATCCCAGAACTGATGCTGCAGAACGATCGTCATCTCGTCGGGGTACCGCTCGCGCAGATGGTCGGGGATGACGACCCCGGGCATCCGCGTGCCAAAGCCGATATAGAAATGGTGGGCGCTCCGGAGCCCGTCGCGCGCGGCTTGCCGGAGCGCGTCGCGGACGACCCCGCGCAGTGCGCCTTCGACCATCTTCTCGTAGTGGAACAGATCCTGCGCCATCGCCGCTTGGCCGCGGTGCCCCTCCCAAAAAGGGTGAAGTGAGGGGCTTCTGTTGCCCGGTGCCCCTCGAACCGCGAGTTACCTGTTAGCTTCACCCCGTTAAGGGTTAGGCCGCAAGCGCCTCAGTTGCGAAGTTATCGTTCGCAGCTAGGTTTGTGACCCGATAACGGTGGTATCATGCCGGGCGACGGTTTTACCTTTACCACGCACGTCGAGCCTATTTCGCCCCCATGAGCCGCCGGCTAGCGAAACGATTCGCCTCGGCCGGCGGGAATTGGTGGAGGCGCCGGGTACCGCCCCCGGGTCCGCAACGCTTATTCCGTAAGCCGTTTATCGCCATAGTCGGTTGCCCGACAGGGAAGATATAGGGTGGCACGCAGCCGAACGCAATCGCGGCGCGTCCTTCGAGACAGCCGCTTCGCGGCTTCCTCAGGATGACGTTCCATCTTGATACCATGCCCAACAGAACGTCATGCTGAGGAGCGCCTGAAGGGCGCGTCTCGAAGCACGCAGGGTGTGGATGCAGCAATGCCGCTGAACCGGGAACAACTGGCGGAAGTAGCTCAGGCGCGCGGAGCCAGAGACGAGACGCGGCGCGCCACCGTGCCGGCGCTCGAAGAAATTCTCTACGAAGCGCTGCCGGTGCTCGACCATGGCTTTGTCCGGGTCGTCGACTACATGGGGGACGACGCGGCGATTGTGCAGGCGGCGCGCGTCTCCTACGGCCGCGGCACCAGGCGGATCAGCGAGGACAAGGGCCTCATCAACTATTTGATGCGCCACCGTCATACCACACCGTTCGAGATGTGCGAGATCAAGTATCACGTGAAGCTGCCGATCTTTGTCGCCCGGCAGTGGATCCGCCACCGCACCGCCAACGTCAACGAATACTCGGCGCGCTATTCGATCCTCGACAACGAGTTCTATATTCCTGCGCCGGAGCATCTGGCGAGCCAAGCGGCGCTCAACCGCCAGGGGCGCGGCGACCTCATCGAAGGCGCAGCGGCGCGGCGCGTCCTCGACCTCTTGCGCACTGACGCCGAGCGCGCCTATGCCGGCTATGCCGAGATGCTCAACGAGGACACGACCGGGAAACCGGCCGACCCGACCTGGCCCGGCCTCGCGCGCGAGCTGGCGCGGATGAACCTGTCGCTCAACTTTTATACCCAATGGTACTGGAAGACCGATCTCCACAACCTGTTGCATTTTCTCAGCCTGCGCGCCGACCCGCATGCGCAATACGAGATCCGCGCCTATGCCGACGTCATGCTGGACACGGTAAAGCGTTGGGTCCCGCTCGCCCATGCCGCTTTCCTCGAATACCGCATGAACGCGGCGACGATCTCGGCGACCGGGCTCGCCATCATCCGCCGGATGCTGGCCGGCGAGACGGTCGAACAGGCCGGGAGCGGCCTCTCGGCGCGCGAATGGCGCGAATTGATGGCGGTCATTGGGCGGCCCTGACGCTTGCCCCAAAGCGCGCGCGCGCCGATGATGGCGGCGCGGCGGATGGCGACGAGGAGCCGGGCGATGCACATAGGCTTTATCGGCACCGGCACGATGGGAACGCCGATCGCCGGTTGTCTCATTGCGGCGGGCCACCGGCTGAGGGTGTACGACATCAGGCCCGAGGCGACGCGTGCGCTGGCCGCGCAGGGCGCCAGGGTCGTCGACACCCCGGGCGAGGCGGCCGAAGGGGCCGACGTAGTCTTCACCTCGTTGCCGGGGCCGAGCGAGGTCGAGGCGACGGCGCTCGATCCCGACCGCGGGGTTATCGCCGGGCTGCGCCGCGGCGGCACCTACATCGATCTCACCACCAACGCGCCGGGCACGATCCGGCGGCTGGGTGACGCATGCCGCAAACGCGGCATCGCCTTTCTCGACGCCCCGGTCAGCGGCCGTCCGCCCGAGATGACCGTGATGGTCGGCGGCGAGGCCGCGGATTTCGCGCGCGTTCGGCCGCTCTTCGCGGCGATTGCCA
>DASYZD010000086.1:0-3428 GCA_035946655.1 Allostellaceae bacterium | reverse complement strand
ATCGCCATGACGTTTTCGCCGGTCGTGTGATCGAGATTGCCGGTCGGCTCGTCGGCGAGGAGGATCTTGGGGTCGTTGGCGAGCGCGCGCACGAGGGCGACGCGCTGCTGCTCGCCGCCCGAGAGCCGGGCCGGGCGGTGGTCGAGGCGTTCGGCGAGCCCGACCCGCGCCAGCAAGGCCGCCGCCTTGTCGCGCGCGGCGGCCCGCGCGACCCCGGCGATCATCTGCGGCAGCATGACGTTTTCGAGCGCCGAGAACTCCGGCAAGAGATGGTGGAACTGATAGACAAAGCCGAGCGCCCGGCGGCGCAGCAAGGTGCGGTGCTCGTCGGGGAGGTCGCCGCAATCGCGCCCCTCGATGAGGACAGCGCCGCCATCGGGCCGCTCCAGGAGGCCGGCGACATGCAGCATCGTCGATTTGCCGGCACCCGAGGGCCCGACCAGCGCGACGATCTCGCCGGGGGCGAGCACGAGATCGATGCCGTTGAGCACCGTGAGCGTGCCTGCGCCCTGGCGAAACACCTTCGTGACCCCACGCAGTTCGAGCGCCGGCCGAAGCGTTGCGGTCTGGGTCACTTTGCCTGCGTTCCCTTCTCGTCACCCCCGCGAAAGCGGGGGCCTAGGGCCGGCTGCGGAAGGGATGGCTCCGGGGTTCCCGCTTGCGCGGGAATGACGGGCGAGTGGCGGCATCATTCGTAGCGCAGCCCCTCGACCGGATCGAGCCGCGCGGCGCGCCACGACGGGTAGAGCGTCGCGAGGAACGAGAGCGCCAGCGCCATCAGCACGACCGTGGCAACTTCGCCGGTCTCGATCCGCGCCGGGATCCGCGTGAAGAAATAGATCTCGGCGGCGAACAGCTTGACCTGAAGAATGTTCTGGAGAAATTCGCGGATTGCCTCGAGGTTGCGGGTAACGACAACCCCCAGCACAAACCCCGCCAGCGTCCCGACGACGCCGATCGAGGCCCCCGACAGCATAAAGATGCGCAGCACCATGCCACGCGAGGCGCCCATCGTTCTGAGGATCGCGATGTCGCGGCCCTTGTCCTTCACCATCATGATCATGCCGGAGATGATGTTGAAGGCGGCGACGAGGATGATGAGCGTCAGGATCAGGAACATCACATTGCGCTCGATCTCGACCGCCGAGACGATGCCCGAATTGGCATGCTGCCAGTCGAGTATGCGGGCATGGCCGCCGAGCGCGGTGGCGACGAGGTGCGCGTCAGCGCTCGACTGGTCGGCGTCGGTGAGGAAGACTTCGAGGTAGCTGACCGCATTGGGCAACCGGAAAAAGACCTGCGCCGCCTCGAGCGGAACATAGATGAAGCTGTTGTCGTATTCGTAGTAGCCGACATCGAACAAGGCGGCGATGCGGTAGGTCTTGAGGCGCGGCACCGTACCGAAGGCGGTGTCGGTGCCCTCGGGCGCGATGAGCGTCACCTTGCCGCCGACCTCGAGCCCGAGGCGGTGCGCCAGGCGGTCGCCGATCGCCACCCCGTCATCGCTGAATTGGGCGAGGGAGCCGGCGACGATGTGGTCGGCAATCAACTGGCGGGCGCGAATATCGGCCGGGCGGATGCCGCGGACAAGGGCGCCCGCGGCGCCGGAGGGGCTCGTTGCCATGACTTGGCCTTCGACCAGCGGGGTGGCGCTGAGGATCCCGGGAACCCGCCGCACCTTGGCCGCGGCGGCGTCGAAATCGCTGAGCGAGGCGCCTTCGCCATAGACCGCGAGATGGCCGTTGAGGCCAAGGATGCGGTCGACGAGCTCGGTGCGGAACCCGTTCATCACCGCCATGACGATGATCAATGTCGCCACCCCGAGCGCGATCCCCAAGAGCGAGAAGATCGCGATGACCGAAACAAACCCTTCCTGCCGGCGCGCCCGCAAGTAGCGGAACGCCACCATCCGCTCGAAGGTGTTGAAGATCACGTGGCGAACCGCGCCACGGCGCTGTCGATCGGTAAATCCTGGCGCGTGCCGGAGCGGCGGTGTTTGCATTCGATGGCGCCGGCGGCGAGGCCGCGCGGGCCGAGGATCAGCTGATCGGGGACGCCAATCAGGTCCATCGCGGCGAATTTGGCACCGGGGGATTCGTCGCGGTCGTCATAGAGAACCTCGACGCTGGCGTTGCGCAATTTCGCGTAGAGATCGTCGCAGGCGGCGGTGCATTTGGCATCGCCGGCGCGCAGGTTGATGAGGCCGACGCGGAACGGGGCGACGCTCTCCGGCCAGATGATCCCGCTATCGTCATGGTTGGCCTCTATGAGGGCGCCGACGAGGCGCGACACGCCGATCCCGTAGGAGCCCATTTCGAGCGCCACCTCCCCGCCGTTCGGCCCGGCGACGACGGCGCCCATCGGGGTTGAATATTTGGTGCCGAAATAAAACGTCTGGCCGACTTCGATCCCGCGGGCGGTGACGAGGTCATTCGGCGGAACGGGGCAGCTCTCCGGCTTGTGGATCTCGTCGGTCGCGGCGTAGAGCGCGGTCCAGTGCCGGAAAACGGGTTCCAGATCGCTGTCGTAATCGACCGCCTCGGCGAGGATCTCGGTGTCGAGCCAGCGGCGGTCGCAATAGACTTCCGATTCGCCGGTCTCGGCGAGGATCTGGAATTCGTGGCTGAGGTCGCCGCCGATGGGGCCGGTATCGGCGCGCATCGGGATCGCCTTCAGCCCCATCCGCGCGAAGGTGCGCAGATAGGCGACGAACATCTTGTTGTAGGAGTGCTTGGCGCCCTTCTGGTCGAGGTCGAAGCTGTAATTGTCCTTCATCAGGAATTCGCGCCCGCGCATGACGCCGAAGCGCGGCCGCACCTCGTCCCTGAATTTCCACTGGATGTGGTAGAGATTTTTCGGCAGGTCGCGATAGCTCCTGATCGCGCCACGGACAATGTCGGTGACTTGCTCCTCGTTGGTCGGCCCGTACAGCATCTCGCGCTCGTGGCGGTCGCGGATGCGCAGCATCTCCTTGCCGTAATCCTCGTAGCGCCCGCTCTCCTTCCACAATTCGGCCGGCTGGATCGTCGGCATCAGGATTTCCTGGGCGCCGGAGCGGTCCTGCTCCTCGCGCACGATCTGTTCGACCCGCTTCAAAACGCGCAGCCCCAAGGGCAGCCACGAATAGATCCCGGCCGATGACTGGCGGATCATCCCGGCGCGCAGCATCAAGCGGTGCGAGACGATCTGCGCCTCGCTCGGGTTCTCGCGGATGAGCGGCAGAAAATACTGGGACAGGCGCATGGCGCCCCCTTGGTTGGTGACTGTGGCAATCTAGTACCGGGGCGGACCCGAAAATACCAGGAACCCGCAAAATACCGCGTGACCCGGTGCGGCAATGTGCGTACTGTAACGCCACAAACGACCTGCGCAGCCGACAAGCGCGGCCCGAGTTTAGGGAGGCTCTCGCATTCCGGCGGGGACCACGG
>DASYZD010000085.1:0-2634 GCA_035946655.1 Allostellaceae bacterium | reverse complement strand
GAGAAGGCGTTTTCCTTTACCTTCTCACCGCCTCACCGCCTCATTGTTTAACTACTTGATATGCAGTACCGCCTTGCCGGTGAAGTCGCGGTCGATGAGGCGCTGGGCGATCGCGCCGATCTCGCTCCACGAGGCTTCGACCGCGATCTGCGGCTTCAATTTTCCGGCCGCGATCAGTTCGGCCAGGAGCCCGAGGCCAATCGAGGCGCGCTCGACGCTCATCAGCTCGTGGAACAGGGTGAGGCCGTAGAGCCGGGCGCCGCCGGTGCCGAACAGGTTGCGGCTCTCGAAGGTCACGGTGCTCGAATCCGAGATGCCGAGCGTGACGCAGGTGCCGTTCGGCTGCAGCATGCCGAGTGCGGCGGAGAGCGCGGCGCCGCCCAGCGAATCGACGATCAGCCAGAATGGCCCGTGCGATTGGGCGGCCAGGAGATCGCGGCCGAGAACGACCCGGCCGCCGCACCATGCCGCCACCGCCTCGCGATATTCCGGCCGGCGCACATGGCCCCACACCAGCGCCCCGGCGGCGACGCCGAGCTGGCAGGCAAGATGCCCGACCCCGCCCGAGGCGCCGTCAACCAGCACCTTGCGCCCGAGGAGGAGCCCGCCCTGGCGCAGCGCGTGGAGCGCCGTCAAGCCGGCGACCGGCAAGGTCGAAGCCTGGGCATCGCTGACCGCGTCGGGCAGAGCGGCCACCGCGTGACTGCGGCAATTGACCCGCTCGGCCCACGCCCCCGAGGGCAGGAGGCCGACAACGCGGGTGCCGGGCCTGGGGCCGCTCCCGTCAGCCGCCGCGCTCTCCACCACCCCGGCGAAATCCCAGCCTGGCCGCCAGCCCGGCTCGGCCACCTGCAACGCACGCCGCGTCTCGCCGCGGTTCAAGGAGATCGCGCTGACCCGGACAGCGACCTCGTCGCGGTCGGGATCGCGCAACTCGACCGCGCGGATCGCCAGCTTTCCCGGTGTCGCGGGATCGACGACAACGGCACGGATCTGCTCGGGCATCAGCCCCTCCCGTTGACCGGCTCGCGGGTCACGATGACCTCGCCGTTGTGAGTAAGGCGCACCAGGTTGACGGTGCCGACATAGTCGGGCGAGCCCGAGTAATAAGCCGGGACGGCGCCATTACCGACCTGGGCGGCGCGGTCCCAATGGCCGAGCGCGAGATAGTCGGCGGCGGTGGCGGCGATATGGTCGTCGCTGATCAGCCAGGACGGGCGCAGCGGGTTCGCCCATGTCTCGGGCGGTTCGTAATGGCCGTGGCCGAGCGCGATGTGCCAGCGGCTCGCGCGTGGCGGCGGGTCGCGCAGCGGCACCATGTCCATGTAGTCGCGGTGCGCGTTGCCCCACAGTTCGAGGTCGAGATCGGGGAAGAGGACGGCGCGGTCGTTGGTGATGCCGAGGATCGCAACGTTGCCGATCTCGTCGAACCGGCCGCGCAGCCAGATCGAATCCGGGGTCGCCGGGTCGTGGTTGCCGGGCAGGATCACGATGGGCAACCCGGCATCGGCGAGGAGCCGACCGGCGCGGTCGATCGTCGCGGTGGTCACCGCATGGTTGTCGAAGGTGTCGCCGGCGAGGACCACGATGGCGGCGCCGAACGCGCGCGCCGCGGTGAGCACGTCACGAAGCACGCCGGTGCCGTCGCCCTCGTGCAGCGCGGCGATGCGCTGGTCGTCGACATGCAGATCGGAACTGTGGACGAGCCGCACTTCGCGTGCGGCGGAATTATCGGTCATCGGCGATCTATAGTCCCCGCCACCGGTCGCGCGCAATGTGCCGAACCGCCACTGCCGCAGGGCCGCGGGCATGGATGATATGTATTATCGGCGGATCTAGCCGACTGCCTCCGCCACGCCATCGCAAAATCCTTCACGCAGGAGCCATGGCCGCCATTCCGCGCTATCGCCCGCATCGCAGCCTGGTCATCTTCTCGGCCGGGTTTCGACCGTTCTTTCTCGGGTCGGCAGTCTGGGCTGCCGCGGCGATCCCGCTATGGCTCGCGTTTTATCGGGGCGAGGCTGCCGCGCCGAGCCTCCTCGCGCCGTTCATCTGGCATGCCCACGAGATGATCTTCGGCTTTGCCGCCGCGACCGTCGCCGGTTTTCTGTTGACCGCGATCCCCAATTGGACCGGGCGGATGCCGCTGCAAGGCTGGCCCTTGGGGACGCTTGTGGCGTTGTGGGCGATCGGACGGATCGGCGTTTTCTGCTCCGCCGATATCGGCGGCGGCATCGCCACCCTCGCGGATCTCAGCTTTCCGGCCGCGTTTCTTGGCGTCGTCGGGCGCGAGATCCTCGCCGGGCGAAACTGGCGCAACCTGCCGATCGTGGCGGCGCTGGCGCTGCTCCTCCTCGGCAATCTGCTGGTCCATCTCGACGCGCTGGGGGTCGCCGACAGCGCCGAACTCGGCAACCGCCTCGGCCTCGTCACGCTCTTGCTGCTGATCGCGCTGGTCGGCGGCCGGATCATTCCGAGCTTCACCCACAACTGGTTGAAGCAGGCGCGCCCGGCGATAAGGCCGCCGATTCCGGAGGGTCGCTTCGACCGGGCGGCGCTCGTCGTCACGGCGCTCGCCCTGATCTCCTGGGCGCTCGCGCCCGACGCCCGGATCAGTGCGTGGGCAACCCTGGT
>DASYZD010000084.1:0-3580 GCA_035946655.1 Allostellaceae bacterium | reverse complement strand
CTCGTTCCGCGCCAGTCTCGAGGCGGTGCGCCCGGGCGGCGAAGTCATCTGGCTCGGCAAGACCGATATCGCCGCGGATGTCGCGTTCCGCTGGGGGAGCCTGATGGGCGACAAGCGCATCCGGCGCTCGAGCTATGGCGGGGCGCGGCCGGCGCGCGATTTCCCGCTCCTCGCCCGCGCCACTCTCGACGGTACCCTTAAGCTCGACGAATTGATCTCGCGCCGCATCGCCCTCCCTGAGATCAACGAGGGCTTCGCCGCCCTGGAGCGCGGCGAGACGATCCGCAGCGTCGTCGTGTTTTAGGCGGCAACCGTAACAGGGCCAAGGTTTGCCGCCGTGCGGTGGGCGGTGGCGGACCCGATATTCCCCTCGCTTTACGAGGTGAAGAATAGATTTCCGCTGGATCCGGCGTTGAGGCCGGGATGCCCGGTCAGTACGACGATGGAGCTGCCGGCCGAGCCGCTGCCGGTGGCGGAATAGGCGAGCGCCCCGGTCGTCGTATTATAGGCGAACCGCTGGCTCGTCGTCGTGAAGGCGCCGGTCGAATTGGCGACAAACACGCTAGCGTCGAGATGCTTCGGCGTGCCGGTGGCGAGGCTCTCGTCGGCGCCGAGGTTGAACCCGGATTTGCGCAGCACGAGCTCGTCGCCCGCCCCGAAATCGGTGATCACATTGGTTCCAATGTGGGCGAAGGCGAATTGGTTGGCGCCGGCACCGCCGGTCATCGTGGTCTTCCCGCCGGCATAAAAGACATCATTGCCCGCGCCGCCCTGCAGCGTATCGCTGCCAGTCCCGGCATGGACGATAATCGCGTCCACCGAGGGCAAGGCGGACGCGGGAACGGTATTCCGCGAATTGCCGTCGTCCACCGTGATGATATGCCCGCCGACACCGGTGAAGTTGGCGCTCGTCAAGGTGAGGCTGTCGGCGCCGCCATTGGCGAGACGGATCGTCTCGAAGCCGCCGAAACCGGTTACCTTCAGGGTTCCGGCGGCGCCCTGGATGATCGTATTCGTGCCGCCGCCGCCGCTCACGGCACCCGCAAACACCGCGCCCGGCTTTAGGATCAACGTATCGTTGCCGGCGCCAAATTTGACCGCCGTTCCGCCAGTGCCGGTAATCCAGCCGGAATTGACGACCGTGTTGTTGCCGGTATCAGCGAGGCCAACCGACACTCCGATAGAGCCGGCGATCGTTCCGGCATTGCTGAGGGTCGCCGCCGCGCTCGTCGTGCCACCGAGCGACACGCCGTCGCGCGGGGCGGTGATCAGGCCCGTGTTGGTAACCCTGCCGCCGGCATTGAGGTAGACGCCGATCGCACTGTTCCCGATGCCTTTGATCGTGCCGGAATTGGCAATCGTGGCGGAACGGTTCGTCGAATGAACACCGTTATAGACCCCGCTGATCACGCCGCCCGTTTGGTTCGTCAGGGCGCCGCCGTCGGCAAGCGCCACGCCGTCGCCCAGATGATAGCCCATTACCGTGACAGCCGCGGTGCCGGCGATCGAGCCGGCGTTGGTCACGGTCGAAGCGCTGGGGGTCGTAACGACGCCGTCCTTGCCGCTGATCCGTCCACCCGCCTGGTTGGTCAAGCTGACCCTGCCCGACGTGTTTTTGAAATCGCCCATCCCAACGCCGACAAGGCCGGTAATCGAGCCTGAGTTGGTTACGCTACCGCCGATGTTGCTCAGCCCGACGCCGTAATTGGCGATGCTCGTGATCGTGCCGGTGTTGGCGACCGTGCCGCCATCTTGCAGCCATACTCCGCCGCCATCCCCGAAGCTCGTGCCGATACCGCGAATGATGCCGGCGTTGACTACCGTTCCCGGCACGCCTCTGACATAGGCGCCGCCTCCGACACCGGTGATCACCCCGGTGGTTTGATTGAAGACGGCGCCGCCGGTGTCGAGATGGATGCCCTCGCCGCCGCCGCTTGTGCCGCCGACGGTGCCGAAATTCGTGACCGTGCCGGAACCGCCGCGTATGTAGACGCCGCGGTTCGCACCGTCGATCAGCGCGCCGGATGCGCCGCTCGCGCCGTTTGTTATCAGCCCGCCGAATGCCAGATCGACGCCGAAGCCGCCCGTGCCGAGGCTCTTGATTGTGCCCAGATTGGTCAGCGTCCAGGCGACACCGCCGCTGCCGAGGATTCCGGGGATATAGGCGATCGTCGAGTCGACGTCGATCGTGCCGGTCGAGGTTACCGTTGTCGGATTGGTGGTGAGGGTGTAGGTGCTGCTGGTGTAGCCGCTGAAGGTCCCCGCCATCTCTCCCTCTCCTGTCCCCGCTTGACGCGGGCGTCGTGGACCGGATCGCCCTGCGATTTTGATGGCAACGATCCTATCACCTGTATGGCGACGATCCCATCACCTATGAGGACCCTGCAGCACCCGCTTTCGGCTGGCGCCATTGCCGCTGTTGACGCGGCGATGGTTTTAGATCGCAACGGGACCGAGGTTTGCCGCCGCACCGTCACGAGGTGAAGAACAGGTCTCCGGTAGCGCCGGCGCTGAGGCTCGGATGGCCTGTCAAAGTGACGACGGTAGTTGCGGCCGAGCCGCTGCCATGGGCCGAATAGGAGAGTCTGCCGGTCGTCTTGTTATAGGCGAAGCGCTGCGCCGTCGTCGTGAAGGTTCCGGTCGAATTGGCGACAAAGACGCTGGTGGCGAGATGCTTTGGCGTGCCGGTGGCGAGGCTCTCGTCGGCGCCGAGGTTGAACCCGGACTTGCGCAGCACAAGTTCGTTTTTGGCGCTCGCTCCGAAATCGGTGACGACGTTGGTGCCGATATGGGCGAAGGTGAAATGGTTGGCGCCGGCGCCGCCGGTCATCGTGGTCTTGCCGCCGGCATAGAAGGTATCGCTGCCGGCGCCGCCCCTCAGCTTATCGGCACCGATCCCGGCATGGACCACGATCACGTCCGCCGAGGGCAGGGCGGACGCCGTGACGCTATTCCCGGAATTGCCGTCGAACACCGTGATGACATGCCCGCCGACACCGGTGAAGTTGGAGCCGGTCAGAGTGAGGCTGTCGGCGCCGCCATTGGCCAGACGGATCGTCTCGAAGCCGCTGAACCCGGTCACCTTGAGGGTCCCGGACGCGCCCTGGATGATCGTATTGGTGCCGCCGCCACCGCTCACCGCACCCGCAAAAACGGCACCCGGCTTCACGATCAACGTATCGTCGCCGGCGCCGAATTGCACCGCCGTGCCGCCGGTGCCGGTGATCGTTCCGGAATTGACGATCGTCGCTCCGCCGCCGGTCGCCGAGACCGCAATTCCCGCGGCAGTGATCGCGCCGCCGGTCTGGTTATTTAGAGTGCCGCCGCCCGCCAGAGTTACGCCGAGCCCGATCGAGCCGCTATTAAGGAGGGTTGCCGGGTCGACGATGAGAGTGCCGGCGCCGCTGAGCGACCCGGTATTGGTCAAGGTGCCGAGATCTGTCAGCGTGACCCCGCCGGCGAGCGTGTTATCGCCACTGAGCACCCAGCCCGCGCCGGGATCGACGGTGATGTTCGAGAAGCCGAGATACTTGGTGCCGAGCCCCGACAGGGTGCCGACGGATGCGGCCGAGCCCAGCTC
>DASYZD010000083.1:0-2748 GCA_035946655.1 Allostellaceae bacterium | reverse complement strand
GAAGGGCGAATCCGATCGCGCTCAGCAGATCGGCGGCCAGCGTGTAGAGCGCGCGCTCAACCCCGGTCTCGGGTGCCCGATCGGTGCCGTGCTCGTGCGCCGCGGTTTCGTAGGTCTCCGCTTCGAGGATCAGCGGCACGGTGCCAATCTGGTGCGCGGCCCAAACGAGGATGCCGGAGAGCACCCCGGCGCACAGAGCCGCGCACACCAGCCGGCGAAACAGGGCCATCCTCGCCTAGTGGCAGGGGAACGCCATCGAGTGCCTGGTATCGTGCGCCGCGTTGTGCAAGGCGGCGATCGGCGAAAACCCGACGCCCCAGAGGACGAGCGCGCCAAGGAGGGCCGCCATCGCCGCGGCGGGCACCGCCTCTGCCCGCGCGGCGGTTTGGCCTTCGGCACGCGCTTGCACCGTAACCGCTTCGAGCTGCATCGACCCTTCCCCCGCGGCGAGACTCGCATGGCTGCCTACTCTAATCGCAGGAATCCGGCCGGTCTAGCGCCGATGATGGTCAACCCGGCGGCCCGCCTCGCAGCCAGTCGGCCTTGCCGCATTGAGCCGGCGCAACGGCTCTGCTAGAGGTCGGTTGTCATCACGGAGGAGCGGCCCGCTCGCGCTCTTGTGGAAGCTTTCCTAGTCTCGACCGTGGTCGTCGGCCTCGCCGAGATCGGCGACAAGACGCAGCTCCTGTCCCTGGTGCTAGCCGCGCGGTTTCGGCGCCCCCTGGCGATCATCTTCGGGATCCTGCTCGCCACGATCGCCAATCATACCGCGGCGGGTCTGGCCGGCATCCTGTTCGGCAGCCTCCTTGACGGCCCCTGGCTGCGCTGGATCTTGGGCCTGTCGTTTCTCAGCGTCGCGGTCTGGGCGCTGTTCCCGGACAAATATGAGGGAGGCGGCAGCGCGACCAGTCGGTCGGGTGCGTTTGTGACGACGCTCGGCGCCTTTTTCCTCGCCGAGATCGGCGACAAGACACAGATCGCCACGATCGGTCTGGCCGCGCGGTTCGAGCAGATCTATCCGGTGGTCGCAGGGACAACGCTCGGCATGATGCTGGCCAACATTCCGGTCGTCATGTTGGGTCACCGCGCAGCGGAGAGGCTGCCGGTGCGCGCGATCCGCATGGTCGCGGCAGTGGTTTTCGCAGTGCTTGGCATCGCAACGCTCGTCAGCTGAGCGTGAGATCGCCCCAGTCGCTGGCCCGCGCGATGCGCAGCGCGATAACCGGAAGCGCGGCGATCTGCATCGCGCGCAGCTGTGGATAGCGCGCGACAATGAGGGCCTGGGCGCGGTCGTGCTCGGGACCGGCTGCGAGGATCTCGGCGGGCCCGCGCAGCATGACCCAGCCGAGCCGGCGCCAGTCTTCGTCATAGCGGTCGACGACAAAGGCGGCTTGCGGGTTGTCGCGGATGTTGCGCACCCGCTTCAACGGAATGTCCCGCCGCTTCGGCTTCTCGTCGACGGTGATGTAGAGCGTATCGGCGTCCGCCGCGTAGCACACCGGGATCAAGTGCGGTGCGGCCCTCGCATCGGCGGTGGCGAGGTGTCCGACCCGGCCATGGTCGAGAAAGTGGCGCTGGCGCTCACTAAGCATCCCGCGATTCTGCGCCAATCGCGGGCTGGTTGCCTAGCGCTTTGCCGGGGTCGTACGATGGATGAGCGCGCTTGGCGGAGATGACGATGAGTGATGCAGCCTCGGTAGCTCTCAGCCCTGAAACGGTGCTGGCGCAGATGAAGGCGAACGGCGTCACCGACATCGTGTGGCTCCCGGACAGCGAGACCAACTGGCTGTTTCTCTTGATGAAAGCGGAGCCGTCGCTGCGCCTTGTCGGGGTCAGCCGCGAGGGGCATGCCTGCTCGATCGCCGCCGGACTTTACGCGGCCGGCAAGAAGCCGCTGATCCTCATCCAGAATACCGGCATGATGGAATCGGGGGATTCGATCCGCGGCTGGCTGTTGGGGCTCAACGTGCCGGTCGTCATGATGGTCGGCTATCGCGGCTGGACCCGCCACGGCGTCACCACCGATACCGCGGCGACCTATACCGAGCGCTTTCTGATGGCGTTCGGCCTCACCTATTACCTCGTCGAGAACGATGCCGACGCGCCGCGCATCACGACGGCGTTCGACGAGGCCGCGCGCACCAAGCGGCCGGTCGTCGTCCTCGTCGGCGACGAATATCACGGCTTCAACCGGTAGGGGGCGACGCTATGATGCGCATTGCCGAAGCACTGGAAGCCTTTCGCCCCCATCGCGGCGACGCGATCGTGGTGCCGGGGCGGGGCGGGCGCTATTGGGTCGATGAGACCACGCGGCCCGAGCTCGACGTGCCGCTCGGCGACCCGGCGATGGGCGGCCATGCCGGGTTTGCCCTGGGACTCGCCCTCGCCCGCCCCGAGCGCAAGACCGTGCTGTTCGATTCCGAGGGCGACATCCTGATGAGCCTCGGAATGCTGGCGACGATCGCCGAGCAGGCGCCGGCCAATTTCTATCATTTTCTCTTGGACAACGAGGTCTACGCGACGACCGGCGGCCAGCCGGTGCCGAACGCCAAGACCATCGCCTATGACCGGCTGGCGCTCGCCGCCGGCTATCCGCGCGCCCATGCCTTCGACGAGGTTGCCGATCTGGCGCGCGAGTTGCCGGCGATCCTGGGGCGCCCGGGGCCCGTCTTCATCGCTCTCAAGGTTTATGCCGAAGTCGAGAACGACCCGATCGGCCGGCGCCGGCGCTGGCAGACCCGAAGCCGC
>DASYZD010000082.1:0-25999 GCA_035946655.1 Allostellaceae bacterium | reverse complement strand
GCGCTCGAAATAGGCCCGGATATAGGCGGCGGCCTCGGCTTGCGGCACGCCGATCTGGTTGCCGAGGCCAAAGGCGCTGATGCCGTAGAGGATACCGAAATTGATCGCCTTGGCGCGCCGGCGGGTCTGCGCGTCCATGCGGTCGAGCGGCACCCCGAAGACTTCGCTCGCGGTCAGCGCGTGGATGTCGTGGCCCTCCTGAAAGGCGCGCTTCAGTTCGGCGATGTCGGCGACGTGCGCGGCCAGACGCAACTCGATCTGGCTGTAATCGGCCGACAGCAACAGATGCCCGGGCTCGGCGACAAAGGCGTGACGGATCTTGCGCCCCTCCTCGGTGCGCACTGGGATGTTCTGGATGTTGGGCTCGGAGGAGGACAATCGTCCGGTCGCCGTCGCGGCAAGCGCGAACGAGGTGTGGACGCGCCCGGTCTTGCTGTCGATCTCCTCGCCCAGGGCGTCCGCATAGGTCGATTTGAGTTTGGTCAGCTGGCGCCATTCGAGGACCTGCGCCGGAACGGGGTGCAACGGCGCGAGCATCTCCAGGATCGACGCATCGGTGCCGTAAGCGCCGGTCTTGCCCTTTTTGCCGCCGGGCAATTGCAGCTTCTCGAAGAGGATTTCGCCCAATTGCTTGGGGGAGCCGATGTTGAATTCGTTGCCGGCGTCGCGCCAAATCGTACGTTCGAGCTCGGCGATGCGCAGCGCGAAATCGCGGGACAATTCGGCGAGTGCGGCGCGGTCGACCTTGACCCCGGCATCCTCCATCGCCGCGACGACGGGCACGAGCGGGCGCTCGATCGTCTCGTAGAAGGCGGTCATGTGTTCGCGCACGAGCCGGGCCTTCAAGAGCCTATGGAGGCGCAGCGCCGCATCGGCCCGCGCGGCGGCGAAATCGCGCGCCGCCGCCGGCGCGATTTCGGCGAAGGATTGGAGGCTCTTGCCGGTGCCGAGGATTTCCTTGGATTGGGTCAGCTCATGCGCGAAAGCGCGGCGGGTCAGCGCCTCGATTCCGTGCTCGACCTGGCCGCCATCCAGCACGTACGACATCAGCATCGTGCAGTCATAGGGTGCGGGCTCGATACCGTAGCGCCCCAGGATATGCGCCACGCCCTTCATGTCGTGGCCGATCTTGAGGACGCCGCGGTCCTCGAAGAGCGGCTTCAGACGCGGGATCGCTTCGCCCAGCGACAGCCCGCCCCCGCTCCCGGCGGCATCGAGAAGGCCAGCCGGGCGATGCGCGAGCGGCAGATAGATCGCCGTCCCCGGCATCGCTGCGAGCGCGAGGCCGCAGAGATCGGGGCGCGTCCCGCCAACCGCGCTCGGCACCGGCCAGATCGCGACCGTTCCCTTTTGCCTCGCCCCCTCGATCCATTGTTCCAGGCCGCCAATCGTGTCGACGATCGCGTAGCTGCGCGGCGCCGAGAACGGGAGGATCTCCGGGATCACCGGCTCGCTGGGTCCCGCCGCGATGGGAGCGGTGATCAAGAGGCGCTTTTCGATGCGCGATTTCAGCGCCCGCAGCTCCATCTCGTCGAGAAACGGGAAGAGCTTGTCGGGGTCGTAGGGCTTTACCCTCAGGGCCGACAGCGGGCACGGCAACGGCACATCGTCGTCGAGCTTGACCAATTCCTTCGACAGCCGCGCTTTGGCCTCGTTTTCGATCAGCGCCTCGCGCCGCTTCGGCTGCTTGATCTCATCGGCATGCGCCAACAGCGTGTCGAGGTCGCCATAGGCGTTGATCAATTCGGCCGCGGTCTTGACCCCGATGCCGGGGACGCCCGGGACGTTGTCGGTGCTGTCGCCGCACAGCGCCTGGACTTCTACGACCTTGTCGGGGCCGACCCCGAATTTCTCGCGGACCTCGGCCTCGCCGATCGGCCGGTCGGTCATCGGGTCGCGCATCATCACCCGGCCGTCCGCGACCAGCTGCATCATGTCCTTGTCGGACGACAGGATCGTCACCTTGGCGCCCGCTTCGACGGCGTGGCGGGTATAGGTCGCGATCAGATCGTCGGCCTCGAAATTCGTCCTGTCGATCTGGCAGACGCCGAAGGCCTCCGCCGCCTGGCGCACATGCTCCAATTGCGGCGCAAGATCCTCGGGCATCTCGCGGCGGTTCGCCTTGTATTGGTCGTAGATCTCGTTGCGAAAGCTGCGCCCCGCGGCATCGAAAATGACGGCGATATGGTCGGCGTCGGTGTCGCGCAGGTACTTGTCCAGCATGTTGCTGAAGATCATCACGACTTCGGTCGTCGTACCGTCCGATTTGCGCTGGAACCGCTCGGCTTTCGGGTCGCGGGCGCGGGCGAAATAGGCGCGAAAGATGAAGCCGGAGCCGTCGATCAGAAAAACGTGATGCGGCGCCGCCGACGCGGCCGGCGACCGGGCGGGAGCCTCCGCCGGGTGATCGAGGGCAACTGGTGCGGTGATGTCATCCATGCGCGGCTCCTTCTCCCGCCCCGTCCGTCCCGATCTTCTCTCTAGGGGCGATGGCGCGATTGACGAAGAGGCGCGAGCAATAGGGGCATTCCACCCGGCCGGAAGGCGCGAGATTGAGGTATACCTTGGGGTGGCCGAGCGGCGCGTCAGCGCCCCCGGGGCCCCCGGCGCACGCCGCCACCATCGCGTCGGTCTCGACTGTCTCGAACGGCATCATCGCAGGGTCGTTTTCTGGCAAATTCGCACCAATTTGGCGTCACCCAAGCCCTCTGGCCGGGCTTGACCGGCCCACGGGGTATCTTTAGGCGGACTGGACCGGTCGGCCGCCTGCTGATTGACCGCCTGGCGGGCCGGATGATACGCGTTGCGGCGGGACAATCAATGATCCGCTCCGCTGTTGTTGTCGGCCGCGCTAGGGCGCCGCGGCGCCCGCGTCCGCGGTGGGCCGCGCTCATTGCGCTACTGGTGCTCGCGGGCTGCCAGAGGGCGAGCGAGACCGAGATCGGGTTCGCCCGATCGGCGCCGTCCAATCCGGCGGCCGAGGCGGGCGCGCCGGCGCGCTTCTCGGCCAGCGAATTCATCGCCGCCGATGGCGCCGATTTGCCGCTGCGCCACTGGTTGCCGGCGGACGGCGTCAAGGCGGTGATCCTGGCGCTGCACGGGTTCGGCGACTACAGCAACGCCTTCCGGGCGCCGGCGCAAATCTGGGCGGCCCGCGGCATCGCCACCTATGCCTTTGACCAGCGCGGCTTTGGCGGGGCCCCCGACCGCGGCCTGTGGGCCGGCGAGGGGCTGCTCGCCGGCGACGCCATCACCGCGAGCCGGATCTTGCGGCGCCTCTACCCTGGCCGCCCACTCTACCTCCTTGGCGAAAGCATGGGCGGCGCCGTCGCGGTGCTGGCGGCGACCGGAGCCGGCGGCGGGGCGGCAGCCGAGCCCGACGGGGTCATCCTCAGCGCTCCGGCGCTATGGGGCCGCGCGACGATGGGCCTCTTGCCTCGGATCGCGCTGTTCGCCGGGGTTCGCCTCTTTCCCGACATGATCCTGACCGGGCGGGGGTTGCACATTCGCGCTTCCGACAACATCCCGATGCTGAAGGCGCTGGCGAAGGATCCGATGGTGCTGAAGGAAGCGCGCGTCGACACGGTCTACGGCCTGGTAGACCTGATGGACGCCGCGCTCGCCGCCGCGCCGCGCCTCACGGCGCCGACGCTGTTGATGTACGGCGCGCATGACGAAGTCATCCCGCGCCCGCCGATCGAGGATTTCGTCGGACATCTACCGCCCGATCCGGGGCATTTGAGGCGCCTGGCGTATTACCCCGCGGGCTACCACATGCTGCTGCGCGACCTCGACGGCAGGGCGGTCGCCGGCGACGTCGCCAGCTGGATCCTCGATCGCGGCGCGCGGCTCCCGTCCCGCGCCGACGCCGCCGAGAGTGCCCAGCCGTGGCCGCCACCTCCCGGCTCCAGCGGGTGAACCCTGCCCGATGCCGCTTGCGCCGGCCGGCATCAGGCGGTAATCACCAGCGCGGCGGTCTGGACCCGTAGCTCAGCTGGATAGAGCGCTGCCCTCCGAAGGCAGAGGTCGCACGTTCGAATCGTGTCGGGTCCGCCATCAATTATGCCCGACGGCCTCGCGGGACGGGTAGGCCGGCTGGTCCGGCACCGTCGGGTCTAGGCTCGCGATGGTGCGGCCGTGCGTCTCGGGAAGCACCAGCAGCATGACGGCCATCAATGCATGGGCCAGCGTCGAGAACAGCGCGATCGCAGTGCCAAGCGGCATCACCGCGGTCGCAAACCCGATCGCCGTCATGAACACCGAGCCGATCGCCCGCCCGGCATTGTAGCAGAAGCCCTGGCCGGTGCCGCGGATGTCGGTCGGGTAGAGCTCGGTCATAAACGGGCCCATCGGCGCGAATTTCATCAGGATCGCGGCGTTGAGCGGGATGCCGAGGAGGAGGAGGCCGGTATCGCCAACCGGCAAATAGAGGTAGACGAAGACCATGACGATCGAGGCGAGGGCGGAGATCATGAACGTCCATTTGCGTCCGATCGCGTCGGCGAGATAAGCGCCGAAGAGAAACCCGATCAGCGCCCCGCTCGCCTGAACCGCGACGAAGAGCCCGGTGTTGGACGCCGACAGGTGGCGTACCGTTCGCAGATAGGTCGGCATCCAGAAATTGACCGCCCAGACGCCGCCCTGCGCCCCCATGACCATCAGCGACACTTTGATCGTCAGCCACAGATACTCCCCGCGAAACGCCGACAAGAGGTGGGCGACACCGGGTCGCGCACCGTCGCTGCGGCGGCCTTCGAACGCTTCGGATTCGGGAATGCTGCGGCGGATCCATAAGACCAGCAGAGCCGGCACGATGCCGACCGCGAACAGTGCCCGCCAGGCGATTGCCTCGGGCAGGACGGCGTACAGCCCGGCATAGACGAGCGCCGCCAAGCCCGGGCCGACCGCTGCGCCCGTTTGCACGAACCCAACGCCGCGCCCGCGATACTTGTCGCGGATAACTTCGCCCATCAACACCGCGCCTGTCGCCCACTCGCCGCCGAACCCTAGCCCATGCAGCCCGCGCAGGATGAAGAGCTGGGTGTAGCCCTGCGCGAAGGCGCACAGGAAGGTGAAGATCGAGTACCACAGGATCGCCACCTGCAGCACCCGCACGCGGCCAAACCGGTCGGCGAGCGCGCCGGCAAACCAACCGCCGAACGACGAGGTGACGACGGTGACAGTGCCGATCGTGCCGGCCGCGCCGGTCGACATGCCCCACACCGCAATGACCGTGGGAACGACGTAGCTGTAAAGCTGCTGATCGAAGCCGTCCAAGGTCCAGCCGCCCCAGCAGGCGAGCATGGTCCGGCGTTCCCGCGAGGTCAGATCGCGCAGCCAGGCCACCATCACGTTTCCCCTTGTCGATCATAAGATTTGTCGGCGATCTGATCCTAGCCGGCGCGGCAGGCCGCCGCATCCCCGACGCGCATGCCCGATCCGCATCCCCGATCCGCGTCTCCGAGGCCCTCTGGACACGCACCCTCTGAGACAGCCAAACTCGCCTCGCACATAGGAGCGTCCCCGATGACGATCATCGATTCTCAAGTCCACGTCTATGAGGCGAACACGCCGAAACGGCCCTGGCACAGCGTGCCGAACTGGCCCCCTCACGTCACCGGCGAGGAGATGGTGGCTGCGATGGACAGACTCGGCATCGACGGCGCGATCTTCATCTCCGCCTTTTCGATGTATCAGTACGACGCCAGCTACGCGGTCGAAGTACAACGAGCCCATCCCGGCCGGTTCGCGCTCGTCAAGCCGGTCAATCCGGACGATCCCGCGGTCGGTGATGTCATCGCCGATTGGAAGAAGATTCCGGGAGCGGTCGGCATCCGCATCATGCTGACGAAAGAGGCGAACCGCGCGCCGGACGACCCTGGCCTCGACCGCATCTGCCGCGCCGCGGCTCGCCACGATTTCCCGGTCAATGTGCTGTTCTGGGGCAATGTGGACGCCGGCGCGGCGCTGATCGACCGCCATCCCGGTACACGCTTCATCATCGACCATCTCGGCATTTTGCAGCCGCGCGAGCCGCCGGCACCGCCGCAGCCGTGGGCCGACCTCCCGAAGGTGCTGGACCTTGCCAGGCGCCAAAACGCAGTGATCAAGGTCAGCGGCGCCTGCACGCTGTCGCGGGAGCCGTATCCGTTCCCGGACATCTGGGACCCGCTCGCCCGCGTGTTCGATGCCTGGGGGTTCGAGCGCTGCCTGTGGGGCACCGACTGGACGCGCGCGTTCGCCGTCGTCAACTACGAACAGGCCGTCGAGCCCTTCCGCAAGACCGATCGCTTGAGCGACACGGAGCGGGCGATGCTGATGGGCGGCGCTACCGCCAAAGCCTATGGGTGGTCGCCGACGAAACGCTAGCGCGCGGTTCATTTGTTCCAGGAGGGGCAATCCTTCCCACCCCTAGGATGACGCGCGGATGGCGACTGAAGGAGGCGGAATATGGCGGCGAACTACAGCCTATGTCTGGGGACGGCCGGTTGGGGTGTCTGGCACAGTCCGGATGGCGGGCAGTCGTGGACGCGGCATCGCGCCCCGTTCCCGCTCAATAGCCGCATCCAGGCGCTGGTCGCCCATCCCACACGGGCGCATACCGTCTTTGCCGGCGGCGATACCGGCTTGTTCGTGAGCGATGACGGAGGGGCACGGTGGGAGCGCCTCACCGCCAATCGGGGCGCCGACGGAGCCCTGCCGACGATCTGGTCCTTGGCCATCGACCCGTTCGACCCCGATATTCTCTTTGCCGGCACGCGCCCAAGCGGGGTCTATCGCTCGCGCGACGGCGGAGGACGGTGGGAGGCGCTCGCAATCGGCGCCGCGCGGGAGTGCTCGATCGGCGAAGCGTTCGTCACCAGCCTGGTCGTCGACCCGGACGATCACCGCATGGTTTGGGCAGGGGTGGAAATCGACGGCGTCTTTCGCAGCATGGACGGCGGGGACACCTGGACCCACCTTGAGACGGGGTTGTACGACCCGGACATTCACGCCGTCGCAATAGCGGCGACACAGCCCAAGCGCCTCTATGCCAGCACCGCACGCGAAGTTTTCATCAGCAGCAACCTGGGCGACACCTGGCAGCCCCTGGAAATCCGGGAGAAATGGCCGCTGCCCTATGCCCGCGGCATGGTGGTGAAGGCCGATGATCCCGGCGTCTTGTTCGCCGGGTGTGGCGAGACGACGACGGGTGAAAAGGGGCACGTGCTGCGCACCACCGATTTCGGGGAGAGTTGGGAGATCCTGCCCCTGCCGACCCAGCCCAATGCCACCGTGTGGGGCCTCGCGACGCATCCCGCCGACGCCGACCGCATTGTCGCCTTCAGCCTGTTTGGCGAAGTGTACGTCACCGAGGATGCCGGCGCGTCCTGGCGCAAGATCGCGCGAGAATTCGGCGAGATCAGGGCCGCGGCCTGGTTGCCAAACTGATCTTTTTCAGCGTCGGAGCGCACTCTCCCCATGACCCCGTCGGACTTTGCCTGGCAACAATTGGTCTCCATGGTGCACGGGTCCGGCCGCAAGGCGGCGCTCGCGATCACCGGTGGCGGCAGCGGCGCGGTCGGCGAGTTGCTGCGGGTTCCCGGCGGCTCTCGGCTCCTGATCGAGGCGCAAATTCCGTACGACATGGCGGCTCTTGCGGCGTTTCTCGGCTTTGCGCCGGCGCAGGCGTGCAGTTCCGACACCGCCATCGCGATGGCACAGAGCGCCCGCGCCCGCGCCGCCACGCTGGCGCCGGCGGGCAGCGACCTCGTTGGCCCCGGTCTGGTTGGCCCCGATCTGGTTGGCCTGGGCGCGACGGCGGCCCTGGTGAGCGATCGTCCGCGCCGGGGCGAGCATCGATTTCATATCGCCTTCGCCAACGCCGCCGGCATCGCGCACTGCACCTGCCTCTTGGCCAAAGGACGACGCGATCGCGCCGCTGAAGAAGACCTCGTGTCGCGAGCGATTGTCCTGTGGCTGGCGCGCGCGTGCGGGGTTGCCGCAGCCTCGCCGCGCAGCCTCCTCGATGCCGACGAACATTATGCGGAGACCGAGGTTGCGGCCGTGCATGCGATCGACCAACTTCTCGCGGGCGAACGCGATCGCGTCACGGTCCAGCCCGATGGCCAAATGATGCTGTCGGCGCCGCAGCCCTTTGTGCTGTTCCCGGGTTCCTTCAACCCGATGCACGAGGGACATGTACTACTGGCGCGGGTTGCCGAAGAATTGAGGCAGCAGCCCTTGGCATTCGAAATCTCTGTCACCAACGTCGACAAGGCGCCGCTGCCGGGCGAAGCGGTGCGACACCGGCTCGCGCAATTCGCCTGGAAGTCGACCGTCGAACTAACGCGGGCGCCCACCTTTGTCGAAAAGTCGCGCCTGTTTCCGGGGACGACGTTTGTGGTCGGCGCGGATACGGCGGAACGGCTGTTTGGGCCGAAGTATTACGGCAATGACGAGGCGCGAATGCACATGGCGCTCGAGGAGATCGCGAATTCCGGGGGGAGCTTTCTGGTGGCGGTGCGCATCGACGCGGCGGGGCGCGTACGCGCGCTCAACGACCTCCCGGTGCCGCGGCGCTATGCCGAGCTCTTCACCGAAATCCCCGAGCACCGTTTCCGCCTCGACACCTCCTCTTCCGAAATTCGCGCACGGCGACGCGCCGTTGGTAATTCATAGACACACATGATCAACGGTCGTACCGAGTTGATCGCTCATCTCGGCTACCCGACCGAGACCTTTACCGCGCCGATGATCTACAATCCGTGGTTCGCGCTGCACGGCGTCAACGCCGTCGTTGTCCCGATGGGCGTCAGAGCCGAAGATTACGCGGCGTTTCTGCGCCCGCTCTTTCGCCTGAGCAACATCCGCGGCGCGCTCGTGACGATGCCGCACAAAGTCGCCACGGTGGCTCTGCTCGACGACGCCTCTCTCGCGGTCCAGGTGGCAGGCTCGTGCAATGCCATCCTGCGCCGTCCGGACGGCTCGCTCCATGGCGACCTATTCGACGGCATCGGGTTTGTGCGCGGGGCGAAGCGACAGGGTTTCGAGTTTACCGGCGCGGATTGTCTGATGGTCGGGGCCGGCGGGGTCGGCTCGGCAATCGCCGCCGCGATTGCCGCACAGGGGCCGGGGTCGATCGCGCTGTGCGATATCAACGCCGCGGCGGCCGACGGCCTCGCGGCCCGCCTGCGCGAGCACTTCCCGAGCGTGCCCGTGACCCTGCGGGACAACGACCCGGCCGGGTACCGGCTGGTGGTAAACGCGACGCCGCTCGGAATGTCGGCCGGCGATCCGCTGCCGTTCGACCCGACGCGTCTTGAAAACGATGCCTTTGTCGGAGACGTGGTGCTGACCGCAGAGCTTTCGCCCTTGCTCAAGGCTGTGGCGCGACGTGGGCATCGTTATCAGGTCGGGACAGACATGCTGTTCGAACAGATACCGGCATATCTCGAATTCTTCGGCTACGGCACCGCAACTCCGGAAGAGCTGCGCGCGGTCTCGCAAATTTCATACTGAGACCCCCTCGAACTATCGGCCGCGTCATCGGCACGTCAGCGCGAGCACGATGCGCGCGGCGGCGGCGGCAATGCGGGTGACGGCGCCAGGCTCGACAGCCTCAGGCCAGCGGTCCTGCGGCAGGTGAAACAGCGGATTGGTACCCACCAGGGTCAGATAACGCCCGGCCTTGTTGTGGATGTCGCGGGTTTCGCCGCTCGGCACCAGCGTCTTCGGCGCCGTCAGGTGAGACTGGCCGGCGCGCGCCAGTTCGAGGGCGGCGAGTTGGCGCAGGTCGTCATCCGGCGAGACCAGCGACAAGGCACCGCCAGCGGCCCCGATATTGGCGCCGTAATGGACCCAGCTCGCGCGCTCTTCCCAGCCGGGGCGGCGCGCGACAAAATCGTCGAGCCCCAGATGCCCGAGCTCATGCCCGCTATTGGCGGTGAAGATCACCGGCCGAGCCGTCGGGATGGCGAGAACGGCACGCAGGCTCTCGAGCCAGCACACGATGCCGCCGCCGCGCTCCGCGGTCGATTGCCACCACGAGCTGCGCGGCGTCATGACGACGAGCGGTGGCTCGGCGCCGCCGGTGCCGTCGAGTGCGATCACGACATTGCGCCCGCAAGCCTGGGATCGGCGGCTATGCGCAACCAGCCGGGCCGGGACCCCGCGCGCCGCCGCCTCCATCACGGCGGCACCGGCCTCGCTCGCTACATGAATGGTCGGGACGCCATAGGGCTCGCGGAACTGCTCGGCATTAAGGAGCCCCATGCCGGGGCTCTCGCCGCTGCACACAATGACAAACCCGCGATTGTTGCCGAGGCGCCGCAGCCGGGCGAATTCGCCGCTATAGACCGCACGCGGCGACAGTTCGGCGACCGCGATATCGGCATCGCCGCCGACGGGCCCGAGCCGCCCGGTAACGCCGGCCCTGTCGCTCGACGGCGCGTCAAAGGCCGGGACCGCTGCGATCCGCTCAGTGCCGATTTCAAGAAAGGCCGCGACGGGATCGAGCCGGTCGAGCGCAAATTCCTCGATCGACACCGCGGCGCCCTGAGCCGCCGCCTCGCGCGCCAGCCAGTCGGCCCCGGCCGCATCGCCGGCGGTGGCGGTGCGATGAACGCCCTGCGCATCCCACTCCGCCAGCCAACGCGCGGCGCGGCGTGCAGCGTCGTCGAAGAATGGGGTTGCGTCGCTCGCCATCAGGCGCAGCATAGCGCGGCTGGCAATCTGAAGGGAGAACGCGATGCCGGAACCGTTGAAACGAACCCACATCAAGCGCGAGGCGGCGCAGGCCCGCGGCTATTCGCAGGCGGTCGTGACCGAAGGCGGCCGGGTGATCTGGCTCGCCGGGCAGGTCGCGATCGAGGATGCGTCGGGCCGCTCGCTCGCCGCCGATTTCGACGGCCAGGTCCGTGAGGTCTTCGCCCGGCTCGGCCGCACCCTCGCGGAGACCGGAGCGAGCCTCGCCGACATGGTGACGATGACCGTGTTCATCACCGACGCCCGGCTCGGCGACCGCTTCACGCAATTGCGCCGCGAGATCTTCGGCAACAATTTCCCGGCGAGCGCGCTGATCACGGTCGCCGGCCTCGCGCGGCCGGAGATGCTCGTCGAGGTGCAGGGGGTCGCGGTCGCCCGGTAAGCTTGGGATCAGCGGGGGCGGTCGCCGGCAAGGGTCACCCGGTGCATGACCCGGCGAAAGCCGTGATAGTCGTTGATCGGGTTGTGCTGGGCGCAGCGATTGTCCCAGAACGCGAGTGATCCGACGTCCCAGCGAAAGCGGCAGGTGAATTCGGGCCTGGTCTGGTGGGCGAAGAGAAAATCGAGGAGCGGCGCGCTTTCCTCCTCGGTCATGCCCTTGAACCTCGCAGTATGCCCGCCATTGACGTAAAGCGCCTTTCTGCCGGTTTCCGGATGGGTGCGCACCACCGGGTGCTCCGCTTCATATTCGGCCCTTGCATCCTCGCGGGCCGCATCGCGCATGCGGTCCTCGCGCGTCTTGGAGACATCGGCCTTGGCCGAGGAATTGACCGCGACGAGGCCATCGAGCAGCCGCCGCAGGCCGGGGGAGAGGGCCTCGTAGGCCAGGTACATGTTGGCGAAGAGGGTGTCGCCGCCAAAGGGGGGCACCTCGCGCGCGATCAGCATCGTGCCTATCGGCGGGTTGTCGAGATAGCTCGTGTCGCTGTGCCACAGCCCGCCGAAATTGACCCGCTCGTGCTCCAGCTTGACGACCGGGGTGATCAGCGGAAACCCGTCCAACCCCTTGACGAACGGGTACTCGACCGGCTCGCCGAAGCGCCGGGCGACGGCGAGAAACCGGGCCGGCGGCAAATTCTGGCCGCGGAAGAAGACGACGAGGTGGTCGAGCCAGGCGCGCCGGATCAGCGCAATTGTGTCGTCGTCCACCTCGCCTGCCAGATCGATGCCCGAGATTTCCGCGCCGATCGCCCCGGCGAGGGGATGGATTCGCAGCGAATTCGGTCTCATGGCCTCTTGAACCCAGGGTGATTCCGGCTGCTTGCGCAGGCCGGGCCTCCCGAACATACTCCGGCGAAACGCCCGCGTGGAGATCGACCTTGGAGAGCGTCGGGTCGCGCCGCAGCAAGCAAATTCCGGTACGGTTCTGGGGCACTCGCGGCTCGGTGTCGGCACCGCTTGGGCATAGCGCGGTGCGGGCGAAAATCCGCGACGCGCTACTCGCAGCGCGCGGCCGCGATCTCGGCACCGTGGAGGCAATCGACGGCTTCATCGACGGCGAACTGCCGTTCTCGGTCAAGGGCACCTTTGGCGGCAACACGAGCTGTGTCGAGATCGCGACCGGCGGGGACGAGTACCTGTTATGCGATCTCGGCACCGGGCTGCGCGAATTCGGCAATCACATTCTCGCCCGCCACGGACCCGCCGAGCCTCGCTGCTTCAATGTGTTTCTCTCGCACCCGCACTGGGACCACATCGAGGGATTCCCGTTCTTCCCTCAGGCGTACCTTCCGGGCAACCGGATCCGCATTCACGGCTGCCACAAGAATTTGCGCGAGGCTCTATTGGGCCAGCAAGCGGTGCCTTATTTTCCCGTCCCGTTCGAGTTTCTCCACGCGGCGATCGAGTTTGTCGAACTGGAACCCGGCGTGGAGTATCAGGCCGCCGGGTTTAAGGTCACCGCGTTCAAGCAGTCTCACTCCGGCGAGTCCTATGGCTACCGCTTTTCGCGCGGCGGCAAGTCGATCGTCTACTCGACCGATTGCGAGCACAAAGTCCCGATATTGGACGCCTCCTATCCGTTCATCGGATTTTTCCGGAACGCCGATCTCCTGATCTTCGATGCGATGTACTCGCTCGCCGATGCGGTCACGATCAAGGAGGATTGGGGACACTCCAGCAACATCATTGCCGTCGAGCTGGCGCAATTGGCGCGGGTCCGCAAGCTCGTGCTGTTTCACCATGAGCCCGCCTGCGACGACGCCAGGATCGAGCAGGTGCTCGGCCAGACGATCCGCTACGAGGAGATCAGCCGCGACGGGCACAAGGTCGATATTGTCTCTGCCTATGACGGCCTCGAGCTCGCCGTCTGACGCGTGCTCTCTCAGAGACTTGGTTGCGTCAGGAAATCGACCAGTAATCGGCTGACCGCCTCGGGTTGTTCCTGCTGTACCCAGTGTCCGGCGCCGGCGATCAGGTGGCAGCCCTGCATCCGGGTGCATGCGGTTGCCTGCATCCTCTCGAAGCTGCCGGGCCGCTGATAAACGCCCCAGTCGCTCTTGCCGGACACAAACAGCGAGGGCACATCGATGGTTCGGCCCGAAAACAGCTGGAGCTCGGCCTCGTAACGACCCGTTGTCCGCGCGCGATACCAGTTGAGGCCGCCCTGAAATCCGTTGCGCTGATATTCGCCGGCATAGACGGCGAGCTCGTTGTCGGGCAGCCATTTGCAGGCGGCGATCTCGGCAGGCGACGGCATCTCCTTGGCGACGGCTGCGGGCATGTCGTCGGCCAGATCCATGATGTAATAGGTCGGCATTTTGGCCAGTTCATCCGCGCTCCACGATGGGAGCCGGTGCGGGCGATTGTCTTTCCAATCGGCGCTCTTGTGGTGGAAATACGCGCGCAGGAACGCGTGAACACCCTGCGGGCAATGCCACATCTCGGCATTGGCCGGGCGCGTCGAATAGTACCATTGGTAATGCTTGCGCGGCCGAGGCAACGCCGCCAGCGCCTCGTGAATGCTCGGGCCCGTTACCGGTGGCGGCGGATTGTTGTCGGTATCGAACGGCAATTCGGGCGGCCCGGCAAAGGGCGCGCTCATCAGCGCGACGGAGCGAAACACATCGGGTCGCACGAGGGCGCACCACGCCGCCACCGAGGCGCCAAAATCGTGTCCCACCACCGCACTGGCCGAGCGGTAGCCCAATGCCGCCACCAGCCCCACCGCGTCCCTGACCGCGTTGAGCAGGCGAAATTGGCTGAGGTCGCCGTCGTAATCGGCATCCCACCCGGTGGTGCGTCCATATCCGCGCTGGTCGGGCGCGACAACATGGAACCCCGCGGCGGCGAGCGGCAGCATCACCCGCCGCCACGAATAGGCGATCTCCGGAAACCCGTGCAGCATGAGGACAAGCGGCCGGCCGGCCGGCGCGACGCCGGCCTCCAACACATGCATGTCGAGGCCATTGATGCCGGCGACGAAGCGGGAGCGGATACCGGGTGGCAGGGTGGCAGTTTCCAGCGGGTCCATTCGCGAGGCTCCGATGCGAGAGACGTCAATTACCGGACGCGCGGTGCGGCGCGCATCAGCCATACCAGCGGCGTCCCGAGTGCTGCGGTAAGCGCCAGCAGATAAAAGGCGTTGATGTAACCGATCATCGCTGCCTGGCGCTCAATCTCGCCGGTAAGCCGCATCAGCCCACTTACGCTCCCGGTATCCCAGGCGGATGGCATGCCGGGGAATTGAAGCGCCTTGTTATAGGGCGTGATGAACTCGCTCATCCGGGAATAGTTGGCCGCGGTCGAACGCACCAGCAGTACAACGGTTACCGAGATATAGAGGCTCGCGCCGAAATTGCGCACCAGCGTGAATACGCCAGAGCCTTCGGTGATCTGGTGCGCCGGCAGGGTGGCGAACGCCAGCACCGTCATCGGCGTGTAGGCGAGCCCGAAGCCGAAGCCTTGCAGCATGTTGGTCCAGTACACATCGAAGCTGCCGAGGTTGATGTCGAGCTGCGCCATCGACCAGGCGGCGATCGCCTGGGCGCCCAGCCCGGTGGCGACCGCGAGCCGCGGATAGCGGTTGGAGAATGGCACGATAATCAGGAACGCCACCCAGTTCCCGGTGCCGCGCGCGGCCAACAGCATGCCGATCGTGCTGTCGGGATAGCCGCGCAAATCGTGCAATAGGCTCGGGAACAGAACGAGGCTGGTGAAGCTCAACATCCCCATGAAGAAGGCGATGATGAGCCCGATCGAGAAATTGCGATCGAGCAGCAGCTTGGGGTTGAGGAAGGGGTGCGAGGCGGTCAGGCTGTGCGCCACGAAGATCCAGAGCGAGATCGCGGCCACCCCGGCATCGAGGCAGATCTCGGGGGAGTCGAACCAGTCGAGGCGCTGACCGCGGTCGAGCATCAGCTGCAATCCGGTGATCGCCACCGAGAGCGCGATGAACCCGGTCCAGTCGAACTGGACGCGGCTGCGCGTCTTGTACTGCGACAGCGCGAACCAGGTGCAGGCGAGGGCGATCAGCCCGGGCGGTACGATCATGAAGAACGCGGCGCGCCAGTTGTAGGCTTCCGCCATCATGCTGCCGATGATCGGGCCGAACACCGGCCCCATCACGCTGCCGGCGCCCCAGATCACCATGACCGCTGCGTGCAGCTGGCGGGGAAATGTGGCGAGCACGATCCCCTGCCCCATCGGCATGATGGTCGCGCCAAAGAGGCCCTGGCCGATGCGGTACAGCACCAGCGATTCGAGACTGTCTGCGACCCCGCACAGGAACGAGCAGAGGGTGAACCCGAGCACGCTGAAAAACATGACGTTGCGCCAGCCGAGCCGGCTCGCCAGCCAGCCGGTCATCGGCGTCCCCACGGCGGTCGCGACGAGGTTCAGCGTGATGACCCAGGAGATCTCGTCCTGGGTAGCCGAGAACGTGCCTCTGATCTGCGGCAGCACGACATTGGCGAGCGTGATCGTCATGCCGAACAACAGCGTCGAGAGCTGCACGGTCAGGAGGATCAGCCATTGCCGCCCGCTGATGCTGAACAGACTGATCGGACGACCCGCGGAGGGCGCCGGCCGGTCGGAGGATTGTGCCGGCGCCAACTCCTGTCGCGGTGGCGGCGTGGGTTGGGGACGGGCCTCAGCTATCGACAAGATGCTGCACGCTTATCGCGCGCCCCCCCCGACCGATCTGCCGCAAATTTAGGCGACGCGCCCGATCCTAGCGCGCGATTGGCAGCCTCGCCACCCGCTCGGAGTGAGCAGCCGCTCGCCGCAAGGTCAGCCGCGGCCGTATTTGGCGTGAAAATGCGGCAGGACCCGCTCTCCCATCATCGTGATGACCCGCAGGATCTTTGCCGATTCGATGCCGGGCCAGCCGACGCGGAAAATCAGATAGTTGGATTGGAGGCGGGCGATCCGTTCCTCGATCTGCCCGATGACTTCATCTGGCGTGCCAAGGATGAAGCGGTCGCGGGCCAGCGCGTCGAAGGCGATGCGGAAGCTTTCCTCCCCCGGCAACACCTTATCCTGGCCCCATTCGGCATAAGCGTTGTACTTGCCGGCGAGGAACGGGCGCGCGGTCTCGACTGCTTCCTCACGGGTCGGCGCGACATGCAGCTCGAGCGCGATCGGCCGGACGCTCGGCATCGGCCGGTTCGCCTCGGCCAGCGCCTGCTTGTAGCGCGCCCACTGGCGCTCGATCGTCGACAGCGCGGCATGCGGGTTGACGAACCATGGCAGCCCGAGCCGTGCCGTGCGCACGACCGCGGGGTCGGCATTGGCGGCGATCCATATCGGCGGATGCGGCGTCTGCACCGGGCGAATCGTACAGGTGGCGTTGTGGACGCGGAAGAATCTCCCCTCGAAATTCACCACCTCTTCGGTCCACAGCAGCTTGATCAGCTCGATCGCCTCCAGCATGCGCGGCACCCGATCGCGCAGCGAGACCCCAAAAGCCTCGTATTCGACCTCGCGGTAGCCGAGCCCGATCCCGAACATCACATGACCGTCGGACATGATGTCGAGGCTGGCGACCTCCTCGGCGGTCTGCACCGGATTTAGGAGCGCCATCAGGAGGACCGACAGGCACAGGTCCATGCCCGGGGCCTCGCCTGCGAGGCGCGCCAGGAGCGGCAGGCTCTGCAGCGACTGGTAGGGCGGCGACAGATAGTGATGCCCCGCCGCGAGCCCATCGAACCCGGCGGCGTGCGCGAGGCGCGCCTGCTCGACCGCCTCGTGAAACCGCCCGACCGGATCGTCGGAGCGCGGCTGCTGCGCGCTGATGAAGACGCCGAATTTCATCACTCGAGCCTATTCGCCGAGCCGCTTGTGGAATGCGCCGTCTTTCATGATCATGGCCAGGTGTTCGCCCTCGCCATCGAGCAGCGAGATATCGGCAAGCGGGTCGCCGTCGACGGCGATCAGATCGGCGCAGGCGCCGGGCGCGATCACCCCCAACTCGCCTTCACGGTTCAACAGCGCCGCGTTGACCATCGTCGCCGAGCGGATGATGTCGAAGGGCGCCATCGCCTCGGCGCGCAGCACGAACTCGCGGGTCTGGTGCCGGTGCATCGGGCCGAGGAGGTCGGTGCCGTAGCCGACCGGCACACCAGCGGCCTGCAGGATCTCCAGCGAGGCCAGCCCCGCTTCGCGCACTTCGGCGAGCTTGGATAAGCTCACCTCGGAAAAGCCGAGATCGCGGCCGAACCGGTGCAGCGTGTCATAGGTAACCAGGGTCGGGACGACAAAACCGCCGGCATCGGCGACCCGCTCGGCGGTTGTCCGGTCGATCAGGTTGGCGTGCTCGATCGAGCGCACGCCGTTGTCGATCGCGCGGCTTATCGCAACCGGCGTATAGGCATGGGCCAAGACATAGGTGTGCCAACCGATCGCCTCCTCGACGATCGCGCGCATTTCCTCATTCGAATATTGCAGGTTCCAGATCGGGTCGTAGGGCGAGGCGACTCCGCCCGAGGCCATGATCTTCAACTGCGTCGCGCCCTTGCGCAATTCGTCGCGCGCCGCGCGGCGGCATTCGGTGACGCCGTCGGCGATGCGTGCGAGGCCGGCGCCGTATTCGCAACAGGCGCAGCTGGCGACCGAGCGGGTGCGCGGCCGGGCATCGCCATGCCCGCCGGTCTGCGAGAGCGCCTGGCCCGAGGGAAAGAGGCGCGGACCCGCCACCAGGCCGCGCTCGATCGCCTCGGCGAGGCCGCCATCGGCGCCGCCGGCATCGCGCACCGTCGTGAAGCCGCGCCCCAGCATGCCTTCGAGCACGCGCCCGGCCTGCATCGTCACCAGCGTCAGCGGCTGCTCGGCGAGCCGGGCCAGCATCGCATCGACGGCCATGACATGGACATGCGCGTCGATCAGCCCGGGCATCAGGGTGCGGCCATCCAGATCGATTGTCTCGGCCGCGGCGCTGGACAGCGGCCGGTCCGACACCTCGCGGATCCGCCCCTCGTCGATCAGGACGTGGTGGTCCTCGCGACGCTCGGCGCGAGTGCCGTCGAGCACCGCGCAATTGGCGAGAATGATCACCATAACACACCCTCACGAGGCTGTGGCGCTTGCAACTTATCCGTAACGCGTTACATTGTCACGCAGCCGATCCGGTCTGGAGATCGATATGGCCATGCCTGCTGAACGAATGAAGCTAATGCGCCAGCGGCGCCGGCAACAGGGTTTGCGCGAACTCCGCCTTGTCGTGCCCGATGCAGGGTCGGCCGCAGTGCGCAAGCGGATAGCGGCGCAGGTTGCGCAACTGGCCTCCAAAAGCGAGCGCGACGCGCTGCTGTGGATCGAAGCCGTCTCCGAATTCGACGCCGATGAGCCGCGGTGACGTCGTCATCGTCGCGGCGCCGGGCGATTACGGCCAGCCCCGCCCTGCGGTTATTGTGCAAAGCAACGCCTTTCCGCAAAACCATGCCTCGGTCGTCGTCTGCCAGTTGACCTCGGATTTGGTGGAGGCGCCCGATTTCCGGGTCACGATCGAACCAGGTCCCGAGACCGGATTGCGAATGCGATCGCAGGTGATGGCGGACAAGCCCGTCACGGTTCGCCGCGAACGGGTCGGCCGGCGAATCGGACAGCTCCGACCGGCGGATGTGACCCGACTCAACGTGGCGCTGGCTTTTGTACTGGGACTGGGCGGCTGACGGCTTCTACGCCTCCGGCAAGCCGGCGCGGCGCAGGCCTTCGGCCCAAAGTTCGACAATTTCCGGCGCGGCTCCAGGGGTGGTAAAGGCGCGCCATCCGGCGATTGTCAAACCGGGCTGAAAAGCCAGTAACCGGGCGAGTTCGCCGCGGGCCTCGTCAAGCCGGCCGAGGTGCGCCAACGCGGCGATTTTTAACCGCATCGCGGGGTTAAGGCGGGGCTGGTCGTGCAAGGCACGGTCGGCCCATTCGAGCGACTGTTGAAAACGCCGCGCGCCGAGATGGGCAAGTGCCACGCCGGCAGCGGACCAGCGGGTGAGAGGATCGAACGGGCTCAAACGCAGCGCTCGATCGAGGGCATCAATCGCCAGCTCCGGTCGGATTCGCCAGGCGTGGATCGCACCCCTTAGATGCCAGGCGATCGAGGCATTTGCATTCAGCGCCAACGCGCGATCGAGTGCCGCCTCGACCAAGGATGTCTCACCGGCAAGATAGAAGAGCGTCCAAGCGGCGTGTGCCATCACTTCGGGATCGTCGCGGGTATGGTCGAGCGCCTGGCGTGCCAAGGAAAGCGCCGCCGTCACGTCGAGATCCGATAGCGCACCCCATCCGTTCAAGCGTTGTAACACACGACACATGCCGATCAGCGCCGCAGGTGGCGCGTAGGCCGGATCGGTCGCCAGCGCCCGCTGTAGCAGCGCCGCCGCCTCCGCAAACCCATCCTCGCTATAGCGATAAAATTCCGCCAGCGCACGCAGATAGAGGTCGTAGGCGTCCAGATTTTCGGTCGGTTTGCGATGTGCGCGATCGATCTCTGATTGGCGCAGCCGTGGCTCGATCGCGCCGACGACGCTGGACGCGACCTGGTCCTGCAAGTCGAAGATGTCGTCGAGAGCGCCGTCGAAGCGGTCGGCCCAGATGTGGGCGCCGGTCGATGTGTCGATCAACTGCCCGGTGATCCGCACTCGGTTGCCGGCCTTGCGCACCGAGCCTTCGAGCACGTAGCGCACCCCCAACTCGCGCGCCACCTGCTTCACGTCGACCGCGCGGCCCTTATAGGTGAAGCTCGAATTGCGGGCGATGACGAAGAGCCACGGCAGCCGGGCAATCGCGGTGGTGATCTCCTCGACCATGCCGTCGGCGAAATATTCCTGTTCCGGATCGCCCGACATGTTCTGGAACGGCAGGACCGCCAGCGACGGCTTGTCGGGCAGCGGCAATGGCGCCGTCACCGGCGCAGGCCCGCCCGTTCGCACGCGATAGACATGCACCGGGCGCGCGATGTTCTTGACCTGCTGCTCACCCTGATCATCGAACGCGACAGCGAGCTTGTCGCGGACCTGGTCGTGTACCACGCGGCTGACGCAGATCCCGCCGGGCTCGGCCAGGGCTTCGAGGCGGGCCGCGATGTTGACGCCGTCGCCGTAGATGTCGCCCGCGTCGCCGATGATGTCGCCGAGATTGATGCCGATGCGGAATTCGATCCGCCGCTCGGCCGGAATGTCGACGTTGTGCGCCGCCATCCCTTGTTGCAGCGCGACCGCGCAGCGCACCGCATCGACAACGCTCTGAAATTCGACGAGCATGCCGTCGCCAGTCGTTTTGACGATGCGGCCGCGGTGTTCGGCAATCTTGGGGTCGCCCAGTTCGGCGCGGATTGCCTTGAGCGCGGCGAGCGTGCCCTCTTCGTCGGCGCCCATCAGCCGCGAATAGCCGGCGATATCGGCGGCCAGTATCGCCGCCAGCCGACGCTCGGTGCGCTCGGGTTTATCAGCGCTCATTCCGCGATGCTATCGCACCCTCCGGGTAAACGCGTCGCCCTATTTCTCCGGCATTCCCGCCAGGCGCAGACCGACATCCACGCTCTTGCCGGCGAGCGCCCGGTATGCGGGATTATTGGTGTAGGCCCAGCGGGCATGCTGGCGCGCCAAGGAGTTGATGTCGGGCTTCAAGGCGATCGCGTCGCGCAACACGGTATGCGCCTCGTCGAGATTGCCCTTGAGCGCCAGCGCTGCTGCGAGATCGAGGCCGAAGTAATAAATTCGCGGGTTGGCGGCGCGCGCCTTGGTCAACAGCTCGATCGACTGGTCGAGATGGCCGAGCAGCAGGTGGGCCAGCCCGAGCGACCAATACGCGAACGCGACGTTGGGGTCGTTCGGGTTGAGCCGCAGCCGCTTCTCTTCGAGCGGGATCGCCGCCGCCGGCTCGCCCAGATAGATCAGCGTGACGCCGAGCTGCCCGTAAGCGACCGCATTGTTCGGATCGAGCGCGATTGCCCGTTCCCATTCGATCCGCGATTCGGGCAGGCGATTCTGCAGCCGACGCAACAGGGCTAGGGTGACGTGGAGCTGCGACCAGTTGGGGTCGCGCTCGAGCGCGTCGGCAAGCAATTTCTCGGCGCGCGCCTCATCCTCTTTTGGCGTTTCGGTCGAGCCGTTGGCAACGTTGACTGCCAGGACCGCGGCGATGCCGATCTCGGCCTCGACCGAATTCGGCTCGATCGCCTGGGCTTGCTCGAATGCCTGCAGCGCCTGCTTGCGGTTCTCGGTATTCAGCGGCCTTTGGTAGAGCGCCCAGCCGCGCATGATCAGATCGCGCGCATCGGGATCCACAGCCTGCTCCTGCGCGATCCGCCGCCCGACGTCCTGCACCAGTTCGAGGTTGAGCGTCCGCGCCAGACGGCCGGTGATCTCGCTCTGCGCCTCGACCAGGTTGCGGCGACTGGTCTCGAACCGGTCGGCCCAGACATGGGCGCCGCTATGGGCATCTATCAGCTGCACGGCGACCTGGACCTGATCGCCCAGCCGCTGCACGCTGCCTTCCAAGACATAATGCACGCCGAGGTCCCGCCCGAGCTGTTTCACGTCGACCGATTTACCCTTGTAGGTAAAGGCGGTATTGCGGGCGATGACAAAGCTTCCCGAGATCCGCGAGAGATCGGTGGTTAGATCCTCGGTGATCCCATCGGCGAAATAATCCTGGTCGGGATCGCGGGACAGGTTGTCGAACGGCAGAACGACGATCGACAGCCGCGGCGCGCTGGCTGCCGGACTGCCGGTACCGTGCGCGGGGGTGGCGGGCGCGGCCGCCTCGGGTGGAGGCCGCAGCACCGCGAACAACAAGCCGCCGCGCGACCAATCCCACCAGCCAGCGATCACAATGGCGATCGCGGCGACCGCGCTCGCCACGATGACGAGATGGCTCCGGCGGACGCCCGGTCTTGCTGAGGCGGCTGGTGCGGGCGAGGGTGCGGTTGCCGCCACCGCCTGCGCACTCATCGCATAAACGCGCACCGGCCGGGAGATGTTCTTGACCTGCTGCTCGCCCATATCGTCGAAAATATAAGGGAGCTTGTCGCGGATCTGGTCGCGCACGACCTGTGTGATGCAGATCCCGGCCGGCTCGGCCAGCGCCTCCAGCCGCGCCGCGACATTGACGCCGTCGCCGAAGATGTCCTGATCCTGGCTGATGATGTCGCCGAGGTTGATGCCGATGCGAAACTCGATGCGCCGTTCGGCTGGCGTCCCGGCGTTGCGTTCGGCCATCGCACGCTGCATCTCGACCGCGCAGTGCACCGCGTCGACGACACTGGCGAATTCCACCAGGAAACCATCGCCGGTAGTTTTGATGATGCGGCCGCGATGCTCCTTGATCCTGGGGTCGGCGATCTCGCGCCGCCACATCCTCAGCGCGGCAAGCGTTCCTTCCTCGTCTTCGCCCATCAGCCGGCCATAGCCGGCGATATCGGCCGCCAGTATCGCCGCCAGGTGGCGCTCGACGCGCTCTCGCCGGTTTGTCCGCATCAGGGCATGTTACTACACTCCGGTGCCGGCGAAATGCGTTGGTTTGTAGCGGCCAGGGGGCGAAAACGGCGGTCGGCCGCCACTCTCCCTGCACCGATCGGCAACGCCGGGAAGCGCGCTTTGTGCTCGATTCTCGAAATTGCGATCGCGGTAGTGAGCGCGTCGATTGCGTGGACCGGCGAGAAGACGGCGGGTCGGGAGCATCGCCGAGCGCCCATGTTTCGCGCGACGGTTGAATGTGCAACGATATTTGCTAGGCGGTCCCGGCCAGGAGACCGGAGTAGAGGGACAGCGATGAGCCGACCGGACGGATCTGGTAGATGTTGCCGGGCGAGCATGCTCGCCATCGGCGTCGGGTTCCTTGTCGCGATCGGCGCATTCGCCCGCGATGCGGCCGCCTATACGGCGGCGGGCGACCGGCTGTTTGCGGCGACCGTGGTGCTCCCCCAGTTGGCGCCGGCGGACGAAATCTATACCTGGGGCTCGACCCAGCCCTTCGCCGGCGGCAACTGGCTCAGCGAATTCAACGGCACCTATGCGAAAACGATTACCGAGAATCTCGGGATCGTGATGCAGGACACCTGGACCCGCTTCACCCAGAGCGGCGGCGCGAAGCCGCTCTACGGCTGGCTCAATTTCGACACCGAACTCAAATACCTCGCGGTCAACAATCAAGCCCACGAATTCCTGCTGACCTTTGGCCTCGATCACGAATGGGGCGGCACCGGCGCCGCCCGCGCCGGCGCCTTTGCCTCCGGGGCGACGACGCCGAGGGTGTACTTCGGCAAGGGCCTGGGCGACCTCGACATCGGCTATCTGCGACCCCTCGCCATCACCGGGCTGCTCGGCTATCAGATCGCCGCCGCCGCACCCCGTCCCGATCTGGTGACGCCCGGGTTTGTCGTCGAATACTCGATCCCCTACCTGCAATCGAAGGTGGAAAGCCTGCCGCTCCCCGAATTCATCCGCGGTATGACGCCGATGACCGAGGTATTGTTCTCGATTCCGGGAGGCAAGAGCTTCGGCGCCCGGACGACCCTCCTGATCTGCCCCGGGATTAGCTATGCCGGGCAGGGGTGGGAATTTCTGGTCGAGGGGCTGGTGCCGGCCACCCATGCCACCGCCGCGGGAACTGGAGTTGTCGCGCAGGTCCATTTCTCCCTCGATTACCTGTTTCCCGATACGATCGGGCGGCCGATATTCTCGCAACACTGAGGAGGAGCACTGAGATGCCCCGGGGGATCTGCCAGCGCAAGTTGCCCGCGTGGCTGGCAGCGACCGTGCTCCTGGTCTTGCCCGGAGCGGCGCTGGCGGCGCCCGGCGGCACCGTCGTCGGGCTGTTCGGCTCCTGCTTCATCGAGGGTGGCGGCAGCCGTAGCGCGGCTAAGATCGGGCAGAGCGTGCAGGTCGGCGATACCGTCGATGTGCCCACCGACGGCAAGTTGAAGCTGCGGCTCAGCGACGGCTCGGTGGTTTCGGTCGCCGCAGGTACGCGAATGACGCTGACCACCGTTGGCGTTGACGGCGCCGGGCAACGCCAGGATGTCCATCTCTCGCTCGCACAAGGGCTGCTGCGGGCGGTGGTCGCCCCGGTCGAGCGCCCGGCCAGCTTCGAGGTCGATACCGCAGTCGGGACGGCAGCGGTGCGTTCGACCGACTGGTTTGTCGAGGGATCGGCGACGGCGATGCAGGTTGGCGTCCTCAGCGGCAGCGTCGAGATGACCAGCGCCGCCACCAAACGCCGCGAGACGATCCCGGCGCGCTGGGGCGCTCGCCTCGAAGCCGGGCGCGACCCCGTTCCGCCGCGGGTGTGGAGCCGGGCGGAATTCGACGCGGTCATCGCCCGCACCGATGTGAAGTAGGCGGCCCAGTTGCGGTGGCCGGCATTCGTCTGGCCGCGCGGCACGCGCGAGGCGGGGCTTGCCGCTACCCTCGCGATCGCAACGCTGCTCTTCCTCACCGTCGAGGATCCGGCGCTGGTGCGCGGCCTGGAGACCGCCTCGCTCGATCTGCGCTTCCGGCTGCGCGGGGCGCAGGCGCCCGAACCCGAAACCGTCATTGTGCTGGTCGACGACCACAGCCTCGCCCGGCTCGGGCGATGGCCGTTGAGCCGGCGGCTGTTCGCCAAGGCGGTGCAGCTGCTCGATCGCGCCGGCGCCCGGGTCATCGCCTTTGATTTATTGTTCGCCGAACCTGAGCTGCCGATCGCCAATGACCTGCGCAACGCGGCACGTATTGCGGCGGGCGCCCTTGGCGACACGCAAGACCCCCGGCTGCGCCAGGCGCTTCGGCGCCTCGCCGACGATGATCCCGACGGCGACTTCGCCGCCGTCCTGCGAGCCAGCGGCAAGGTGCTGCTGCCGCTCGCCTTTTCATTTCAAGGCCCGACCGAGGAAGAGCCGGCGCAACTGTCGCAGCAGGTTTATTTGCGGCTGGACCAAAGCCGCAACGAACCGATCTTCCCGCTGCAGCCCAAAGCCGCCGTGTTGCCAATCCTGCCCTTGGCCGAAGCGGCCGCCGGCCTCGGCCACGTCAACATCGCCTTCGACCGCGACGGCGAGCCGCGCTACGACTATCTCGCGCTGCCGTTCAGCGGTGATTTTGTCCCCTCTCTGGCCCTGCGGATAGCCGCCGCCTATCTCGGACTGCCGTGGAGCGAAGTTGGCCTCGCGCTCGGCGACGGCGTCGAACTCGGCGATCGGTCGATCCCAACCGACCCGGCGTCGCGCCTCGTCATCAACTATCGCGGACCGCGCGGCACGATCCCGACCTATTCGTTTGCCGATCTGGTCGAGGGCCGGCTGCCCGGGGATTTGTTCAAGGGGCGCATCGTCCTCCTCGGCGCCTCGTTCATCGGCATCGCCGACTCCTACGCGGGGCCTTTCGGCAACACCCCGATCCCCGGCACCGAACGCCTCGCCAACATCGTCGACACGATCCTCGCCGGGGATTTCATCCGCGAGAACCCGCCGCCCTGGCCGTCGATCGTGATCGGGCTGATCGCGGGTTTGGCGATCGTCGCCGGGATCGCCGCGGCGCTGCTGCCGACCCGGCTGGCGGTCCTCGGCGGGGCGGTGCCGATTCTCGGCTGGGCCGGTGGCGCCCAGCTCGCCTTCGCGCACGGGCTGTGGCTGCCGCTCGTCAGCCCAATCGTCGCCCTGGCGGCGGCAACGACCGGCGTGATGCTGGTCCGTGATGGCTTTGTCGACCACCAGCGGCGCCTCATTCAATCGGCATTCCGTCACTACCTCGCGCCCGACCTCGTCAATGCGCTGGCGGCGCATCCCGAGCGGCTGCAGCTTGGCGGCGAAACCCGGATGCTCTCTGTGATGTTCTCCGACATC
>DASYZD010000081.1:0-14477 GCA_035946655.1 Allostellaceae bacterium | reverse complement strand
ATGGCGGCGCCGGCGTGTTCCACCTGCGGCCGGGCGACGACAATTTGGGGTCGCTCCTTGAAATGTACGCGTCCGTCTACCGCGAGCCGGTCATGGTGCAGCGCTATCTCCCCGAGGTGCGCCACGGCGACAAGCGCATCATCCTCGTCGAGGGCGAACCGGTCGGCGCGGTCAATCGGGTGCCACCCGAGGGCGAAGCGCGCGCCAACCTGCATGTCGGCGGCCGGGCCCAGAAGACCGCATTGACCGTTCGTGAGCGCGAGATCTGCGCCGCGATCGGCCCGAGCCTCCGGGAGCACGGGCTGGTCTTTGTCGGGATCGATGTCATCGGCGACTACATGACCGAGATCAACGTAACTTCGCCCACCGGGATCCAGGAGATTGCGCGGCTCGACGGGGTCGACCTCGCGATCAACATCTGGGACGCCGTCGAGGCGCGGTTCGCCGCGCGCAGCGGGCGGCGTCCGGCCTGACAACGGAGGATAACATGAGCGAACCCCGCAATGTCTTCGGCGAGCCGCTCGCCGAATGCTGCGCGAAACCGCTGACCGGGTTCTACCGGACCGGCAGCTGCGAGACCGGCCCCGAGGATGTCGGGGTGCACACCGTGTGCACCCGGGTCGACGCCGACTTCCTCGCGTTCTCGCAGGCCGCCGGCAACGACCTGTCGACCCCGGTTCCGGCCGCCGGTTTCCCCGGATTGCAGCCGGGCGACTGCTGGTGTCTGTGCGCCGAGCGCTGGAAGGAGGCCTTCGAGGCCGGAAGGGCGCCCCGGGTGCGCCTCACCGCGACGCATGAAGCCACATTGGAGATCGTGCCGCTCGAGCTGTTGAAGAAATACGCGATCGACCTCAGCTGAGCGCTCCGCCGCTCATTGCGACCGATTCCCCGGCATCGCAATCCGGCGGCCGATCCAGTCGGGCCGGGGCAGGGTGGCATGCGCGGCGGCGGCGGCGGCGATCCGCTGGTGCAACGCCTCGGGAAACGGGCTCACCCGGCGGGCCGCCAGATCGACGTGCAGAAACATCAGCTCCTGGGTTGCGGCGCGGTAGCCGCCGGCGAGTGCGAACATCTCGTGCGCGAGATAGAGCCGCTTGGTATCGGCTCCGACAATCTGAGTGGCGACGCGCACGCGCGCCCCGACGAGCAGCTCGCGTTGGTAGAGATTATGCGTTTCGGCGACGAAGGTGCCCTGCCGGGTATCGCGGCGATAGTCGAGGCCGAGCCCGAGTTCGTCGAAGAGGAGGTCGGTCGCGTAGTCGAAAAGCACTGTGTAATAGGCGAGGTTCATATGCCCGTTGTAGTCGATCCACTCGGGCAGCACCTCGCCTTCAAAACGATCGTAGGGGGTGGGGAAGCTCATCGCGCGCGGCTCCAGGTCGGCACCGGGTTCGCTTGTATCAGGCAAGGGGCGCAGGGGGCGAGGGCCGCGATTCGCCGGCCGGCCGGGCGCCGAGATTGGCGGGGAGCGACGCCGCGCTCCTCTGCGGGCCTGGATTGCTTCGGACGCGCGGGTTTGTTACAACCACCCCCGCGTGCCGCCGCGGGATCGGGCCCGAGGCCGCCGCTTTTGCCTCTCGGCCGATGAAAATTCTGACCTGCAACAGCAATCGCCCCCTCGCCGAGGCGATCTCCACCTATCTCGGTCAGCCGCTGACCAGCGCCAGCGTGCGGCGGTTTTCCGATATGGAGGTTTTCGTCGAGATCCATGAGAACGTGCGCGGCGAGGATGTCTTTGTCGTCCAATCCACTTCCTATCCGGCGAACGACCACCTGATGGAGCTGCTGGTCACGTTCGATGCGCTGAAGCGCGCCTCGGCGCGGCGGGTGACGGCCGTCATTCCGTATTACGGGTATGCCCGCCAGGACCGCAAATCGGCATCGCGCACCCCGATTTCGGCCAAGCTCGTCGCCAATCTGATCACCACCGCCGGTGCCGACCGGGTGTTGACCCTCGAGCTTCACTCGGGCCAGATCCAGGGTTTCTTCGAGATCCCGACCGATAATCTGATCGCCGAGCCGGTGCTGGTGAAGGACATCAGGGAGAACCACGCGGGCGCTGACCTCGTCATCGTGTCGCCCGATGTCGGGGGGGTGTTTCGCGCCCGCCAGATCGCGCGCCGGGTCGATGCCGATCTGGCGATCATCGACAAGCGCCGCGAGCGCGCCGGGGTCTCCGAGGTGATGAACATCATCGGCGATGTCGCCGGCATGCGTTGCATCCTCGTCGATGACATCGTCGACAGTGCCGGCACGCTGTGCAATGCCGCCCAGGCGCTGGTCGACAGCGGCGCCGAAGCGGTTTATTCCTATGTCACGCACGGGGTGCTGTCGGGCGGTGCGGTGGCGCGGGTCGCTGCTTCGCCGATCAAGATGCTGGTGCTGACCGACAGCATCGTCGCCACCGAGGCGGTGCGGCTGTCGCATAACATCCGGCAGCTGACGATCGCCCCGTTGATCGCCGAGGCGATCCTGCGCATCAGCGAGGAACGTTCGGTTTCGAGCCTGTTCGATTGACGACAACGCCGGCCGATGCGAATGCGGTGCCTAACGCGCCGCCCGGCCGGTTTTTGCGATAGAGGAGAGGACGTCGATGCCGGAGATCATCAGCCTCAATGCCGAGCCGCGCCTGGAGGCCGGCAAGGGTGCGGCCCGGTCAACGCGGCGCCAAGGGCGCGTTCCCGGGATCGTCTACGGCGACAACCAGGCGCCGGTGCTGATCAGCCTCGAACCGCGCGCGCTGGCGCACGCGGTTGCCAGGCCCGGGTTCTTCGCCACGCTCATCGATGTCAGCATCGGCGGCACGACCTACCGAACCTTGCCGCGCGATGTCCAGTACCATCCGATCAGCGACGCTGCGCTGCATGTCGATTTCATGCGGGTCGGCGCCGGTGCGCAGGTGACCGTCATGGTCCCGGTTCACTTCATCAATCACGAGCGCTCGGTCGGCCTGCGCCGCGGCGGCATCCTCAACATCGTGCGCCACGGCATCGAAATGGTCTGCTCGGTCGACAACATCCCCGAACGCGTGGTCGTCGATCTCGACGGGCTCGACATCGGCGACAGCATCCATAGTGGGTCGGTCGAGATGCCGCAGGGCGCGCGCCCGGTGATCCGGCGGCGCGATTTCACGATCGCCAGCATCGCGGCGTCGTCGGCCGTGAAGGAAGAGGCAGCCCAGGCCGCAGCGACGGCGGCGACCGCAGCGGCGGCGCCACCGACCGAGGAGCCGGCGGCACCGCCACCGGCCGCGACGGCGCCATAACGCCTGCGGCGCCGGCGCGGCGATGCGCCTCATCGTCGGTCTCGGCAATCCCGGCACCCGTTACGCGAGGAACCGCCACAATATCGGCTTCATGGCGGCCGCGGCGATCGCCCGGCGCCATGGCTTCGCGGCACCTCGCAACCGCTTCAAGGGCGAACTCGCCGAGGGCGTGATAGCCGGCGGGCGGTGCCTCCTCCTCTGCCCGCAGACCTTCATGAACCTGTCCGGCGAATCGGTACTCGCCGCGATGAGCTTCTATAAACTTGGCCCGGACGAGATCGTGGTGATCCATGACGAGCTCGATCTGCGCCCCGGCAAGGTCAGGGTCAAGCGCGGCGGCGGCAATGCCGGGCATAACGGCCTGCGCTCGATCGACGCAATGATCGGTGCCGATTTCTGGCGCATCCGGATCGGCATCGGCCATCCCGGCATCAAGGAGCTGGTCGAGCCCTATGTGCTGCAGAACTTCCCTGCCGACGAACTGCGGGCATGGGTCGTGCCGCTGGTCGAGGCGCTAGCCGAGACGCTTCCGCTGCTCCTCGATGGCGCTCCGCAGGCGTTCATGAGCGAGGTGGCGCGCCTCTGCCCCGCCCCGGAATTCGACGAGGACGAGGCGCCATAATCGCGAGAGGCCGCGCCCTCTGGATTTCGTCGCCACCGATCTTAAATACCACCCATGGCCGGACCTGTTCCGGCCATCCACGTTTCACCCTCGCGGCGGTTTCGTGGATGACCGGGACGAGCCCGGTCATGACGTAGGGGGCTGGTGAGAGCGTCATGGGTTTCAACTGCGGGATTGTCGGCCTGCCGAATGTCGGCAAGTCGGCGCTCTTCAACGCCTTGACCGCGACCCAGGCGGCCGAGGCGACGAAATATCCGTTCTCGACCCGCGACGCCAATGTCGGCCGGGTCGCGGTGCCCGACGAGCGCCTGGAGGTGTGCGCCCGCCTCGCCAAATCGGCAAAGATCGTGCCGACGCAACTCGAATTCGTCGATATCGCCGGGCTGGTGCGCGGCGCCTCGAAAGGGCAGGGGCTCGGCAACCAGTTCCTCGGCCATTTGCGCGAAGTTGATGCGATCGCCCATATCCTGCGCTGCTTCGAGGATGACAATGTGGTCCATGTCGAGGGTTCGGTCGATCCGATCCGCGATGCCGAAACGGTCGAGACCGAATTGATGCTGGCTGATCTCGACAGCCTCGAACGCCGTATCGTCGCCGTACAGAAACGCGTCCGCGGCGGGGAGCGCGAGGCTAAGGACTTGCTGGCGGTCATCGAGCCGGTGCTGGCCGCGCTGCAGGAGGGGAAGCCCGCGCGCAGCCTCGCCTTGCCGCCCGAGCAGCACGGCCAGTTGAAGCTGCTGCAATTATTGACCGCGAAGCCGGTGCTCTACATCGCCAATATCGACGAGGGCGCCGCGGCGAGCGGCACCGAGGCGAGCCGTCGGGTCGCCGAGTATGCCGCCGCGCAAGGGGCGCAGGCGGTGATGATCTCGGCGGGGATCGAAGCCGAGCTCGCCCTCATTGCCGACCTCGACGAGCGGCGCGAATTTCTCGCCGCGCTCGGGCTCGCCGAGACCGGTCTCGCCCAGGTGATCCGCGCCGGCTATTCGCTCTTGGACCTGATCACCTATTTCACCGCCGGCCCGAAAGAGTCCAAGGCCTGGACGATACCCCGCGGCACCAAGGCGCCACAGGCCGCCGCGGTCATCCACACCGATTTCGAAAAGGGCTTCATCCGCGCCGAGACCATCCCTTACGTCGATTTCGTTGCCTGTGGCGGCGAGCAGGGCGCCAAGGACGCCGGCAAGATGCGGCTCGAAGGCGCTGATTACGTCGTCCAGGACGGCGACGTCATGCATTTCCGCTTCAATGTGTGAGGACGGCGCCCTGATCGTGGAGTTACCAAACCCAACTTCACGCCTGGGCTTAACCGGAGGAGGCGCCCATGGATTTCGGAATCGGCATCGCCAGCGCCAGCGCTTCGTGGAAGCTGGCGCAGCGCGCGGAGGAGTTGGGGTTCACCCACGCGTGGTTCTACGACACCCAGATGATCACCGCCGACTGCTTCGTCGCGATGGCGGCGGCGGCGATGAAGACCTCGCGCATTCGCCTCGGCACCGGGGTGCTGGTGCCGTCGAACCGGATCGCCGCGGTCACCGCCAACGCGCTGGCGACGCTCAACGGCCTCGCGCCGGGGCGGATCGATTTCGGGGTTGGCACCGGGTTTTCGGCGCGCCGCGCGATGGGGCTGGGCGCGATGAAGCTCGCCGATATGGAGGAGCATATCCGGGTCGTCTATGCGCTCCTCGAGGGCCGGACCATCGAGACCGCGATCGAGGGCAGGCGGCGCAAGATCCGCTTCCTCAACCCGGAGATCGGCCTCTTCAACACCAAGGACCCGATCCCGTTGCACATCTCGGCCTATGGTCCGAAATCGCGGGCGCTGACCGCCAGGCTCGAGGCCCGCTGGAAGTGCTTCATCCAGGATGTTGACGGCGGTCTCGGTGCGATCGCGGCCATGAAGGAAGCATGGGAGGCGGCGGGCCACCGGGCCGGCGATCTTTACGCCACTGCCTGGGTTTGCGGCTGTGTGCTGGCGCCGGGCGAAGCGGCCGATAGCCCACGGGCAATGGCGCAGGCCGGCCCGCGCGCCGCGACGCTGTTGCACCGCGCCGCCGATGTCGACCAGCAGGGCTGGGACAACACGATGCAGGTGCCGCCGGAGGGGATCGCCGAAGCGGTCGAGGGCTATGTTGCGATGGCGCGGCATTTCACCCCGCCAGACGCGCGCTATCTGCAGAACCACCGCGGGCATTTCGTCTTTCTCAAGCCCGAGGAGCGCCCGTTTGTCACCGCCGAATTGATCCGGCGCACCACCTTTACCGCGACCGAGCAGGAATTGACGCAGCGAATCGAGGCCTTGCGCGACGCCGGCTGGGGTCAGGTGGTGATCCCGATCATCCCGGGCGAGGAACGCGCGATCGAGGACTGGGCGCGGATCAAGGACGCCTTTGCCTAAGGCGTCCTGCCTCGAGCCTCGGAGAATTCAGAACGCGACGCGGGCGCTCGGCGATTCGGAGGTCGAATCCTCGCCCGGTTGCGACTGGATGTCGCCGGAGATCTGGCCGCCGCATTCGATTTCGATCTGGCCATAGCGAATCGTGCCCGAAACGCGTCCGGTGGCGCGGATCAACAGCCGCTTCCTGACGACCAGGTTGCCCTCGAAACGCCCGCGCACCTCGATCTCGTCGATCGTCGCGGAACCCTTGAACAGCCCCGATTCGGAGATGTCGACATCGTGGCAATTCTGCAGGTTGGCTTCGACGCTGCCTTCGACGATCAGTTTGTCGCAGGAGTTGATCTCCCCCGACAGCGAGATTTCGCGGCCGACGATGAGCTTGCGCAGGTCAGCGTCGTTGCTGCGCCGCTGGGCGGCCCCAACAACAGGACGAACCTCGCTCTCCGCCGGTCGCGGCGCCTCCGCCGCCGGCCGGATCGGATCGGCCGAGCGTGGCGGCAGCGGGGTCGCCGACCGACCAAGCGGCGCAACCGTGGCGGCCGGCCCCGACGGACGGGTGGGCTTCATCGGAATACCCAGATCATCAGGCGCGTCGGACATCTTGCGATCCTCTGTCTCGGGTCTTTTGCGGCCGAACATCGATGAGGCATTCCATCGTAATGCTGCCGGGATGAGCGGCTTTCCCGACCGGTTCATGAGGCCAAAAGATGCAGCTGGCCGAGCCGCAACCCCTCGAAGAGGTGCACGCTGAACACGGTGGCCAACCCGCCGGCGATCACCCCGCCCCGGGGCAACATACGCCAGGTGGCACCAACGCGCGCCGCCCGGGTTACCGTTCGGTCAAGTCGTCTCAACGCGACCACCTCGAACTACTTCGTGGCCGAAACGATATCCGTTCCGGCTGAGGAAGACAAAAAATTTATTTCCCCGGCGGTGGCGCAGAAACCGGCAGTGGCAAGAGGTTAAGGGCAATCGCCTGATGTATCGGGGGGAGCATCGTCAGCACCGCGCGCAATAGTGCGACCGCACTCAACCGCCAAGTTCGCGGCCGATTGGCGGCGGGCGAGGATCCACCCAGTTCGGCGCCGTCACGGCATCGATGAACGGCGCGAAATGATCGCTGGTCCAGCTGGCGGGATGAAACAGCGCGAGCAGACCGCCGCCGACCGACAGGCGCTGGCGGTAAGAGACTTCCATCTCCGCGATCGGGTTTTCGAAGACGATGCGGGGTCCCGGCAACTCATCCTCGGTGAAGCGGGTCAGTTCGCAGCCAAAGCCGTGTTTGGCAATGCGCTCGGGGGTGAGGAACTCGACCGGGTGCAGATAGCTGCCGATCGCGGCGAGGCGGGGTTCGCCGCGCACCGCGTCCAAATACGCCGCGGCAAGTGGCGTCCCATGACCGGACAGCGTCGTCACCGCGCCATAATGGCGGCGGAACGATGCCACGATCTCGGCCAGGTGAGCTTCCGCCCGGCGACGTGCGTCGCGCAACACCGGCGCGTCGTTGCCGTCGCGCTCGAACGCTGCCAGCCAGTCGTTCATCAGCCGGCGCGCCGCGCCGCTCCTGACGAGCTTCTCGATACCCTCGCTTCTGCCGCCGAATCGCTCGGCGATCAGCCACGCGCTCTCCGGTGCGCAATGCAGACCAAACTCGACATACCGGCTATCGAACGCCTGCAGCTTCAAAAACAGATCCGATGCGTCGGCCTCGACCCGCGAATGGTTCCAGCAGATCTGGAACGAGCCGGGGATCTGCAGCGCTTCGTGCAGGTCTGCCAGGGCAAAGGCGCCGAACAGGTCACCGACGTGAACATCGTAGCGCAGGTAGATGCGGCTCGCATCGAAGCGGAGCGGGGATTCCTCGACAGACCCGAAGGTATAGCCCTGCCGAACAAGCCAGGCGACGTAGCGCCGGAATCGGGTCTCCAGCTGTGGCCCGACCCGCGAGCGGGCCGCCACGACCAGATCGCGCTTCGCCGAAAGACGCCCGAACAAGCTGCGAGCCGTCTCGCCGCTGGCGAGTATCGGCTCCGAGCCCGGGCCCGATGAGGGACGGACCGCGCGCAGCAGCCGGCCGAGCGGGAATGTCGCCGACAATCGCGCCATCGTCCCACCCCAATCCCGCGAAGTGCGCCCCCTCACGCCGGTAACGCCCCGTTGGGTGTCGGGTCGGCGCCGACTGAAGCGGCCTTTGTCGGCGGCATCATCGAGCGGACCGCCGCCAGGTAGACGGCGCTTTCCGCCTCCCAGCTCATGTCCTCGGCGGCCGCGTGCACATTGTGCTTGAGCCGTCGGTAGTTTGCCGGCTCGAGCATCGCCCCGATAACCGCAGCGATGTCCGCAGGATCGCGCTCATCGAATATATTGCCGATGCCGTACTCGCGGATGGTCTCGCTCATATCGCCGAGGCGGGACACCGCGATCGGCAGGCGGGCCATCACCATCTCGAGAAACTTGTTGGGCATGCTGAAGAAGTTGTTGGGGTGCTCGCTGGGACGCGGGATCACGCCAAGATCGGCGCCGGAAACGTAAGGCACGAGGTCGTTGGGCTCGCGCGGTGCGAGGAAATGCACGCGCCCGGCAATGCCAAGCGCGGCGGCTCGCCGCGGCAGCTCATCATTGACATAGGCGTCCCAGCGCGGCAGGGCGGTGGCGACGACGGCCAGGTGTATATCGGGCGGCATCAGCGGCACGGCATCGAGGAGCAACTCGATCCCCTGTTGCGGGTAGGCCGACCCGAACCAAATGATCAGCCGCTCGGCCGCGCCGATGCCGGCGTCGGCGCGCAGCCGCGGGTCCGCCGCGTACGGCCAATAATACCGGCAATTGCGGATGACGAGGGGCCGGTCGATCGCATAGGTGCGCGCATACCAGTCCGCCACGCCGTTGCCGACGGCGATCATCATGTCCGAAATGCGAAAGATCGCGGCTTCCTCGCGGCGCTCGAACCATTCCCGCAGCATCTCGAAGCGACTGGGATTGATCGCCAACCGGTGCGACGACAGCTCGACGGCGTCGTAGATGAGCCTCGCCTTGTCGCGGGCGGCAAGGCGGGCGGCGGCGACCAGCGCATAGTTGTCGTGCGCCTGCACGATGTCGAAGTGCAGTTCCCGGGTCGCCCGGTCGGCCTCCTGGGCGAAGGCATGGGTCATCGCCCATTGCTGCAGCTGAACAGCCAACGGACTTAACGCGGTCAGCGTGTCCGCGGCGGCGGCATTGCGCCAGGCCGCGATGAATTTCTGGTCTCTGCGTTTGAACAAGAGCGTACACGGCGCCAGGATCAGGAGCCGGCGCGCCAGTTCGGCAAGCCGATAAAGTAGGCTCACCGGCGAGTGCCCGGCGGACGTCGCCCTAGCGCGACCCCGCGCGCCACCCGCGGCGTTATTCAGCGCCTCGGCGCGTCTCAGTCCCTTTTGCCTGCGCTTATCGAGGAGGTAATTGATGCGCGCGAGTATCCGCGCGGTAATCGGCCGGGGCGTCACCGCGATGTATCGCGTCGCCGGGCACATGTCGATCAGCTGCTGCACGGGGGCGCGGAACGAGACGACGGTGACCGCGTATCCGGCGTCGACCAGCGTCTTCGCCATCCGGGGAACCCGGGTGATGTCGCGCAGATCCTTGCGCGACAGGATGCAGACTTGGCCTTTTCCGGCTGAGGGTGATATCGGCGAGGTGGGGGTTGGCGCCGCCGCCCGCTTGGGGAGCGGCGCGAATCGGACCCGCTGTTTGACCGTGCTCAGCCGGGCGATCAGCCGATCGTATCGTCGCGCCGTCGCCCGCCAGGCGGACAGCTGCTGATTGATCTCGTCGAAGCGACGCGCCTTGAAGCGGAGCTCCATGACCTCGGTCTTGAGCCTCTCAAAGAGGACGCGTTCCGATCTCGAAAGGCTGTCGGGTTCGGGCGGGGCGGCGGCCAGCGGCGGCGCGTGGTCCGCCGCTGCGGCATCGTCGGCGGAAGACCCCGGCGCCGCGACCAACAGCGACCCGGCGCCGCACGGGTTGCACCCGGGCGGCGGCGAGCGATCGCGGTTGCGCTGAGGGCCTGGCAAAGCCGATGCGGCAGCTAGGACCAGCGCACCCGAGGCATGATCTTTTTCGCATCGATATTCGATTTATATGGGATGATTGTTTCGAGCATCGCGGCGAGCACCTCATCCGTCATGTAATGCGGCTGCAGTCCCAATTCCAATAGACCGGAGTGCTTGGCATTATAGTAATGCTCTTCCTTTTCCTTGCGCGGATTGGGAATCGATTCGATCTTTACCGGAAGGCCCATGGCGGTGCCGACCCGCTTGACGCGGTCGGCCAGCTCGTTGACGGTAAACTGTTCGGTGAACTGGTTGAACACGCGCAACTCCCCGGCCGCGGCCGGCGTCTCCGTGGCCAGCCGCACGCACTGCAACGTGTCCTTCAAATTGAGATAGCCGCGCGTCTGCCCGCCTTTGCCGTAGACGGTCAGCGGCACCCCGGCGACGGCCTGCACCAGAAACCGGTTAACAACGGTTCCAAAGATATCGTCGTAATGAAAGTTTGGCAGCAGCGGGAGATTCCCCTCGCACTCCCAGGTCGACAAGCCATAGACCGGTCCCTGCATCAGGTCGGTGACCCGCAACCCATGGGTGCGGACATAGAACCATAGGAGATCGGTATCGAGCACCTTGGTCGTGTGATAGAGGGTGCTGGCCTGCCGCGGAAAGAGGAACTTGTCGGTCCGGCCGTGGTGTTCGATGTCGATCCATCCTTCCTCGATATCGATATTCGGGGTGCCGTATTCCCCCATCGTTCCGAGCTTGACGATGTGGCAGTCGGGCTTGTGGCGAAGAATTACCCAAACTAGATTGAACGTGACACCGAGATTATTGCGCAAGGTCAATTGCGCCTCATGGAAGCCGCGCATCGAATACGGCCCGGAGGGCTGCTCTGCATAGTGGACGACAGTATCGGGCAGGAAGCGGGCAAACAGCGGATCGAAGAACATCATGTCCGAGCAGTCGCCGATCGCCACTTCGATCTGACTGCCCCGCGCCGACCGAAAAACCTCCGCCCGTTCCTCCAGGTTGGGGGCCTCGAACAGGGCCTCCGATTGGGTGCTGCGGGCGACCGTGCGGCGTAAATAATTATCGACGACCATCACCTCGTGCCCCGCAGCTGCAAAATGCATTGCTGTCGGCCAACCAAGATAACCGTCGCCCCCAAGGATCATCACACGCATGCCACTCCCCTTTTCCCCCAACTAGCCAGGTCCCTGCTCGGTCGTATCGAGTGTCCACTTAAGTGACGCTTGACTCGACAATTGCGTTATTCAAGCCAGAAATAAAAATGGCTTGGTTACCTTGCCGTAGGCGCTTGGTCACGCGTAATGATTGCATGCCGATCAGGGGGCTTGTCAACCGAGGTGTTCTTCGGCAAGTTGTATAAAGTTAATGAGCCATGATTCGACGGCCTGGGCTTTGTAAATGCGGGCAATTAAAAGCGGTCCGCGCTGGGGGTTTGGTAGCGTTGGGGGGTTACCGGGATGCTCAAGATTCGTGATCAGGGGCAGGACAACGCGGATGGGTTTTTTGATGGCAAGCGGATCATCATTACCGGAGCGGCCGGAACGGTTGGCACCCAACTGGTGAATCGGCTGCTGCGCACCTCGGCTGCCGAGGTTCGCGGGATCGACAGCTACGAGAACGGGCTGTTCGCGCTGTCCGAGGCGCTGCGGCACGAACCGCGCTTTCATCCGTTCATCTGCGACGTGCGCAATGCCCGTAAACTGTGCACAATGTTCAAGAATATGGATTACTGCATCCATACCGCCGCCTTGAAGCATGTCGGGTCGTCCGAACGCGCTCCTTTCGAAACGGTCCAGACGAATATTATCGGGGTCCAGAATGTCGTTCAGGCGGCGCTCGACAACGATATGCAGCGGGTGCTGCTGACCAGTTCCGATAAGGCGGTCAATCCGACCAACGTGATGGGGACGACAAAGCTGATGGGCGAGCGCCTGATCACCGCCGCCAACGCTATGCTGGAGTTTGGCTCAAAGGCGGTGTTCGCCAGCGTCCGCTTTGGCAACGTCGTCGGATCGGGAGGATCGGCGGTGCCGCTGTTCTGCGAGCAGATTGCCCGCGGCGGTCCGGTGACGCTGACCGATCCCAACATGACGCGCTTTGTCATGACCTTGCAGGAGGCGGTGCGGCTGGTTTTGAAATCGCTGCGCATCGCCCATGGCGGCGAAGTGTTTGTCACGCGGATGCCGGTGGTGCGCATTGCCGATCTCGTCGACGAACTGATCGATCTCGTCGCTCCGCTTTACGGTCACAACCCGGCGATGATCGAGGTCCACAGCATCGGGCCGCGTCCGGGCGAGAAATTGTACGAGGAGCTGACCACCGACGAAGAACTTCGCCGGACCCTCGAACTCGACGAGCTCTATGCCGTGCTTCCGGCGTTCCGCAACATTTACAACGGCATCAGCTACAGCTATCCGAATGCTCAGCCGGCGAAAAAAGTCCAGAATTCGGCCACCGAAATTCCGGTGAGCCGGGCGGTTCTGCGCGAATTCCTGCTGCAACCCGGTGTCCTACCGAGCGACGTCGCGGCGCGCTCGCGTGACGCCGGCGTGGATGAACTCGGGCCGATACAAACCGCGCCCATCGTCCCGGTGCGCTCCCGGCTGCCGCAGCCGGCGGCCGCCCTACAAGCGAAATTCGCCTAACCCCGGCATCATTAATCCGGAAGGGGCGCCAATGTCTGGCACGCGGCCCGCCGCCGGCAGCCCGCAATCTTGCGCGACCAACGCACCACCGAATGCCGATCGGGAGCCGGCGCCCGCGCACGATCGATTAGAGGGTCAATTGCCGGTCCCGCCGATCGAGTTCATCGACCTGAAGACCCAGCGCGACCGGGTTCGGGCCCGCGTCGAAGAGGGGTGGGGGCGGGTCCTCGATCACGGCCAGTACATCATGGGGCCCGAGGTGCGCGACCTCGAGGGTCGGCTCGCCAAGTTCACTGGCGCTGCCGAAGTGGTCTCCTGCTCCAACGGGACCGATGCCCTGTGGGTCCCGCTGCTGGCCCTCGGTATCGGGCCGGGCGACGCGGTGTTCCTGCCCAGCTGGACCTTCACCGCGACCGCGGAAGTGGTGTGCCTGGTCGGCGCGAGCCCGGTCTTCGTCGATGTCGATCGGGAGACGATGAACCTGTCGCCGCGCAGCCTTGCGGCCGCCATTCGGCTGATCCGCCAAGAGGGGCGGCTGACGCCTCGGTTGGTCGTTCCGGTCGATCTGTTCGGGCTGCCGGCCGATTACGAGGCAATTAACGCGATTGCCCGCGAGGCGGGTCTGAAGGTGCTGGCGGATGCGGCGCAATCCTTCGGGGCGGCGCAAGGCAACCGCCGGGTCGGCGTCCTGGCGGACGTCACCGCCACCAGCTTTTATCCATCGAAGCCGCTCGGCTGCTGGGGCGACGGCGGCGCGATGTTTACCGATGATGCGGAACTCGCCGAGGTGTTGCGCTCGGTCCGCATCCACGGACGCGGCGGACACGGGAAATACGATAATGTGCGCGTCGGCTCCAACACCCGCCTCGACACGTTGCAAGCCGTCGTGCTGATCGAAAAGCTTGCGATCTTCGACGACGAACTCGCCGAGCGGCAGCGGATTGCCGGCCGATATGCCGCGGGGCTCGGCCGGTCGGTATCGGTTCCCGCGGTCCCGCCGGGCAGCTCATCCTCCTGGGCGCTCTATACGATCCGGACCCGCCGCCGCGACGAACTGAAGCACGCCCTCGCCGCGCGCGGCATCCGCACCGAGATCTTCTATCCGCGCCCGTTGCACATGCAGCCGCCCTATCGCGATTATCCGATAGCCCCCGGTGGTCTCCCGGTGACCGAAGAGCTCATGGGCGAAGTGTTGAGCCTGCCGATGCACCCCTACCTGACCGAGGCGCAGTCCGAATACGTCTGCCGCGCAGTGCGAGCGGCCGTCGCCTGAAGATGCCCGATCGGAGGATCAGAGACGCCCCGCATGATAGCGGATTATCGGTGTGCATTATCGCCTGCAAGGATCTGTCGCTGAACATGCGGACAATCCGGCAGGCCAGATCGCTGGCCAGGGTCGGACATCGGGTGACGATCGTCGGATTTCGCGTTCCCGATGCGCGGCTGGCCGGCGAGCATGAGGCCGCGACCCTCCTCGCCACCGGCACGC
>DASYZD010000080.1:0-2204 GCA_035946655.1 Allostellaceae bacterium | reverse complement strand
GGTGACGACCCCGCCGGCCGACAGGACGAGCCCGGCACCGTCAGCGGCGGCGCCACGGTAGCCGCCGCCGAGGCCGCCCGCGATCGTGCCGGTATTGGCGATGCTGCCGCCGGTTGCAAGGACAATCCCAGTGCCGCCGTCGCCGTAAAACGCGCCCGCGCCGCCCTGGATCGCCCCCATATTGACGATGCTACCGCCGCCCGATAGCAGGATTCCGTCGCCGGCCGGGCCGGGGTTGCCGACATCGCTGCCGCCCGGTCCGCCTGTAATCGCGCCGCTATTGCTGATGTCGCCGCCAGTCAACAACACGATCCCGGCAGCGCCGGCGTAACCGCCGCCGCCTGTAATCACGCCGCTGTTGCTGATGTCGCCGCCAGCCAACAACACGATCCCGGCAGCGCCGGTGTAACCGCCGCCGCCTGTAATCACGCCGCTATTGCTGATGTCGCCGCCAGCCGACAGCACGATCCCGGCAGATGTGTTGTAACCGTTGCCACCGCGGATTCTCCCGGCGTTATCGATCGACCCAAGCCCGGTCGCCCCGCCGTCAATGCCGACGCCCGCGTACGTCAGGATTGCGCCGGTCGAGGTGATCGTCAGCGGCGAAGCGTAGGTCGGAAAGCTGTTGACCGCGCCGAGGGTGACGGTCTGGGTGATCGTCTTACTGTTGATCGTCGACACCGCGTGCCCCCCGATCTTTTTGGCCTGCCCGGTCGCCGCGGGATCGGGCTCTCTCGCCTTGCTCCCGCCATCATGCGCAAAAAACGATCCCGGCGAAAGTTTGCGGGGTCGGTGCAAACGGCTCGCCAATGGGGGTATGCTCGGCCGCGGCATGGCCCTCGACGAATACAGGCGGCGACGCAATTTCGACAAAACGCCGGAGCCGGCGGGGCGTGCGCGTTCCCGTGCGTCGGCGCGTGGCGGGCTCGCATTCGTCGTCCAGAAGCATGCCGCGCGCCGGCTGCATTACGATTTCCGTCTTGAACTCGACGGCGTGATGAAGAGCTGGGCAATCCCGAAAGGCCCGAGCCTCGACCCGGCCGAGAAGCGCCTCGCGGTCGAAGTCGAAGATCATCCGCTCGAATATGGGGGATTTGAGGGGATCATCCCGCGAGGGGAGTACGGCGGCGGCACGGTATTGCTGTGGGACCGCGGCACCTGGACCCCGGTCGAGCCCGATCCTGCCGCCGCGCTTGCCAAGGGCACGCTCAAATTTGCCCTCCACGGCGAGAAGCTGCACGGCAACTGGATGCTGGTGCGGCTGAAGCGCCGGCCGCGCGACAAGCACGACAACTGGCTTCTGGTGAAGGAGCGCGACGATGCGGCGCTGCCCGGGAGCGGCAACGCGGTCATTGACGATCATCCGCTCAGCGTCGACACCAATCGATCGATCGATGCCGTTGCCGCCGACCGTGACCGGGTATGGCATCCGCTTACCGGCGAGATGCCCGCCGCTGCCGCTTCGCTGAAGCGCCGGCTGTCGAGCCTCTCGGGCGCGCGCAAAGGCACCATTCCGGATAGCGTCAAACCGCAGCTTGCGACAGCCGCCGCGGAGGCGCCGGCCGGTAGCGAATGGCTGCATGAGATCAAATACGACGGTTACCGGCTGATCGCCCATGTTATGGGGGATAAGGTGCGGCTCCTCACCCGCAACGGGCTCGATTGGACCGCTAAGTTCCCCGACCTCGTGCGGCGTTTCGCCGAACTGCCGGTCAAGGCGGCGGTGATCGACGGCGAACTGGTCTCGCTTCTGCCCGACGGCACCACGAGCTTCTCCGACCTGCAGAATGCAATCGCCACCGGCCAAACCGGACAGTTGACCTTTTTTGCCTTCGATCTTCTGTTTTGCGACGGCTGGGACCTGACCGGGACATCGCTCGAAAACCGCAAGGCCGCACTCGCTCAGATCATCCCACCCAGCGCCGAGGGGATGCTGCGCTACAGCGATCATCAGGACGGCCGCGGACCCGAGTTCCTCCGTCAGGCGGCGGGCTTTGGTCTCGAAGGGATCGTCTCCAAACTGCGCGACAAGCCCTACCGCGGCGGGCGCGGCAACAGCTGGCTCAAGATCAAGTGCCGCAACAAGGACGAATTCATCGTCGTCGGTTTTACCGAACCCGAGGGAACCCGGCAGGGGTTTGGTGCGCTGTTGCTCGCGTACTACGATCCGACCGGAGGGCTGCGCTACGCCGGACGCGTCGGCA